>DATDSR010000021.1:0-50140 GCA_036517855.1 Minisyncoccota bacterium | reverse complement strand
TTACCTTCAGAAACTATGCCCCACTTAACTTGGAACTTCTTGAGGGCGGCTAAGGTAGCGCCTCCAAAGAGAGTGGTCTCGTTACCTGGGGAACCGGCGCCAGAGAGGGAAACTTGGGTTTCAGGATCGGTGTTAAGGATTTGCTGGAGAATCTTAACTTCAGGACCGGTGGAACCGAGGGTGAGACGGAGGGTAAGAGCACTCTTTGCGCTACCGCCCATACCAGCCAGCTGGGACTGCAGGGCAAGTAATTGGGCCTGCAAAGTGCCTGTTGTGTTTGCTGATGTAGTAGCAGTCACGGGTGGTATGTAGGTGTAACTACCGCCTCCGCCTCCACCACCGCCCACAATACCACCGTTGCCACTACTGGTAGTTGAATTGCTACATATAGTCGACGACGGGGTTACGGTGATTGTGGTCGGCTGACTGTCGTCGGACCTTCTGATTTGAAGTACTGAATTACTGGCATTGCAGGTATATTCTATAGAGCTCCCCGTGTCATATGAGTCTTCGTAAGATAATTGATTGTACGTAGGGACTGATAATTTTACGTACGAATTTGCTCTCATTTGCATCGTAAAACTACCGGAATTTACAGTAATACTCTCAATCACGCTATCGGTGCCACTTACGTCGATGTTTATGCCATTGGAACTTATCACCCCTCCGGTTTGTAGTGACACATCGTTGTAAGCGGCGAAGGTAAATACGGGCAAGGCAAACAAGCCTACGGCAAGGATGATTTTGTTTATTTTTTTCATAGCAGCATATTTTTTAAGCTGCTAAAGTTATCGGATAGCCATCCAACTCCAAGTGGCTGACGCGGGGGTAATGGGGCCACCATATCCCATATTGTACACGCTTACCTGAACAACATCGTCAGTAGCGGTCGAAGAGGCGCTCGTCAAAGTAAGGTAATTTGCCAATGAGCGCGGGGTAACAAACACTCGATCACCATTGCGCACGCCAGTCGCACCTGTACAGTTGGTGGAGAGAGTGGTGCTAGCGACAATAGCCGCGCCTGGGTTGTAGGTGCACGTGCCCATCATAACGGCGCTTATTGGGGTACCAGTGGTCGCTCCCCCAACCACGAGACCTCGTGTCATCGTTGTTGTACCCACTATACCTACTGTGGTGGCAGGGGTAGCGGTACCCACGCCAATGGAATCATAGAAGTTGGCCTGTCCACCAAAAAGTGCCGTGGACGAAGCCTGCAAAGTGCCAACAAAAACATACTGGTCTGCTGTGGCTGAGTTACCGAAAGTCCCGCCACCATACGTGGTAATATCGCCCGTGGCTTGCAAAGTGCTTGAGGCGTTGACTATGCCGGTTACCGAAAGTGTACCATCAGTACTTATGTTGGTGCTGATGGTGCTTGAGGCACCCACTACTTGGCCAATCAAAAGCACTGCGGCTGTAAGCACCCCAGCCGAGAACGCGAGAGCCGTAATATTTTTCTGCTTCATATTTAGTTAATACTCTACAAAAGAGCTATCCCCTGTCGGGGTTAATAATAATAAATTTATCCAACTACTATTGTAACCCGTATGTTACCAGATGTGTTATAGGTTAAAGGCCTAAAAGTGGATAACTCACGTTACCCCTGCTACAGGCTTTTTAGCATCTGCTCTAGCCTCTGATAGTCAGTTACTTTTTTATTTTTGCCTGTTTGGAGAACCCTCCGGGCTTCGGCCTCATTGTCAATATCAATGAAGAATTGGGCCGTTTGAATCCAGTAGTAGGCGACATTGGGTTCGCGCTCGAGAGCTATTCTGAAGTGGCTTTCGGCCGTCGTGTTGTCGTGAATGTGGTAACCATAAATCATACCGAGATTGCTCTCGGGTAGGGCCCATTTAGGTGTATTGAGCGACACAAATTTTAATATCTCTATGGCATAGTTGTCATCGCCCGCTCCTGAAGTAACATTGGCCAAATCTATCCATGCGTCAAAATTGAACTTATCACTGGCAAGCACGCCTCTCGCCTGTTCGATACTACTTACTATTGCCTTCTTCTGTTCGACGGTAAGGCCTGTTTTGTAGACCACTTGGTGGCCAAGATTGGGTACCACCCCTTTGGTAACCCTGGGCGCCGAGGACGTGCCAAGTTCAATCTTGGGATCGCTGGCACTGGTTGTGGCCGTAAATGGGGTGGAGCTAGACACGACTCCGCTAGGTGCAACCACACCCGCAGGCTGGGATTGCCAAAACCAAAAACCGCCAATTATGACAAGCAGAACTACTATGATAGTTAGATTATTTTTGTTCATAATCATATTTTACAGACATAAAAAACTTTTGCAAGCAACCTTTCGTCGGACTCTGGGTAAAACGAAAACCCCCTCTCGCCAAAGGCGGAGGGGGTAATCGCTACTTAAATCGTATCGACCCGATAGAAGTATTAGTTGCTGAAGCTTTGAGCTGGGAGATCCTGACTTACATTGAAGCCGGGCACTCCGTAACTGTTCGTCCAGTCAGCATTGAGCTGCATCGCTGCTGTCAATACCGCCGGGGTGGTGCTTGAGAACGGTGTCCACACGAACTTGTCAGAGCTTGAAGCACTGTTCTGGATTGAGTACACCGAGCCCATAAGCGTGCCTGTTGCCAAGTAGCTTGGGGTTGTGGTGTCAGACACCAGGTTGATGCTTACCGTCTCTGTGTTTGCCGAAGTGAGGGCCGAACTAAAGCCAGTGGCTCGAACCGCGTAATCCTTGGAATCACCAGCATCAACCAAACTGTCCGTAGACGAGTTGTCGAAGTTGATGATCAAGCGATTATTGGTGGTAGAAGCAACTGCTGTGGCATTAACCGCGCCATTAGGACCAACGAGTTGCCAGCCAGTGACTCCAATACCAATCGAACTCACGTTGAAGCTGACAGCACGGAGACCAATACCGCGAGCGGCGGGAGCGGTAACGCGAATCTTGTAGAGATCCACGCCAGTCTGTAGACAAGTGGCGCAACCGCTTGAGAGGACCGAGATAGTCGGAACTCCACGGAATACACGCACACCGTTGGTGTTGGTGACAGCAGCGTAGCTACCGCCAATGGTCGAGCCCGAATCAACGCCCGTACCATAGTTACCAGTGGCGCTTGAGGAACTACCGTTATTACCCACACCACCATCGTAGTTGACTACAATGAAGGCGCCCGGGGTACCATTAATAGAATCCTGGGCCGTAAGCGAACCCTTGACTGTAATAGTCACAGATTCACCCTTGGGGACGTTGAACGGAGCCGAAAGCGTTGAGGTGGCGACATCGGCAGTACCGCCGACACCGAACTGGCCTATACCAACCTGGGTAGTACCCTTCCATACTGTTACCTGTTGACCAACAAGGTCAGCCGGCGAGTTGGAAGCGGTGTTGCCAAGAGCTAAGACAATTTGCTTGATAGTAACATCCTCAGACGTAGAAGCGGTGAAGATGTACTTGGCCAAAATCACGTCTGTGGCTCCGGCCTGGACTGCGCGGTAGAGCACCGAGGAATCAGCCGAATTCACCACGCTGTAACCACCACCAGCAACGGCGGTCATAATTTGACCGTTAGCATCAGTAGCCGTAGGCGTAATCGTGGTACCACTTGTTAGACCGGTGGCTGTGAAGGTAGCGCCCGCATCAACACCCCACCAATACTTAGTGGTAACACCAGTTTTGAGATCACACTTCATAGAGAGGGTCTTGCTTGTCCCCTTAGTGACAATCAAACCTGTACCATCGAAGGTAAGAGAGGTGGATGAAGCTGTGTCGGTGGTAGCTGGGTTCTTAACATTAGAACCGGTGTTAAGAGCCGTGGCTCCATCGTAGAGCGAACAGTTGGTAAGATCGGTGCGCGTACCTGTGGTGTCGAAGTAGAGAGGCACCGTGTTCATACGCACATCCTCGCCAGAGGCAGAACCATCGAAGATGTAGTTGGCGAAGGTGAACTGCTTGGAACCGGCGACCACGTTCTGAGCCGGAGGTAGAGTGGAAACCGTAATCGTTAATGTTCCAGCCTTAACTGTTTGAGTAGAACCAGAGATGGCGGAAGAGGGGGAAGGAGTAATGGTATTCCCCGTAGTTTCGCCCTTGACGCTTGTCCAACCGCTACCAGGGGTGGTAGAGGCTACAACAGTGTCGTTGTTGGCAGCACTAGTATCAACCTTGGCCACCAATTTAACTTTGGTAACACCCGTTTTGAATGTTATCGAGTTAGAGAGGGTGACTGTTCCGTAACCCGTGGTTATCTGGGTGACGTCGGTAGGGCCAGCGAGGGTCTTGCCCGTTTCGTCGATAAGTTTGACAGAATCAATGCCGCCCGAAGCAACGGTGCCAGTCACACCAACACCGAAGATCATCGAACCAACAGAGATACCTTCGCCCTTAACGTCAACGGTGAAGCCAGCGATCGGAACATCAGACACTCCTTCAGCGATGTTTGCCGAAGGAACACCGGCCGACCACGAACTGACGTTCATAGTACCAGCCGACACGGTCACGACAGCGCCGTCATACCAAGGATCCTCGGTTGTAGTAAAGCACGAGGTACCAGTGGTCGCGCCGCAGTTGTTAGAGTTGCCAGTTGTCTGGGGAGGAGTGGTGCCGTAGCCATGGTCTTTACCAACCAAGTTGA
Organism: Minisyncoccota bacterium; assembly: GCA_036517855.1. GTDB lineage: Bacteria > Patescibacteriota > Minisyncoccia > Phycocordibacterales > DATDSR01 > DATDSR01. The sequence goes on along the minus strand of DATDSR010000021.1, from coordinate 45,530 downwards.
TGTCAATCCTCTTGGCGAGATCAAAGGCTATTGTGCGGCCAGAGCCACCCACAATGTCACCCTTGATGGTGATATCCTTGGATGCGCCCTTGACGATCAAGAGGCCAGGAGCTGGGAAGACGGTGCTGTAATACTTGCTGTCAGACGAGATGACTGTGGAGTAAGACACGCCATCAACCACAGTCGTTAGGTTGGCAAGATCACTAGGAGCCGCTGAACCAGTCTGGTTCCAACGGATGGAGCGGAGGTACATATCCTCGTTCGAGCCAGCTGTAACCCTGACAGACGAGAAGTTGTAACCCACAACACCTACTTCCTTAGTCAGAGCAGAGCCAGGATCATAAGATCCACGGCCCATAGTCACGGTACCAATGTCCAAAGTGGCATTGATCGTGTGAGTGGCGCCAACGATGGGGAAGCTACCCGAAACCGAACCAGAGGCGTTCACTGCCACAAGGGCAAGAGAAGCAACCTGACCAGCGCGACCACTGTTGTCGGCGACCATATTGCCGGCCACAGTAAAGGTGCGCGAAGTACCAGCCTTGATGACCACGTTCTCGCCAATAGTGGCTCGGTGATCAGAGTTGAGAGTCTTGGAATTACCAACTTGAGCACCAGTCTCGTCTATAAGCACCACACTGTCGAAAGCAGCGTCGGCACCTAGACCTTGACGTTCAACCACTACAGAGTTGAGGGTGGCATCTTGCGCACCAGCTGTCACCGTAAAGTTGGTGAAAGGTACACGAGCTGCACTTTCAGGAGCTAGCGAGTTGGCGGGCTGTGCGGCAGCTGAAACCGAGATGCCGCCAGTGGCTGGAGGAACTGGAGGAGGGTTTTGGCCTGGGGGAGGAGTCACTACACCGCCACAAGTTGTGTTGGCGTAAGTGCGTGAGAACATTCCCCAGAAGCCTGTGCCTCCGCTAAGTCCCGCCGGAGCGAGAACTTGAGCGGCGTGCATATTCTGCCAGACCATGACAGCGGCCTTGGTGCGAGCACCAAAGTAGCTTGTCTCCTGACCTGGAGCACCGGCTCCCGTGAGGGAAACCGTGGCACCTTTGGCGTTCAGATACTTCTGCAAGTCCATGACTTGCGAGTTCTGCATACCCATTGATAAATTCATCGTAAAGTTGCAAGAAGTTGAGGTCGAACCACCTTGCATAGCAAGGAGTTGAGCCTGCAACGCAGCAATCTGCGCCAACAGATCATCGATGGTGGCGGCCGAAGCTGGCAGAGCCACAGTTGCGAACATCGCAACACCGAGAACTATCGAAGCGATTCTTGCGACCTTACCCATAGAGGTTTTGGTCATATAATCTAATTCGTGATTAATAATAATCTCAATTAATAATTTCCATACCCGCCCTTTCATACAAACGAAAGAACGTTTTGTGGAACAAAATAAGTAGGATAACTGTCTCCGTTTTCGCAGAGACTATTCAGTTTTCAAAGTCCTCCTTTCTGCCAAACAATCACACGGCCTATGGCCGTACAAAGAAAAGCCGCAACTACTTCAATAAGTATATAGTTACAGAGCTTTATAGCCAAATATGCTATGTGGATAAGCTAGCATATTCGCCTCCTCGGGTCAATCCGTGGCTAAGGACCTATGCGTTAAGACGCTCGTGCGAGCAAATACTTACTCCACCTGCGCTCTCCCTCGCGCTTGAGTTCACCGTGGGCAATAAGTAAAGCCAACTCTCTTTGTATCGTCTTTTCGCTACAGCCCCTAACTACAGCCATCAAATCGCGCACACTTGCCCCCCCATTCTTTCTGATGAAATCCACTATGGCCACCCGGCGCTTATCCTTTTGACTACTCGTCGCTAGTTGTGCTGTAGCTAAATTTAGCCCAATCAAATGATTACTCGGAGGCACAAGCGTTTTGGGTAAATCCGGGATCAAATCCGTGAGACCAAAAAAGGGGGATGGCTCCTCGCTAGTTAATTGTTGGGCTTGGTTTGTCAGGGACATTAATTCGTCCTTTAAGATTTTTATGTTCGTCTCAGAGACAAGACCTGAATATAATAGGACATCTGTATAGGACAATAGCTCTTTTAGCGGTTTTCTAATGTCCTTTATGACTAAAACTGTGTCCATTAGCGAAATAGCCTTGGCCCTTAGACTCTCCCGCATCGGTTCATTTGGTTCGAAGTAACTGGTTAGTCTGTAAAGGGCAATCGAAAGCCTTTTGGCCCGATTTAAGAGACCGGATTCGGCTTCAGCTACTAACTTGTTTTGTCCTAGAGCGAAGTTCATATTCTGTTAAGGTCAAGTATATGCGCCATAAAAAGAGAATGCAAACGACAATGCAATAGTTCTCCTCTGGCTTGCATCGATTTATTCACAAACTACTTAGGCAATATCTAATTATCTTGCTAAAATGTGGGTTGTGAAGAAGAAAGCTAAATCTAGTTTTAAACAACCCCAAGATGTCTCAAAGAATGGCGGTGGCGGGCTAAAGGACGGGGTGCGACACACCATCTGGGGCATAGCCTTTTTAGCCTTTTCCGTATTCCTCCTGTTATCCTCTAGGGGCTTAGCTGGCTTCATTGGCAATAAGACATACGAGGTTCTGCGCTACCTCTTGGGAGCAGGCTTCTACCTCGTGCCGACAATCTCCCTGCTCGTGGCTGTGTCCTTCTTCCGCTCGCATCAACCACGATTAGTCCTTGTGCGGGCTGTGGGTAGCCTATTTTTTGTGCTTTCGGGTTTGGGTATTATAGAGCGTGGGTTTGGAGACGAGGTTAATCACCCCGGAGGTATCATTGGCTACGGCATAGCGAGTGTGAGCAGTAGGCTTTTCGGCACAGCCAGTTGGGCGATATTTGTGGCAGTATTTCTAATCTCACTGGTGCTTATATTTGAAACAACATTATCATTTGAAAAAATCTTAACCTTGTGGAGAAACAGAAAGGGAGTAGTGGAGGATGACATGGAAGAGGTCGTAGACGAAGTTGCAGATGAGATAGAAGAGGTGGCCGAAGACAAAACCCCAGCCGAGCCAACCCAGAGACCACAAGAGACAACCGCAAGCAAGGTCAAAGGCATGTTTGGCTTAGGTAAAGATACTCGTGAAGAATTCGTGCCTTTAGTGCGCGCTGATCAAACCCCTTACACCCCTCCCCCGCTCGAGTTACTTGGTCGCGACAGTGGCAAGCCGGGCGCTGGCGATATCAAGGCGAATTCAAACATTATAAAACGCACACTCTCTAACTTCGGCATCGAGGTGGAGATGGACGAAATTTCTATCGGCCCTTCTATTACTCGTTACGCGCTCAAGCCGGCCGAAGGAGTAAAGCTCTCGCGCATTGTAGCTTTGCAAAATGACTTGGCCCTTTCGCTTGCCGCTCACCCACTCCGAGTCGAGGCACCCATACCGGGTAAGTCACTGGTTGGTATTGAAGTCCCCAACTCGGTCAAAACAACCGTGCGTCTAGGCTCACTCCTGGCCGACCAAAACTTCGCCAAATCAGATAAGCCTCTCCTTGTGGCAATGGGTAAAGACATCACGGGCGCTGTCACCTTTACTGATGTAGCCAAATCACCTCACCTACTTATCGCCGGCACCACAGGCTCGGGCAAATCTGTGACCATCCACGCACTCATCATCTCACTCCTCTATCGCAACGCTCCGTCCAATTTGCGCTTCATTATGATTGACCCTAAGCGGGTTGAACTAACTCTCTACAACAACACCCCCCACTTACTTACGCCGGTTATCACCAATCCTAAAAAGGCCATCCTCGCCCTTAAATGGGCGGCTAAGGAGATGGACCGGCGTTACGACATCCTTGAGGCCGAAGCCGCCCGTGACATCAAGAGTTACCATGAGAACGTCTACAACCCGGCCTTAGATAAATACAATTCGGCCCTAGGCCGATCCGCCTCGGGCGGAAAGAGTGGCCAACTCGATCCTCCTTCGTTGCCAGAGGCAATGCCATATATAGTGATAGTCATCGATGAACTTGCTGACATTATGTCCTCCTACCCGCGCGAACTCGAGTCGGCTATTGTACGTGTGGCCCAAATGTCACGTGCGGTTGGTATCCACTTGATACTCTCCACTCAACGGCCATCCACTGAAGTAATCACTGGCCTGATTAAGGCAAATATCCCGTCACGTGTGGCTTTGCAGGTACCATCGCAAATAGACTCGCGCACTATTATTGATATGCCTGGCGCTGAGAAGCTCTTGGGCGCAGGCGATATGCTCTACCTCTCCGGCGAGACCTCAAAGCCTGTCCGCTTGCAATCAGCTTTCGTGTCTGAAGCCGAGGTGAAGAAGGTAGTGAGCTTTATAAGCGGTCACAACGAATCACCCACCGAAACGTCGGCTCTTGAGATCGCGGCCGAGGGCGGTGAAGGTTTTTCCGCCGGAGGCGGACCAGCCTCTGGCTGGAACGACGAAACAAGCGATGACGATGACGAGCTATTTGAGCAAGCGAAGGAGATTGTGCAAAAGATTGGCCGAGCATCTTCGTCCTTACTCCAGCGCAAACTTAAAGTCGGTTACGCTCGGGCCGCACGTTTGCTCGACATGCTTGAAGAACGCGGAGTGGTGGGCGCGGGCTCCGGAGCAAAACCACGCGAGGTCTTCGGCTCAACACCGAGTGCCACAGATGAGTATGGCGAGGAATTTTCCGCCCAAGGCGGACCAGCCTCGGGCTGGGAAAAGCAAACCGAAGAAAAACTATGAACATAAGTGCAGGTAAAACATTGCAAATAACCCTCGGCATAATTTTATTAAGCTCGCTTGCCATCTTCGCCGTCTTCAAAACTCACGACCTAGTGTGGGGTACAAGCATCAAGATCGAGTCCCCCAAAAATGGCAGCACACTCTCGAGCGCCTTCGTGGTGATTAAGGGTACAGCACCAGATAGCGCGCTCTTAACCGTAAATGGGGCCAAGGTGCTCACAGACGCCGCGGGCAACTTCGAGAAGGAACTCTTACTTGGCTTGGGATATAATGTAATAGAGGTTGATTCGCTTGACCGCTTTAACCGCGAACGTAGCCAGACACTCGAACTCGTCTATCGACCCAAAGATAGCGCGACCACTTCAGTAGCCATAAATAATTATTGAATAAATAGACATAATATATGGTACGCAAACCTAAAGAGAAGAAGGAGGATCGGGTTATTAACACTGGGGTGGATAATGCTATCCGGGCCATCCAAGCCAAGTTTGGCGAAGGCTCGATTTTGAAATTGGGTGAGCGGCCGAAGGTGGGCATTGACGCCATACCTACTGGCAGTTTGGGCCTTGATATGGCCCTCGGCGTAGGTGGGATGCCTCGTGGACGCATTGTGGAAATCTTTGGACCAGAGTCTAGCGGCAAAACCACTTTGAGTTTGCACGTGGTGGCCGAAGCGCAAAAGAAAGGCGGCATCTGCGCCTACATCGATGCCGAACACGCCATGGACCCTGATTACTCTAAGAAGTTGGGCGTGAACATAGATGAACTCTTAATCAGCCAACCAGACTATGGTGAACAAGCTCTCGACATTACCGAATCGCTGGTGCGCTCAGGCAAGATTGATGTGATAGTGATTGATTCGGTAGCGGCCCTTACTCCTAAAGACGAAATTGAGGGAGATATGGGTGCTATGCACGTGGGCAAGCAAGCGCGCTTGATGAGCCAGGCTTTGCGCAAGCTCACACCCATTGTGGCGAAATCTAAGTGCCTCGTGATCTTTATAAATCAGATACGGATGCAAATCGGCGTAATGTTCGGCAACCCAGAGACGACACCGGGCGGCAAGGCCCTCAAGTTTTACGCCTCTGTACGACTAGACATCCGCCGCATCGCCCAGATTAAAAAGGGTGAGGAGACTGTGGGTGGGCGTCACCGAGTGAAAGTAGTCAAGAACAAAGTGGCCGCCCCCTTCAAACAAGCCGAGTTCGATATCCTCTATAACGAGGGCATCAGCCCTGAAGGCGAAGTGCTAGCCTTGGGTGAGAAGTACAAACTTATCACCAAGAGTGGTGGCGGTTCATATGAATATGGTGACATGAAAATGGGCCGTGGCTATGACGCCGCGCGCGAGTTCCTCAAAGCCAACACAAAAATCAAAAACGAACTCATAAAGAAAATCAAAGAGGTGTTTAACACCCCGGCTTAAAACGCTGGGGTCAGCACGTGGCGGCCTTTGTACATTAGGTCGGCTACTAGCCAGAGGACGCAGGCAAGAACACCTAGGGAGAGGACTTGCACAAGCGCTTCGGTCTGCGAAAAAGCATTAGCGAAGAAGGAAGCGGTGGCCAGTGGATGGGCAAAGCCGGGGGCGTTTTGGACCACGCGATCTACCCACACGTACTGGCCAATCTGCCAAAACAATCCAAGAGCCAGGTAGCACTTGATAGCAAACGGGCTTAGCGCTCGGCGCAAGTACGTCACGATATAAATACGCCGCATAACCCTCGCCTTAAACTGCGAGTTAGGATTTGGGTTAGATTGTGAGTAAGTTGTATCCATCGCTTATTTGTTTAAATATCTTCTTAGCTCTGTGCACTCTTGTCTTAACCGCCGCTACGCTCAAGCCCTCGCGATCGGCTATCTCTTGTTGCGAGAGATCCTCAATGAAGTGGAGTGAGAGAATCTTAGCGAGTGGCTCGGGCATCCTCGTGAGTACCGAGGCCACCATATCTTTGGCCACATGCTTCTCGTGCGTGTCACTCTTGTCGGCCGCGAGCACTAGTATCTCTTCGTCCACATTCACACTGATCTCTCCTCTCCTCTTTAACTTCTGATAATACGTTAAGGTTGTATTAATAAGTATCTTGTAACCCCAGGAGGAGAAGGTGGCTCCCTCCTGCGTTTTAAATCGTGAGCCATAAAGGTAAATCTTGGTGAAGGTCTCCTGCACGGCATCGTGAACCTCGGGCCTATCGCCCAAAACGCGTCTGGCCTTGCGTAAAAAGGCCTCCTGGTATCGATCCACCAGCATCCCAAAAAGGTGAGGCTCGCTAATGGACCGTGCCAAAACCTCCTCATCCGCCAGTTCCGCCTGTTCAGTTGTATCTTCTAGATAAGCCATTATTAATATCCTATATTGTGTGCTCATAAACTACAACCCGCCTCCCCTCCCAAAGGTTGCAAAGTAGGGCTATTTTGGTTAGGATAGCTCTGCTATGCTAGATTACAGCGAAGTAAAACCGCATAAGTTTATTGTGCTCGATGGCGTTCCTTACGAGGTACTTGGCTCGCACGTGTTTCGCAAACAACAACGAAAGCCTGTTAACGATACCAAGTTGCGCAATCTCATCACTGGCAAAGTGGCCGAGATTTCATTTCATCAAAACGAGAAGGTAGCGGAGGCCGAGCTCGACACCCGCACGGTTAAATTTTTGTATAGTAAGCAAAGCCTGCCTGCCGGCAGGCAGGGTGAATATTGGTTCTGCGAGCAAAACGACCCGGCCAAGCGCTTCGAGCTCTCTGCCGACGTCATCGGTGAGCCCGGCCAATTTTTGAAAGCTAATATGCTTGTGGACCTACTTGAGTTTGAAGGCAAATTACTCGGGGTTAAACTACCAATCAAAGTTGAACTCAAAGTGACAGAGGCTCCGCCCTCGATCAAAGGCAACACCGCCCAAGGAGGCAACAAGGTTGTCACCCTCGAAACAGGAGCGCAGATCAACGTGCCCCTCTTTGTAAACGAAGGAGACGTAATAGTCATCAACACCGAGACCGGCGAATACGGCAGCAGGGTTTAATAAGCACTTGCAGAAAACCCTACACAGGGGTAGCCTTTCAGTTGGAGAGTGTATTGCAAAGGCCACACCAGGCCAATGATGCGCTCCCGCAATCAAAGCGGAGGTCATAGGGGATGAAACTCACCAGGATGAAGCTGGCACTCGCCATCGTTACCATCCTGCTCCTTACGGGGCCGGTGGTTGCGACTGCACAGCAGAACGTCGACAACCAGGACACCCCCAGTAAAACGTTGCCGGGTGACACAATCGCGGACGACAAGCAGGCCAAGGCCGAGATAACGATCAACGTCCGGGCCATCGAAGCCGCCGGCACCTTTGAGGAGTTCCTCGCCATCATCGGCAATGAGAAGCCGTGCGACGAGGCGAAACTCGACAGCGCGGCGATTACAAAAGCCGCAGAGGACGTGGCGAAGAAGGACGCAGCCCACGACAAGGCCAAGATGGACGAAAAAGTCAAGGTCAAGGAACCGCGCGCAAACCGCGGCATCAACATCGCCTGGTGACTGACCAGGCAACGGCCCCCTCCCCAGCAGTTCTGGGAGGGGGCCGAGTCAATTTAAATATTCGATTTAGTAAGCGACGAAGGGAAGGAGGGCCATGAAGCGGGCTTGCTTGACGGCACGCGCTAGCTTGCGTTGGTGGAGCGAACACACGTTGGTGTTGCGCTTTCTCCCTATGCGGGCAAAGGTGTCGAGATACTTCTTGAGTGTCTCAATATCTTTGTAATCGATGTGCTCTACGTTATTTGCGCAAAATGGGCATTGCATGGTGGGCATGTTAAATGGTAAATGTAGAATAGTAAATGTGAACCCCGCCTGAACAAATAATTTTAAAATCTACTTTTACCATTTGCCATTTAAGATTTAACATTAAAAAGGGATATCCTCGGGGTTAATGTTCTCTTCTGGGTATTCAACAGCGTCACTCTCACCTGGGCCCTTGGCACCCTTAGCAGTTATGTGCTCGCTTGGACCACCGGCACCTCCAGACTTGGCGCCAAACTGCACACGGTCGGCCACAATCTCGGTGCGGTACTTCTTCTCGCCGCTTGTCTTATCATCCCAACTACGAGTTTGCAGACGACCTTCCACCAACACCTCTTGGCCCTTCTTCAAATATTGGGCTACCGTCTCGGCTTGTTTGCCAAACACGACTACGTTGTGGAATTGGGTATCCTCCTTCTTGTTGCCATCGCGATCCTTCCAAACCCTACCAGTGGCTACCGAGAAAGTCGTGACCGACCCACCCATAGGCAAGGCCTTAAGCTCTGGGTCCCGGGTTAGTCTGCCGACGATTATGACTCTGTTGTAATCCATTTATATTAAAGTGGCAATGTGGCCGCTGTCGGAGCGGCACTAGCGATTAACTCATCAACCTCCTTATCAAGCTCTGCCTCGGTAGGCTTTACCACTGGCTTGTCACTCGAGTCAGCGCGAGGAGCATCAGCCGGTCGGCGTGGCACGTAGGCAGGCACACTCTTAAACGTGTGGATGAGCATGTGGCGAATCACTTCCGTCATACCCTTAACTTCTTTTTCGATATCAGGGATGGATGTGGGACTCACTGTGAACTTAACCCAGCCGAAGTAACCTTGATTGTACTTTTGCCTCTTGCCGCCAGTAGCGCGCTCTATTGTGTAGGCCAAACCGCGAAGCTTAGGGTTATCAGCAAGCACGAGAGCGCCTTTGTGCTTCTCTATTACACCCGTAATCTTGCCCGCATGCTCGGCCAAACGCTCCTCGGCAATGCCAGGGTCGAGAATGTAGGCAAGCTCGTATAGCATGGGCTCTTTACCTTGAGCATCGTCGAAAGGCTTATCGTTGTCGCTATCATTCAAATCGGACATGCGGCAATCCTACCAAATTGCTTAGGATAAGGCAAATGTCCGCTTAGCCGTAGCCGTGGTGAGCCTTGCCGCCTCTTGCGGACTTATGCCACGTATTTCGGCCACACGTTTGAGCGTCTCGAGCACATAAACTGGCTCATTGCGCTTACCCCGATAGGGCACCGGGGCAACATAGGGAGCGTCCGTTTCGACCATAAAGCAATCGCTGGGCACGTTCTTAACCACCTCAATCAATGAGTGGGCACCAGCCAGAGGCTGGTCAGCCTTTGGCTGAAAAGTCAGCACTCCAGTGAATGAGAGCGTAAACCCAATATCGAGGAACTTACTGGCCGTGACCCAGTCACCGGCAAAGAAGTGGACGTTACCCCGCAAGCGTGAATTATGAATTGTGAAGTATGAATTAAGAATCTCTAAGACATCTTCGTATGCATCGCGACAGTGCAGCATTAGCGGTTTATCTACCTCAAGTGCGAGTTCTATTTGTTTTTTGAAAAGTTCTTTCTGTCTATTCTTCTCTCCCTCATAATTCATAATTCCTAATTCATTATTCTTCCCGTGGAAGTAATCTAGGCCACACTCACCTATCGCCACCACCCTTTTATTCTGCGCAAGCGATTTGTACTTATCGTAATCAAATACCTCAGTCATATTATCGGTAGGATGCAAACCAACTGTGGCCCACATGTTATATTTCTCGGCGAGCTCAATTGACTTTACGCTCTCAACGTAATCATTGCCCACTGTGATAGTAGCCACATCAGCCGCCTTCATCCGCGCGAAAGTCTCGTCTCGATCGTCGTCAAACCGCTTCTCAAACAAATGGGAGTGGATATCAATAACCATAATCAATCCTTGCGGGGGAAGAGCGGGGTGGTGAAACTTTTGTTTGCTTTGATGGCAGTTTTGATAGCTTCGGCGGTGGCGGGTAGGAAGGGGGCGAGCATTTGGCAAATGGCGTGGAGGTTAATGACGAGTTCGGCAATAAGTTCTTTGCCCTTCGCTGGATCTGCTTTCACAAGTTTGAATGGCTCGCTCTGTTGGATAAGAGTATCCAGCCGGCCAATTTCCTTCCAAATATAATCCATCGCTTTCGAAAGCTCGTAGTGGGACATGAGGTCGGTGAATTCGGAATCAAAGGCCAGACCTCCGGATCCGTCAGCTGTCGGACCCGAGGACTGGCCTTGGGGTAAGGAGGCTACGCCTCCTGAAAGGTGGGTCTCCGCCATTTTCATAATGCGACTGGCAAGGTTGCCCAGGCCGTTGGCCAGGTTGGCGTTGTAGGCTTCTTTAAAGCGCTCTGGGGTGAACGGGCTGTCCTCCCAGAGCGAAAGTTCGCGTAAGAGAAAGTAGCGAAGCGGGTCGGTACCGTACTCGGTCGTCAGCGATTCGGGGTCAACCACATTCCCCAAACTCTTGCTCATCTTAATACCACCATCCCCTGTGATAAATCCGAGGGTTAGGAATTGTTTTGTGTTAGGCAACTTTGCAGCCATAAGCATGGCCTGCCACATGGCAGTTTGTTGACGCAGGTTATCTTTACCATACACCTGCACTCCGGGCCAAAAGCCGCCGAAGTCCTCTCGCTCTGGCCAACCAAGCGTGGAGATATAGTTAACAAGCGCATCAAACCATACGTACATAACGTGCGCATCATCCCCAGGTACAGGCACTCCCCAAGACATTTTTTCCTTCAAGCGCGAAATGCTGAAGTCTTGCAAGCCACTCCCCACAAACTTCTTAATCTCGTTAAAGCGAAAGTCAGGCAATACTAGGTTTGGGTTGTGAGCGTACAGAGATAGTAAGGGTTCTGCAAAAGCAGAGAATTTAAAAAAGTAATTTTCCTCCTCGCGTATTTCCAGTTCCTTGTTGGGGTGTATGGGGCACTTATCATCCTCAAGCTCCGAGTCCGTCTTCTCTAGCTCGCAACCAATGCAATATTTAATCTTATGCTTGCCTTTATAGATGTAGCCACTCTTGTCGCAACGTCGCCAAAACTCTTGGGCCGCTGCCTTGTGGTGCGGATCGGTTGTCCTGGTAAAGTTTGTGAAGGATAAGTCGAGCAAGCTCTTGAGTCGCTCAAAACGAGGAGCCAATTCGTCGGTGTAAGTTTGAGGGTCTTTACCCAACTCTTTGGCCTTTTCGTAAACTTTTTGGCCGTGCTCATCCGCGCCGGTGTTAAATTTGACCTCGTCACCCATGAGTGCTCGCCACCTTGCGATAACATCCGCCACCACAATCTCTCGCGCGAAACCGATATGCGGTTCGCCATTTACATACGGCGTGGTGGTTGTAATGTAAAACTTGTCGGGCATTTATGTGGAGACGGCACTTGCTCTGGCGGCCTTTGCTCTATCGCGATCGTTGAAAAGTTCCACTAGGATAGTGGTAAGCGGCACGGCCAAGATAATGCCCAGGAAGCCGGCTAGTTTTGCCCCCACGAGCAAAGCCACGATGACTATGATGCTCGGGATGCCGACTATCTTGGTAATCACAAGCGGCACAATGAGGTGGTTCTCAAACTGCTGGATGATAACATACAGACCAATGACCATCAGGCCCATCGCCGGGCTAATGCCAAACCCCACAATAGCCGCGGGGATTGCCGAGATCACTGGGCCAAAAACGGGGATAATCTCGAGTATGGCGGCGATAGCAGCCAGCGTGGTGGCGTAAGGCACTTGGAGGATGAGCAGGCCAAGGTACACGAGCACGCCCACCACGATGGCAAGCATCAACTGTCCTTGGAGCCATTTACCAATCTTCTCTTGTGAGCGCTTCCACAGGCTGATGACGTACTTCTCGTGCTCGAAGGGTATCACCACACGGAGGAAGTTCTCGATCCCCCTCTCCTCCACGGCGAGGTAAAAGGAAATGACGAGTATTAGCACAGCCGACATCGCCCCGCCGAAGATGATGGTGGCAGTCTGGAAGAAGCCGTGCGAAAGACCAGCCAGTGCGCCTTGGATCTCGCCTATCACATCTTTAATTGACGAAGCGTTGAAAAGCTGTGTGCCAGTTAGAGTAACCTGGCCTGGAATTACATCGGAGATGCTGAAATTTTGGAGATACTGTGGGATGACATCGGCCAAATGTGATATCTCTGTGAGCATCGGCGGGATAAATATTATGGTTATGAAAAGTATCACACCGATGACAAGTAGGTATATGGCAAGCACCGAGAGCACGCGAGGCAAGCGTAGACGTTTGTTGAGTCCGCGCACAAGAGGCTCAATGGCCGAGGCTATGACAAGCGAAGTTAGCATAATCATCACCACATCGCGCACCAAATACAGGGCCACAACACAAACCACAAGCAATATAGCTTTGGCAATAGTGCCCGCGGTGATGTTGATCTGGATAGGTTGAGGAGCCAGGCTCATACCCCTTATTCTAACAGAAGCACGTTAAAACCATAATGCTCGGCTATCTTTGGGTCATAATAGGGGTCAGGCCTCACCGGCAGGACCTCCCCCACCTTGCGCTTAAGTTCCCGGCCTGTGTACTTGCGAGTACGCCTGTCCCACTCGCGCAGAATGAGAGTGTCCCCCGCCTTGACCTTAAAATCCGCCAATCTTAAATTAAGCCTTCGTCCCCCACTCAAAAGCCCCGTAAACTGCTCCGGCCAACACTTCTTCTCAATCTTCATAAGCCTTTCATTCTATAAGCCTTCTTAATCTTCCAATACACGTCAGAGTCTGACCCTGCCTCGACTTGGCGCTTTTTCATAAGTTTGGCCGGGTACTTTTTCGCCACATAAGCAAGTTTGGTCTTTACAATCTTTTCTGTATCTAAACCAAGTAGCACTGACATCTCAAGGCAATATATTAAAACATCGGCCAACTCATTTTTGATTGCCTTAATCTTTCCTTTATCCTTCTTTGTCTCTTCAAGTGTCACACTCACCCACTGAAAGAGCTCAAGCAGCTCAGCCGCCTCAATACTAATAGACTTGGCAAGGTCAGAAGGCCGCAGTTTGTCCCACCCCCGATCTCGAAGATGCTTCAAAACTAATTTCTCGATTGTTCTCATATTATTTAAAACCTATTACTTGGAATCCGTGCCTGACAACATCATCCTCAGACCAGAATTTCTGCCCCTTGGTCTTGACCACGCAAGTGGCAACTTTCGAAATCTCCCTTCCGGTGTAACTCTTATTTTCAGGATCCCACTCCTTTAGAACCAAAGTATCCCCCTCCGCTATCTCCCAATCAGCAAGGCGTAGTTCAAATTTCTTTGTACCATCAACAACTTTCTGGAAGTATTCAGGCCAACATTTCTTCTCTATTTTCATAATCAGAAAGTATACACATCTAAATCGATAGGCACAAAGACCTCACCTTGAAAGTAGGCCTTGGCTTCTTTTGCGTACTCCTCTTTACGCGTAGCTAGTGTGTCATCTTCCATGTGGAACAACAGCAGGCTCTTCGTGCCAGCTTGCACCGCATTCATTGCAGCTTCAGCCACCGTGCTATGGTTCTTCGGATGTGGCTCGAACTTGGCTTCGTCCCTCGCAAGACAAAAGGCATCGTGAATCATAACGTCTGCACCTTGCACCAAGTCAAGATAATGGTTACGCATGGGCTCATCTCCAAGAAAAACAAGTTTCTTCCCCTCTGCAAATTCCACAACCAAACCGAGTTGCGGGCTACCATCCGGGCTCTTTATATCAAAGAAGGTAACTGCCCAATTCCCAATCTTAACTTTGGAACGATCGTTAGCCACATTCACTGTCAATCTGTCACCCATCTCCTTGTGATGGTCGGCTGCAACATACTGAAACAATGAATCCACGGCCTTTTTAACATCCGCCGAACAATGTATAGTATGATTTCTTCCGCCACGGTTGAATGTTCTAACTAGGGGCACAATGCCCAATATGTGGTCACTATCATAGTGACTGATAAAAACATCGGAGATACTCTTCGGGTCAATACCAGCAGCAAATAAGTTACGGACAAGGTCTTGACCACCACCCGTATCAATAAGTAAATTTTGCGTACCATCTCTTAACAAAATAGAACTACAGCTTGATCTCTTGGGCATACCATTGCCAGTACCGAGAAAAACAAGTTCACGACTCATTTTATTTTTTCGGAAATGAAATTAGCCAGCTCGGACAGTAGCAAACGCTCCTGCTCGCCGGTGTCACGGTGACGTAATGTCACAGTGTCTTTGAGTTCGGGTTTTTCGCCGAGGGTGTCGAAGTCAATAGTGATACAAAATGGGGTGCCGATTTCGTCTTGGCGGCGGTAGCGTTTGCCTATGTTGCCGTTGTCATCCCACACCACCTGTGGAATCTCCTTCTTCAGCATTTTATAAACCTCCCGAGCTTTCTCAACCAGTTCGGGTTTATTCTTGAGCAATGGAAACACGGCTGCTTTAACTGGGGCGATCTTGGACGAAAGTTTGAGGTATGTGCGAGGTTCACCCCCAAGCTCATCCTCGGTAAATGCACTATCTAGTATGGCCAACATGGTCCTTCCTAAACCAAAGGTAGGTTCTATGACATGCGGGACAAACTTCTCTCCTGCTTCCTGATCTGCGTAACTCATATCCACACCAGAGTGTTTAGCGTGGTTGGAAAGATCAAAATCAGTCCTATACGCCAGGCCATAAAGCTCCTTGCGGCCAAATGAGAAATCGTACTCAAAGTCTACAGTACGCTTGGAGTAATGGGCGCGGTCTTCCGGAGCAACCTCCAGCTCGTGTACTTTGTCTTTATCGATACCTACCTCCTCTATCCAGGCCCACATTTCTTTGCGCCACATTTCAAAGGTCTCCTCCCAATCTTTCTCCCGCACGAAATACTCAAACTCAGCCAAATTCCATTCACGCACACGGAAGATAAAATCTCGCGCGGCAATCTCGTTGCGATACGCTCTTCCAATCTGTGCGATACCGAACGGCAACTTCGGTCTCTCGGTATCCATGTAGTTACGAAAGTTTACAAACATTGCCTGGGCCAATTCTCCCCGCAAATAGGCGGTGTTCGCGGAGCCGGCCGCGCTACCAACTGAGACAGGGAACATGGTGTTGAATTTCCTTTCTTCACCAAGTTTGCCCCCGCATTCGGGACATTTAACTTTGTCTTCCAGGTGGTCCGCTCTAAATCTACGTTTACATTTAGTACACTCAATCATCGGATCAGTAAATCCTTCTCCCAAGTGACCACTCGCCTTCCACACGCTCTCGGGCATCATAGAACTTGCCTCGAGGCCGTACATGTCGTCCCGACTTTCAACAAACCTGTTCCACCACAACTCCTTGATATTGTGTGAGAGTTTAGAGCCAAGGTGGCCAAAGTCCCAAGTACCTGCCAAGCCACCATAGATTTCGGAACCTTGAAAGACGAAGCCTCTCCTCTTGCAGAGGGCAACTATCTTCTCGAGTTTGTTGTTTTCTTTTTCCATTTTACTGTGAGACCCTGGCCCACTCCTCTTGGAAGTTGGGGTCAGTGGATACGCGCATATCTATGAGGTTTACACTATCCTGCAAGGTCGTGCCTGTAAAGAGGTCGGTGCCTTGGGCCGCCATGTTGGTGACAAGGGGCAAGGTCTGACCCACCTGGGTTACGGAAGGCAGGAGGGCAATCTGAAAGGCAACCTCCGCACCTGGCGCACCCAAGTTGCCCGCAGGCAAGCGACCAATGTTCCACGTAATGGTGCCACGGGTTGGATCATACTTTAGATTGGCGGCGGCTGGTGATATGTTGTTCGCAAAGCGAGAGTGGCTGGGGAGCACGGCTGTGACGGTAAGATTGTCGACCTCATTAGAGGTGTTGACCGCCGACCAGAGCACGGTGTAGGTAGTCTCCACATTGGCCTTGGGTGGTAGTGGGCCCGTGTTTAAGAAGGGGCCACTTGAGTAAACCGCTCGGGTCACCAAGTCGAGTTTGGAATTAACTTTGACGCGCTTGGTAACTCTCGCATGAACGGACGAGCCAGGCGCTCCGTTTATCACGCGCGTACCGTCAAACGTAATTGTGAGGTCAACATAGGGATTCTTGGCATCCGAATTTGTGAGAGCCGATACTGGCAGTGTGTTGAAGTCAAAATTAACATGCGAGGTACCGCCGGCATCAATAATGCCGAGGCTTTGTTCGTGTTGTTGCTTCCACTCAATCGTATTATTAATCGAAGCATACGCGCCATTACCCGGTACTACACTCGCCTGATCGAAAGCGCTGCCAGCGAAACTTACGTGCACTTGCGCATCTTGTATCTTATCAGGCAAATTATTGACCCAGGTTATGTCGCCACGGATTGTGGTGGCAGGATTTGCTACAAGTTCCGCCCCTGCTTCACCGTTTAGGGTGGACGATAGACCGACAAACGATTTGCGCATACTAACAGTGTGCAAAGCGCTAGCATAAGGCACCCCCACTTTGCTTTCTGATTGGGCAGAGGCGGAGCCGGCCAAAGCTTTGAAGAGCTTCTCTTCCCCATCCTGACCGTCGAGTATACCCGAAACGCTAATATGCCTTGGAGCGTGCGAGCTCAAAGTGCCGATACCCCACACATTGTTACCTGCAACTGGTTTAGGGGTAGCCGAGACGAACTTAAAGCCTGACGGGTACGTAAGTTGCAAGAGAACACCCGAGAGCCCCTCGGCACTGCCCGTTGAGAGATCAAATGATAAATCGATCTGGCCACCGGCCGTGACCTCATCTGGCATAACAAGAACAATGTCGAGTGGAGCCGAACTTATATTCGCTTTGTAAGTAACGGTTTTTTCAAAAATCGCATTGCTACCAGCCGTCCGATATTCCAATACGATCTTGATATCTTGGGTGCTCCCAGCAGGACCGAACAAGACGGCCTTAATCCTCTCGTTGCGCACTTGCCCTTGTGTAATGACACCAAGGTCTTTGCGGTAATGTTGCTGCTCTTGCTCAAGATTACCTGGGGTACGTGTGCCTGGGGGAAAAGTCACCAGCAAATCAGCACCCTCAAGATTTATACTGTTATTGTTGGAAATGATAACACCGAGCGAGAGCTCTTCGCCAGCTTTAATCGAAACCGGGCCCTTAAGAGCAATGTCGAGGTTACTAGAAGAGACCACATTTGAGCCAGACCACACAATGTATATCGCGGCCATTACAGCCATCACGAAAAAGGCAGTTGCGAAGATAAGTAATTTTTTTAGTAACTTAGGTGTTAGCATGCCACTGCCACTTGTATCTTCGGATGGGGTGAAAGCTGTGGGTACATCGTCGCGCGCTTGGGAAAATTTGGAACGTGACACATCTGCCTTAAATGCACCACGTCTGTATAGACGCTCTTTCATCCTATCTATTAAATTCTGACTTCCCTCTGGAGGCATTGGCAAATTATAACACACCCCGACGCCTCGGTCGGGGCTAAAGGTGGCTCTCGCGATACGCCCGCTCAATGAGAGCTGTGGCGTGCACAGGCGAACGTGCTTCCACACCCACATAACCCAAATGGTCAAGCATCCCCAACGAGAAACGCTGTGAATCACCTTCACAACCATCAAGTAAGTCAAATATCTCCGGATGCGCCTGGTGCAAACCCATAAAGCGATTTATGAGCCCCGATGCCTGAGCTAAGTAGGTTGTGGCTTGATTAACGCCAATACTCGAGGGAATGGCACCAATGAGGCGCCAATACTCAACTCCAGGCACTAGTGTGACATTGGCAAAAGAATAATCCTGCACGTGATATCGCAACTTGGCCTTGTGCAAACGCACCCCGCGAGCATAAGCCTGCACCAACCCCATCTCCCGCGTGAATAGGGTAAGTACTAAGCTTGCCTCCCCACTCGGCCGCGACCCCACCACCAAAGCTTCAGTTGTAATTACCCGTTCTGCCATCAGATTATTTCTTTCAAAACTTGAGGGACTTCTTTGACATTGCTGTCATCTTCGTAGTGGCCCATATCATCTTCGATTATTATTTTAGCACCCAGTAGCTTGCCGAAAATTTCTGCATTGGCAATCGGTACATATGGATCGTCTTTGGAAAAGAAGCAGGTGAAGGAATCAGAATGCTGTTTGACCTTGTCCCAATCAATAGGCGTTTCCAACCAAGATTTGGCCAGGGGTCCGTAGGCTGGCTCTTGCATAACTTCTGACGAAAGCTCGAGCCATGGAGCGACCAATACTACTTTATTAACCCTCTCCCCCGTCCCAAGAGTTTGCAGATAACGTAATATTGTTTGACAACCAACCGAATGGCCAATCAAAATCGTATCTTTACTGGCTTTGCCAACCACTTCAGCTAACCGCCCAACCCATTTGTCTATCTCTGGTGCGTCAGTATCCGGCATTTCGGGCACAAGAACCTCGAAACCTTTCTCCTCCAGCTGCCCCTTCAACCAGGGGTGCCAATCACGACTCGGATTAGCTCCCCATTGATGCACAACGATTGCACGCTTCATGCTTTTTCTATTTTAAGTTCGTCGCCCATGGTCAAACCATTGGCGTGGACGGCTTTTTTGATTTCTGCCTCATACTTAGCGACCAGGTCGCTCAGTGATTGGGGCAAGGTGACAGTGATTTTGTCGCCGGGAGCAAGGCCCATTTCTTTGCGCTTTTCTTGAATTTGGCGCACTAAATCACGCATATCGCCTTCGAGTTTGAGTTCTGGGGTGATTTCTATGTTAAGGCCAACGCGCACACCATTTGATTCTTTAATCACCCGACCGTCTTGCTCACGAATTTCCTCTGTATGCTTGGCTTCCTTTACGTTTACTTCGTCCGCGATTATCTTTTCGTATTCTGCCTCGAGTTTGTTTGTTTGATATCTTAAATACTGCAGAGGCTGTCTCACTTTTATGTTCGCGGCCGAACGTGCATCAAGCGCAAGGGTTACCACCTCACGTGACACTCTCATGTTCTTAAGAATGTTGGAATGTTCTTCCTCAACCTTAAATTCACTCCAGTTTTCGAGGTGGACTGAATCGAGTGGGCCGCCGACGGCTTTGTAGATTTGCTCGGCGAGGAAGGGCATAAAGGGAGCTATGAGTTTAGAGAGTTCGAGGAGCACAAAGCGGGTTGTGCCGATTGCCGCTTCCCTATCTGCCACGTCATCACTCTTGAAGCGATCGCGTGAGCGGCGGATGTACCAGGTTGAAAAATCGGTGACGAAATCTTTTATTGGGCGACCAGCTTTAATCGTATCGTATTTATCCAAATTCTCTGTTACTTCCTTGTGCAGCTCGACCAAGCGAGCGAGAATCCACTTATCCAAAACATTTTCAGATTTTGAATTGTAATTTTGACCTTTGCCTTTTGCCTTTTGAGTTTCTCCTGCGTACATTAGGTAAAACTGGAGTGAGTTCCAAAGGATGTTCACCAGACGCTGCTGCACTTCCTTCACTCCATCGTCGGTAAAGTTGAAGTCCTCAGCAGCCATTACCACACTTGTCATCAAGTGGTAACGATAGGCGTCCGCGCCGTAGCGGGCTATGAGTTCAAGTGGATCGGTGTAATTACCCTTGCTCTTGCTCATCTTGCCCCCATCGGCGGCAAGGATATTACCAGTCACAACAACATTCTTAAATGCTTCATGGCCGAATAGCAAAGTTGAAAGGGTGTGCAAATAATAAAACCACGTGCGTGTTTGACCCACATATTCAGCTATGAAATCTCCTGGGCTACGCTTCTCAAACTCGCTCTTGTTTTCAAACGGGTAATGATACTCGGCAAAAGGCATCGAGCCGGACTCTACCCAACAGTCCACCACTTCAGGTATCCTTACCATCTCGCCACCACAAGGGCACTTGAGTTTTATCTCATCTATGTATGGCCGATGGAAGTCGAGCTCTCCGCGAGCGTTGCGCGGGGTTGGTATGTATTTGAACTCGTTTACTTCTGCATTGGCGAGTTCTCGATCAATCCCCATCAACAGACAAATTGGCAGACCGTGAGAGATCACAAGAATTTTTTTGCCGCGATACTTGTTATCAATTCCTCCCAGGAAAGAAAACATACGACCTAGTGTATGTGGAAGATTATCTCTCGCATTTGAAACTTCTGCCCATAGTTGCGACCATGTACGACCCTCCCAACCAGGTGCCTGGTACTCACCTACACGATCGTCTTCTACAATATTCTCTGGCGAAACTCCAAGAACTTGCGCTGCAATCTGCGCGCTTTGCTTGGAACGATTGAAAGGTGAGTGGAATATGTAATCCACTTTGCTCAACTTAATTGCACTTTTAGTGACTTGCTCTTTGCCTCTCTCTGTCAGCACATCACCAGAACCGCCTGGTATCGCGTCTATCAACTCTCCCAAATTAGACACCGACTCACCGTGCCGCATTAAGAGATATGTGTTTCCCGACTTAGCCGCCTTGCCGCTAAGCTCCTCCAGCGAGCCAACCACTTCAACTTTTTTACACTCGGCGCACTTCCATATCGGCAAAGGGCTGGCCCAATAACGATTGCGTGAGATTGTCCAGTCGGGGGCACTCTCCACGATGTTTTTAAAACGGCCGTGCTTTAAGTGCTCTGGCACCCAATTAATATTTTCGTTAAGCTCTAACATCCGCGCCTTAATCTTTTGGATATTTATAAACCAACTTGAGAGGGCGTTATATATGAGGGCTGTGCCACATCGATAGCAATGCGGATAGCTGTGAGTGTTGGGCGCTTTTGCGAATAAAAGATTTCGCTCCGGCCTCTCGAGGTCCTCAATAACCATCTTGTCGGCTTTCTTTATATATTGCCCACGCAGAAACTCGGGCGCATCGTTATTATAAGTACCGTTTGGATTTAAGAGTGGCACCATGGGCAAATCCTGTTTGAGCCCCAACTGATAGTCATCCTCGCCATATATAACAGCCGTATGCACTATGCCCGTCCCATCCTCCGTGTTCACAAAATCTGCAAGGGCAACGTAGTGCGAGCGCTTGCCAGTTTTCTTCACCGCATCAAGTTCATAGAGAGGCTCATATTCAAGTCCCTCCAGCTCTTTGCCAAAGAAAGTTTTCTCTATTTTTATATTTTCGCCAAAGATTTTGGGGACAAGGGCAGAGGCGACTACATATCCCACCCTGCCCTCCCTTAAATTAAGGGAGGGTTCGGGGAGGGATACCAGTGAGTATTCAATTTCAGGCCCGACAGCCAAAGCTACATTTGCGGGCAGAGTCCACGGCGTAGTGGTCCAGGCCAGCAGATACGTGGGCGTATCTGCAATGTTGAAATGTTTTGAATTTGCAATTTGCAATTTAAATTTAACAGTCACGGCTTCTTCGGTTACATCCTTGTAGCTGTTATCCATCGCTATCTCGGCTTTGGCCAATGGCGTCTCACAGTGCGGACAATACATAAGTACCTTGCGCCCTTCATAGAGCAAACCTTTTTCGTGCATTTGCTTAAGCGCCCACCACACACTCTCTGTGTAAGTGGCATCCATCGTTTTGTATGAGTTGTCGAAGTCTACCCAGCGACCAATGCGGTCAATGTAGCGCTTCCAATCATTCACATATTCAAGCACTTGGGCACGACAAAGCTCGTTGAACTTCTCGATGCCCATCGCCTCGATATCCTTCTTACTCTTCAAACCCAAATCCTTCTCAACCATATTCTCGATAGGTAGACCGTGGGTATCCCAACCCCAACGGCGACGCACATAGAAACCGCGCATTGTTTTATAGCGCGGGATAACATCTTTTATGACCGAAGAGAGCAATGATCCCGTATGAGGCAAACCGGTTGCGAAAGGCGGCCCATCGTAGAAGACAAACTCGGGTTTGCCTTGTCTATTTGACAAAGTGGCTTCAAATATGCCTTTCTCTTGCCAAAAGCGCAGAGTCTCCTCCTCGCGCTTAGCCACGTCTGATTTTATATCTTTATTTGTCTTGTTATCTGCCATATTTAGACATACAATATAACATAATTAAACACACCAAAAACTATGAATAACGAACTAGCAAAAAATTCGGGTCCCGAGATTCTAAAAAGCATTGATTTCAATGTGGGAATCGCCAAACGCACGATAGAGACAAAAGAAAAAATGCAACTAAAAGATGATACGTGGAGACAAGCCAAGGGAGCTCTAGCTAGAGCCGAAACAAGAAAGGCACAGTTGCTAGAAGAGATTGCCGCAGAGGCCGAAAAAGCTCTCGATAGTCTAGAGATGCCAGGACAGCAAAACGATCAGAGCGCGGCGGCGTAGCCATACCAATACCAAGGTCAAGCTGACAGGCCAAGGCTACGGTAACCTCGGCTGTGTCACTGTCGACTATGCCACTGCGCGTGGCGGTTACCTCCACGGTAAATTTACCCTCCTCTGGGTAACTGCATACATCTAGTACATCGTAGGGCGAGGTACCCGTGTTGTCTACTTTATTGATGAGCGGGTCACCGTTGCCACAGTCAAACACATAATCAATCGGACCTTTGGCAGTGCCTGCAATAATCGCTCGCAAATCAAGGTCATTAAGTGGCACAACCCCCTCTGCTGTATCACCATAAGCACCACCTGCCCGAGCCTTCAAATCCACCGAGAAGGTGAAGGGGCTCACGGTGACCTGCACATCTTTTACAATCGTATCGCCGTTGGTGCCCAAACAGGTGAGCGTGTAAATAGTGGTTTGGTTGATTGGACTTGTCTCTCTGTTGCCGTTTGGCGGTACAGCACCCGTCCACAAAGGATCTGGGGGCACACTCGAGGCCGTGCAACTCTCTACGTTATCAGTGGTCCACGTGAGAGTAGTTGTCTCGCCAGATAGAACCGAGGTGGGGTCGGCGGTGAAGGTGAGGGTGGGGTCTTGGCTTTTATCTTTGACTGTCACTGTTGCGTCCTTGATAACTTCACCCTTTGCTCCGGTGCAGGTAAGGGTGAAGGTGGTGGTTTGAGTGAGAGGGCCAGAGGTCCACTCGCCATCGGCTTGATACACGCCGGGCCAACCTTGCGAACCATCTGTGGCTAAGCAACTCTCCGCGTAACTACTATCCCAAGTGAGAGTGGTCGTTTCGCCAGAGTCTACACTCGTGGGATCGGCCGTGAAGGTAAGAGTGGGCGGGAATATGGGGCCCACAGTGACGGTGACACTCGCGGAGGTCAGGCCTCCCGGGCCAACGCAACTTAAGATATATGTGTACTCTCCGGGGGTAAGTGCCTGCGAGGACCACTCGCCCTCCGTGGGACGGAACCCATTTGCCCAGTCCTCGGAGCCTTGGGAACTCGCGCAAGAGTCGGTGTGTGTGCTTGTCCAGGTAAGAGAAGTGGTGCCCCCCTCTGGCACGTTGGTGGGATTGGCGTCAAATGTAATCTCTGGCGGGGCGAGCCTGTCGAAGGAGGCGCAGATGGCCACGACGGAGTTGGAGTTGGAGTTATCTGGGTAGGTTGGCGCGTGGAAGGGTTGGACAGTCGTAACGTCGGTCAAAGTCAAAACTGTGTTAACCACATCCACACGCAGGTCCTCATCGTCAGTCAAGTCACCTGTATCGGGGGTAGCCAACTGTCCGTCGTTGATACTTAAGTGGTAGGCTTCGTTTGGTTGTTGCCAACCCTCCTTCGGACAGTTACCACTCTGCCAACAATTCTTTTGGCCGGTGTGGTCATCCCACTCGGCCAGGGTAACACGGTAATTGCCGGCAGTGAGCGAAACGTTTTGCGAAGCTTGAGAGTGGGACTCGCTCTCCTTTGTGCCCATCCAAGCCAAAGTTGGTGAATAGGCATCGGTGAAGTTGACGATAGTGCGTCCAAGTGAATCAGGCGGAGTCTCGGGTGAGATAGGGCAAGCGGGTGGCTCGGGGGGGGGATCATTATCTCCGCCGTCGGACTTGTTTACGGTAATTTGGACATTGGCACTGCCCGAAAGGCCTTCACACGAGCCGTTCTTAAAATTATCACAAGCGGTAAGTTTGAGCTTATAAATACCCTCAATGGAAAAAGTGGCGGTAGGTTTGGGAATGTTTTTGTTGCTCCAAGTGACCGTGCCCGGACCATCCACTTTGCTCCAAATATAGTAGAGTGACTTGGGTGGGTTGGGCAAACCATCATCCGTGGCCTTGCCATCAAGTTGAGCGTTTGCTGGCAAAGTGATAGTTTGATCCGGCCCGGCATTAACAACAGGCGCTTTGTTTTGCTCGCCTCCCCCTCCACCACCCCCGCCTCCGCCGCCACCACTAACGTTCACTACCACTGTGTCAGTATCAAACTGGCCGGCGGCGTTCTCACATTTGAGGGTGTACGTCTTCTTGGATGTGAGATTGCCCGTTGATTCACCACCGTTAAGCGCTTTGCCCCCACTCCAGTCTGGCGGTTGAGCTGTACACTTGGTAGCTCCTGTCGAAGTCCACTTAAGTGCAGCCGCCGTGCCATAGTCGATGGTAATAGAACCCCCCTTACCATTGGCCGTAATCGCAACCGTGGGAGGGGCTGTCACAACAATCTTTTTTATTACCCCCGGCTGGCCGAAAAAACCCAGTGGCTTGAAGTCTGCGCGGTACATCCGCCAAGCAAAATCATAAGTACCCGGCGTGTTGGGTGCCTTGATAGTGAAGGTGAAAGTATAATTTTTAAGGGGATCAACGTCTTTGCCGAGTGAAACTTCTACCACCCCCCACCCGTAGCCAGTCGGCCGAATTGCGTTGAAGGCACTCTTCCAAACAGCTAAATAATATGTGTTTTCGTCATTCTCCCAATAATCGTTTTTGAAAGTGACAGAGACAGTTTTGCTCTCACCCACAACCATCGTATCGGGAACACCCGAATAGCTCACCCAAAGAGCGTCCGATAGAGCATTCTTGACGGCGAAACTTGGAGTAGGAGTGGCAAAATTTATTATCAAAACAAAGAGAGGGGCAAGAAAGAAAAACTTCTTCATATGTACAAATGATACCACAGAAACTATGCCTAAAATCTTTGCGTGTGGACAATAGTGTAATTGTTGCGCCGGCCACAGGATGTCCTGTAGCCGGCGATGATTGCGCTTACTTGCCTGCGGTCACAGGTGTCTGGCCCGCAGGGCACGGAATGCTCACTTCCTTGGTCAGCTTTTCCACCCCCTCAGTAGCTGTACCACCCTTTGGTATCTGAGAGGAGAAGGACAAAATCTGAAGCTTACAGGTGCCACAGGCCGTGGTGCCTGGCGGGGGAAGTTTCACTATCCCATCACCAGGCATCAGGAAGTCCAAACTGGAACCCCGCTTTGTGAGAGGCTCGTTGGGGTCCTCACAAAACAAGGATGCGTTAGCGGGCGTACCAACGCTCCAGTACGGACCGGAGGCGGCGATGTGGACAACGAACCAGTCGGGGGAATCAGCCGGGGAGGGCGTGGCAGTGGTGCCTTCCGCGCTGATGACCGACTTTTCGATAGTCGACGGGCCGGTGATGGACTGACCACCACATCCTGCGAGAACGAGGGCGGCCGCGAAGGCCACCAAGGAAAACCGACCTGACGTCTTCATGACTTGGCTCCTTTCGGTGCCGCCCCGCTGTCCCACGCCGCCAAGGCTTTGCGGGATAAAACAGGGGAAAAGGTGAAAAACAAAGACCGAGGGCTACTTCACTAATTCGATAGTATCACGTGTCAAGAGCAAAAAACAACCACCTGTGGATAAGTCAGATGGGCTCTGCGATTACTAATTTATTTTCTCAATCCTGATGGAATCGATTATCTTTCGGACAGTCGCATGATATCTTGCGAAGTGAGCATCGTATTCGGCAGCGAGTCTCTTTTGCTCATCCGTCATTGGGTCTTTCCCGATTTCGGGTAGTTTTTCATATATTTCTAGTACAGTGTGTTCAGACAAAATAATATCAATGATCCTTGCACTGTGACCATCACTGTAATTCCATTCAAAAACCTCCGCCACTCTACCAATCATTGTGCTACTCGTGTGTTGCGGTGGTGCATCTTCTCTTAGTGCATCCTCTATCTGTTTTGACATCCAAGAACCACTCGAGGTAGCATCAATATTTAGTAATGTCAGGTGAAATTCTTCGGTATCCGTGTAATTAGGATCATTTATCCTTGTATTAAACTCAACCCTGTCCTGCCAAAGATTAGGACCATTGTCGTATGATTTATCGGGGTAACTAAATGATAGTTGAACAGTCCCGTCAATACTTTTCATGGTCGCTGTTAGCCACTTATCACCTACCCCAGCATCTCCCGGCCTCGTTGGTATAGCAACTAACAAAATAGCCAAAACAACAAGAAGCACTCCAAAAATCAAATATTTATTTGAATGGCTGGTCATTGTTTATTTTTCTTATCTTTTTTGGGCTGAGACTCGGATGATTTACCTTTATCACCGTCCTGCTTATCGTCCTTCTTGTTCTTTCCTCCCTTCTCACTTTTATCATCTTCTTCGTGCTTGTCATCCTTGTCTCCATTCTCGTTGTTTTCGACCTCGTCCTCTTTGTCGCCCTTATCTTTCCCATCGTCATCACATTTCCCCACTGTGTCGCCATGAGCAATGTGCGCTTTAATAGCCGATGCTCCTATGGTGATCGTATGAGCGTTACCGGGGTTACCCGGTGGCTTGTGGCAAATATTGACTTTGTCTTTTATCCCATCATTGCCATTTGAACCATAGCCCAGCTCTGAAGCAGTGATTTCGTTGTTCTGGACGATAGTTCGCTCCGGGATACCATCCCCATTGGTATCAATCTTAACTGTCACACCGTTGCCACCAGAGGCGATATTATCCCAATCAAAGCTATAAGTATCAATCTGCCCTAGTTTGGTATGGATACCAGCAGCAATTACACGGAATACACCCAAGCTACTTGTATATAAAACAGAAAATGAGTACGTACCGTCTGCCTTACCCACGACCTTGTACAAGTTTGATGAGCCTGGCGAAAATAGTGTCAACGATTCAGCCTCAGGGGTATAAACAGAATTTGGAATTTTAGTAATAACTGAACCATCAAATGAACCCGCCTTCCTTCCGGATGAATCAACCACTTGTATTTCTGCCGGAGAAGCAAGCGACAGTATTAACTGAGAATTATTTATGTCAATTAGCTTCTGGCCAAAAGTGGCATTTTCGAACGTGGAACCCAGGTCATTGGCCATCATCTCCTTACCGATGCGCTCAAGATAAAGAGGTGGGGCTGTAAAACCATTAAAAAAGGATTTATCCTTTGTGAGTACTTCCAAACACTCTCGAGTTTGAGTAATCCCAACGCACTTTGTTTGAACATGCTGTAGCCATGTGATTCGAGCCTCGGTTGTAGTTCCGATAAGGCCCGAATTTGTTAGTAGATTATTGTATCCGTTAGCTATCAGGTAGTTCAATAACTTCGTCGGAGTTGTTGAAGTAGCCCACGCATAGTAGGCAAACTGAGCCTTAAATGGTGATCCCTGATTATACCTATAGATGGCCGAGGCAAGGCGCATTTCTTGGGCAGATACTCCTGGCACAGCTTCTGCGTTGTCTGCAAGTGCCCACTTGTCTGCGAAAACACGAATTCCATCTTTGACGTTTGCCATTATCCCTTGCTCAGAATTACCGTAGTACTTTGCGATATAACCATTATTTTTACGGCAATTGTCATTACCGGGTATCTTTTGTACTAATCCACTACCCATGCCCTTCGGCTCAAATACAACCCCACCGATACCCAGCAAATTGGTTAGTTGCATTAGGCCAGTACCGCCGTCACCATTTGAGCCGCAAATTCTGTTGTCATATTTTGCAGAAAGGCCGGTCTCGTCTTGTAGAATTGATCCAATGATAGGTCTAAATAGTGAACTAGAATTTATACTTCCGAAATTGTTACCGCCATCACCCCCACCGATTGTGTAGAGTAGTGATCGAGCGTCAGTATTGTTGTAGTACTGGTTAATTGCGTCCACCACAATGCTCTTCCTGTCAGCAGTGTCTGCGTCATTATTCCAAAGTTTAGTCTTGGCTAAAAACTCTTCTTCACGACCAGGATTTGTGCACAGTTTTGATTTCTCCACATACCCCACTGTGTTATCAGACAAATCTTTAATCTTCCAGAAGGTTGCACCGGTTGAATCTGTAACTTGAACCACCCAAGCAGGCGGAACTTGCTTCAATTTCACACTAGTTAAATCAGCGGTGGTATAGATTGGGGCCTGATTTAAAGTTGAAATGATCTCGGCATAACTACCGCCCGGGGCACAAACATTGTATTGGGATATTAAATCCGTGGCTCCGCCACCTCCTCCCCCTGGCGGTGGCGGCACATCCACCACGTCGCACACCTTCCCCGCCTTCCAGCCATCTTTGCAAGCCCACGGGAGGTGGTCGGTGACGGGACCAGCATCATGAGAGTTGGTGCAGTGGTTGGGGTTGGCCGGAGCGGGGGCTTGGGTACACTCCGTGAACTTGCTCCAGTAGTTGCCTCGGTTGGTTGGGGTGTCTAGCACCACTCCGCTTGAGCCACTCACCTCAAGATCTGTCACGTTGGCGATGAAGTTATTGCGGGTGACCGTCACACCGGCCGTGTTGCGGATGATGAGGCCTGTGCCACTTGAGCCCTCGACACTGTTGCCGGTGAGCGTGATGTTGATGTCATCCTTCAGATCAATGCCGGTGACGGTGCTCCTCACGGTCACGTTCTCCACTCTGTGGCCGGGTACGTCCACTAGGTGCACGCCCACAGTGGGGCCCAAGAGGGTGAGGTTCTTGATGACGATGTTGGCCATGGCGTCGTCGAAAATGGGATCTTTGTTGGCATAGACGCCGATGGAGTCGCTGTGGCTAATGACACGACCTACCCCATCGAGAGTGATGTCGCCGTCGTCTATCTCGATAGTTTGGTTGATGGGAGCGGTGGCGGAGAGGGTGCAGGTTTTGGTGGTGGTGCTCCACGTGCCGATGCTTGGGCAGTCACCACCGGTGGCACTGTTGTCTATGTGGTAGGTGGAAGGTTTGGTTTTGAGGATGAGGTATCTGTGGGTGGGTGTGGGGAGGGTGAGAGAATAACTGCCTGTGGGCGAAGCGGTGAACGTTTCAGGATTGCGGAGCTTCTCTTTGTATAGATAGTATGTCTTGCCGGGAATGAGGCCGGAGATAGTGAGGGTGAGTTCGCTTGGGCGACTGAAGACGCGCCACGGACGCGCTCCCTCAACGCGGATGAACGAGAGGTCGTTGTATAGGTCAATCTCGGCTTCAAGCTTGCGGTCGCTTGAGAGTGTGAGAGTGCCCGATTGGGTGAGGCTTGAGGGAGAGTCGGAGCTGGTCGAGGTTACTTGGACGGCCGAGGCACGCGCTTTGTGTGTGGCGCGGGAGTCGGGAGTTTTGGCCAGGGCGGAGGCCGGTATTACAAGGATGAGGGCACAGAGTAGAGCCGCTCGTTTCATTAAGGGGATTATGGGGGAGGTGGTCGAGGGAGTCAAGTAACGTTGGGAGGGGCGGGGCGACGAGCACGATGCACGAGTTCAAAGATTACGGCCAGGGCGATGAGCAGGCCGAGGAGGACAAGAACTTTTTTGCTCGCAGGGCCTGCTTTGACACCGCCAGCTTGGGCATTTGCTCCGCTTGGTTTACCGATGACAATACTCGCGCTATCGCTCACGGCCCCTGACGGACTATCTATGGTGAGACTTGCTTGATAACTGCCGTCCTGGCCGTAACTGCAAGTAAGGGGACCAACTTCTTTTGATTCTTGGCCAGATTGCACGACGATATCGCCTTTAGTGGGTACAGCATGATTGAGATTACAACTGAAGGTGTACGCATACTTGCCGGCGGGTATACCAACAAGCGTGGCGCCTAATTTGTAAACTCCAGCCACCGTGCCATCGAGAAATTGCAAGTGGTTATTACCACTTGTGGTGAGCGAAGTCGAACCATTTAATATATACAAATCAACCGACTGGCTGGGGGCGATTGTCTCAATCGCGTCTATGTGCACGCCTTTGTCACTTGAAATATAAACATAACGGTATTGATGATTACCACTTGTGGTGAGCGATTTATCCTGAGCGAAGTCGAAGGAAGTCGAACCAATGTCTAAATTAAACCATTGGTCACCAGTGACACAACCATCTGTCGCCTCGGGCAAAGTCTCTTTGCCGTCGCAAAACTCTGACACAGTGCTTGGCTTATACCCGGCACATTCACTGCGCGTGCATACGTAAGGCTTGTAGTGGGGTGGGATGGTGGCTGGGATGGCAAGCCACTGGCCCAGCTTCTGCCCCACAGAGACCTCCGCCCCGTGCGAACGGCCAATCACGTACAAACGTAAATCTGAACTCGAGTGGTCGGCAAAACAACCCAAGTCTATGATCAAAGAACCGTTCTTAATTACTACCCCTTGGCCATCTTTGGTAACGAGTGAATCGAGACCACCCGTGATATCTCCCGTGTGAGCCACAACTTTTGGCAAGTTGGGGGTGCAAGTCTCCGCTCGAGCAATGGTAAATGTGGAATGGTAAATGGTAAATGTGAAAACAAAAATACTGATTAAAACCAAAATCCTACCGCCAAACATTTGCCATTTGCCATTTGCCATTTACGCTTCCATTGTACTACATCTTCTCGGGAACCCCACTGCCCAGTATCCACAGGCCGAAGGTAAAATCGAAAAAGAAGCCATTTTGGTGGCTTCTTTTCTAAACGCGCGATCATCAACCCTGGATTGCTCCAGCACTTTTTGAAAAAAGTGTCCATGCCTTTGTGGTCTTTGGCGAAACTTTCGTTTCGTTGCGGTTGCGGTCCTCCACTTAACGGCATAGTAGAAACCCATGACACGCTCCGTGTTATCGAGGTTCTTTACGAATCCTCCCGGGCTTAGTTCATGGATTTGGGATAATCTGCTTGAGAACTACTTGAGCTTCTGCCCGCAGTTGCCGCAGAAGTTTGCCGTTGTCGGCTGGCTTGCGGCGCACGACGGACAAGTGACCTGCGACTGGTTGCGTTCGAGCTGCCGTTCGCGAGCCTTGAGATCCTGCTTGTCGCGCTTCATCTGCATGAGCAAGCTCCAGCCTTGCCGACCCGCTTCTATGTCGCGCTTGGTTTGGCAGGGTTCGCACTCGCACGTTTTCTCGTCGTGCTCGAGATCGCCCTGGCAGAACTGGCAACGGGGCTGGCTGACAGCCTCGTTCGTTGCCCCGCAGTTTTTGCACTTACCGAAGTATGCTACCGCCATTGCTGGCCTCCTTCTCTGGGTTTTGTTTGTTGGCCCAGACCGATTGGGAGCTTATCACAATTACTACATTTTGTCAACTGTGCCGATGCCCAATATCCACAAGCCGTTTTGGATGGTTTGAGCCAGGGCGGCAGTGAGGGCTAATCTACGGGTACGTATCTCGCCAACATTGGCACCTGCCCCGAGCTCTGTCGAGGGGTCGGCAATACGGGTAGTAGCGTAAAAATGATGGAACTCCCCTGCTAGTTCTATCAAGTAGGTGCAAACAACCTGGGGAGCGAGTAGTTTTTGTGCCTCATTAACTATTTCAGGAAATCTGCCAATCAATCTCATTAACTTTTTCTCGCTATCGTTTAAGTTTTGAAGATTGGGATTTGTTTGAACTTTGAACTTTGGTGCTTGAGCTTTCAAGAGCACGCTTTGTGCTCTTGTGTATGCGTACTGGATGTAAGGCCCCGAATCCCCTTCAAGTGAGAGCGACTTCTCCATATCAAATATTATGTCTCGCCCAGGGGCCTGCTTGAGTATCGAATACTTAATGGCGCCTATAGCAATGACGTCCTTATCCTCCAGAGAAATTTCGCTCGGGGGTAAATTGGCCACCGCGTCGTTCATCACAGATTCACCCGTGATTACGTTACCGGTACGTGAGCTCATTTTGCCAGTAGACAGTCGCAACATGCCATGCGAAACGTGTTTGGTACGCTTGGCCACTTCGGGGATTGTTAGCTCCATTACTTTCATCAAGACCTTGAAGTAGTCATTGATCTCATTACCAGTATCTACGATAGATAGGTCAAGTGGGGCAACATCAAATTTGTGTTTATTAAGACCTAGCTCCTTGGCCTCGTACACGGGCAAACCAGCGGACGAAATAAATACTCTTGTGTGTAAACCATATTTCTCAGCATGGAAAACTACCGCGCCTTCGCTATCTTCAAAAACCTCCCGATGGGCCGCAATTACCTCAAGGCCTTTGGGAGCCATCTCGCTCTCAAAGAAAAGGTGGTCAAAACGAGTACCCAATCGCTTGTATATGGTATCGAAATGAGCAAGGCTCCAACGCTTTCCCATTTCATAAAGTTCATTCAATTCTTGATCACTCTTCTGATAAAGCTTCTTATTTATCTCATCTATCTCACTTTTAATATCCGGGCTCTCCTTATACTGCTTCGCTCCAAAAGCATACGCCTTACCTAAAAACTCTGTCTTCTCCGTCAACTCCGCCCCCTCATTTGGTAACGTCTCCCGCATTTCGCGCATACCATACAAAGAGCAGGCCACATGCACTCCCACATCACCTTGGTAATTGGCACGCAACACACTTGCCCCTGATGCCTCATGGAGCCGCGCGTAACACTCACCCAAAACAGTACCGACAAAGTGTCCGATGTGTAGTTGCTTAAATGGATTGGCCTGTGAAAATTCAATCATAACCTTTTTCCCTCTCAACTCACTCGCCCACCCAAACCTCGCCCCGCGAAGCCTTGGCGAAGTGGGGTTTTCGCCTAAAGCATCTTTAAGAGTATCAGCGTAAAATTTTTCAGACAACCAAAAGTTGATGAAGCCCGCTCCGGCCACTTCACATCTCTCAATATAACCCTGCGCATCAGATCCTATCTCTTTGCAAATCTGCTCGGCCAACTCTTTAGGATCCTTACCCAACTGCTTGCCCAAAATCAAAGCCACATTGCTGGCATAATCCCCATGTGCCATATCCTTGGCCAATTCCACCTCGACTTCGCTCGGTGCAGGCACCTCCAAAAGGCCCAGCTTAGTAAGCGCCTCCCCTATTTGCTTTTTTATAGTTTCAGAAACCGTCATAATCTTCTTTCAACCAGTATACAAAAAAGGCGGGCCCAGTGCGAACACCAGGCCCTATCCCGAAACTCACGGGTGCTTGAATTGCTTGGCCAGCCGAGGTCCCGACTGAACAGAGTAGTGAGAAGTGCCAGCGTCATAGAGTACGTCAGGCACGTCCATCATCCGCTCGAACCGGATTCTCCCGATGGGTTGGCCGTGGGTGAGGGTCATATTCTCGAACGGTCGCACTTCAAGGGTAATCGGCCGGCCTTTGCCTTCACCCTTTTTGCCCCAACCCCAACCCGGATCGATGAAGCCTGCGTAGTGAGTGCGTAGCTCGCCCCAACGTGGATCAAGCGGTCTCATCTCACAGGCAAGTTCGGGCGGTACGCGCACAGCTTCACGTGTTGAGAGGATGTAGAAACGCCCCTCTCTCAAACGCAGAGAACCGTTATGGCCAATGAGAGGGACGAAGAACTCGCTGGGATCAATCGTGCCCTTAGGTGCCCCGAAATCAAAAGTGGTTGAAGGCTCAAGGCACTCCCAACCAATGGTCTCTCCAGAGAGATTCACTGTGAGCACGAGCGAGCCTTCATCCACCCGCACTAACTGGTCCTCACAGTGGATAGTTTCGCCAGCGAGCGTCCAGAGGAGCTTGCGTCTCTCCACTTCGAGCTCAAGTTCCGTCCGCGCAAGCTTGGTGTTGTGGTTGCACAAACGCAACTGGGCCAGAGCCGTGCCAACCGGCACCAACACAGGGAACGATTTGGGTGTCACCAAGAGCCACAACTCGCCCTTCCACCCTGCAGGAGCCGCTGAATCGTAACTTGGCACTCCATCGGCTACCACGCGCACATGCACGTCGGTACGACCTGTGGTTGACTTCGGATTGGTGTAGCCGTAGACGCTCGGCACGAAGGCAAACTCTCCCGCTACCCGCGAGAGATAGTTGACGCCACGCTCAAGTATCGTCCCGACCGAATGCTCTTGGGCGTCGAGACGAGCGAGACAATCGCGCACCGGCTCACCCGTTCGCGGGAGGAAGATGCTGTTGACCCTGTACCACTCCTCCGAAACCGGCAAGTCGAGCGATGCCGGTTGGGCAAGTGCTGTGTCTATACCTTTAATCC
Organism: Minisyncoccota bacterium; assembly: GCA_036517855.1. Classification (GTDB taxonomy): domain Bacteria; phylum Patescibacteriota; class Minisyncoccia; order Phycocordibacterales; family DATDSR01; genus DATDSR01. The sequence goes on along the minus strand of DATDSR010000021.1, from coordinate 10,986 downwards.
TGCCGGCCTCGATAAGGCCAGCAAGTGCTTGTCTAGGCAATGCTCCAAATTCGTTCAAGGTTCCTCCTGTCGCCTGTTTTCGGCGATCAATTCTGAAAAGAGCATAGCATTTTGAAACTGCTTGTGCTAGCCTCTCGACAGGAAAGGGGGTGGCTCATGGCCACAATCAAAGATCTCAAACATGTAACACGGGATTTGCCGGGCGGAGGAAGAGTCGTGGTGCTAAACACAGGGGCACTGATCGGTCCGGAAGCGGACGCCATGCTCCAGGCTCTCTACTCGCGCTCAGTTGAAAAGGTTGAAGACAACCTAACAGTCTTGGCCGAGAAGGGTCCGGAGAAGTTCATGGCCACCTACTATGTAGGCTACGGCCACAAGTCCATCGGTGACTGCGGGAGCGCCACAATTTTCATCGAGCGTGTGTCGATGCCCGTGGCTAAGGCGGTGCAGGACAATCGCCTATATTCCGGTCAGGAGTCGTCTACACGCTACCTGGACTTCAGCAAACAACCCTTCGTCGATCCGCTGGGGAATTCCGAGGGCGCAAGAATCCAGGAAAACTGGCGGCACTTCTATCTGGAAGGTCTGAACCAAGTGGTGTCTGCCTTGGCGCTTAGATACCCGAGACAAGAGGGTGAAAAAGAAAGCGTCTGGGAGAAGGCTATCCGAGCTCGCGCTTTCGACATTATGCGAGCTTTTCTGCCCGCCGGAGCCGCCACCAACGTCTCCTGGCATTCGAATCTGCGCCAGTTTGCCGACAAACTCGATCTGCTGCGGCATCACCCACTAGCGGAAGTCCGGACTGTGGCAGAAGCGATCGAGGACGCCTTGAAGGAGGCCGCGCCATCCTCCTTCTCGAGCAAACGATACCAAGACAAGGAGGACTACAACTCTTGGTGGATGCCGGAATACGGATACAGCGACTGGGAGTGCCCCGAGTTCGGGCTCTCGCGGTGCGACATCCACAGCTCCGACCTTAAGACCTTCGAGCGGCTACTTTCCAAGCGCCCAGCCAAGACCGAGTTGCCCGCTTTCCTTGGCGACTTGGGGATGGTAAGGTACGAATTCCTTCTCGATTTTGGGTCATATCGTGACATCCAAAGGCATCGGGGTGTGTACCAGCGCATGCCCTTGCTCTCCACCCGTCACGGTTTCCATCCTTGGTATCTCTCTGAACTTCCTGCTGATCTGCAAACCAGAGCACTCGGCTTTATATCAAGCAGTAAGGAGAGACTCGAGAAGCTGGGAGCTGGTAGCAAGGAGGCGCAATACTATTTGCCAATGGGTTACCGGATACCAAACATGGTTACCGGAGGCTTGCCCTCGCTGGTTTACCTCGCGGAGTTACGCGCAAGCCGTTTTGTACACCCGACCCTGGCCCAGAAGGCGGGCCTGATTGCGAGGAGTCTGGAGGAGCAATTCGGTCCACACGGCCTTGTGCTCCATCTCGACAAGGAACCATCTCGCTTCGACATCCGGCGCGGCGAACATGACATCACAGTGAGGTAGCTTGAAGGGCCCCTTCCATTCCGTAACTCACGGAACGGTTGGGGCCCTATTTCTTTTACTCATCGAGCATGTGCCGACGGACGTGTAGAATTACTTGCCTCCAAACCGCCTCTTCGGGGACAGAAGCATCGATAACTTCGGTAACGGTCGCGTAGCGTCTAGCGCCCTCCAAATACCCATTGCGCACTCTCTCATGGAAGGCAATTTGCTCCTGCTCGAAACGGTCGATGGCCTGTCCTGTTTGCACTTGTCGCAGATTCACACGTGCGAGCCCTTGTTCGGCAGGCAAATCTAGCACAAGGGCCAGATCAATCTTGTGAGCTACGCGGGTCAGCAAATCCTCGAAAAGCGGCAGGAGACCCTTATTCTCGCGTCCCGCTATCTGGTAAGCAAAAGTGGAGAGATAGCTACGATCTGCCACCACGTACTCTCCACGCTCGAGAGCTGGCACGATCATGCCACGCATGGTCATCCCCCTGTCGGCGAAAAACAAGAGTAGCTCTTCTGTGGTGGCTAAATCAGAATTCTTATCCAGAAGGATTTCCCGTATCTTCAAGCCTGTCGGCGTCTGGCCCGGCTCACGGACCTTGATCACCTTGGCAAAGTCTCCAAGCCATTGCACGAGTCTCGTAGCTTGGGTGCCTTTGCCCGAACCTTCGATACCTTCGAGCACTATATATTTGCCTTTGAACATTTGTGTTCCCCTTTCCATCATCACCTTAAACTATTTCCGTCCCACGCACAAGCTTGTAATTTCGGAACGCCTGGAGTAGATTTGCAAACGGGGAAGACAAGGTCTCACTTTCGGTAAAGAGGAGGTCAGGACAATGGGGCTGAACGGTTCAACTCGGGTCCGCCATGGGCACGTGCGGTTGCCAATCATCGAATCACACGTGCTCGTCGGCACGGCCACCCTTTCGGTGGCAGCCAGATTCAGACGCATGATGAAAGGAGGAGATTTCGTTCACATAAACCCGGCCGATTCGATCGCTAAGTCGATAAAGCCACCAAAGAGAGTTAGGACACTGGTCAAGAGTTACGTGGTCTTCCCCGTGGGTGACTTGAAACAAGCCCAGGAACTTTTGAGGCAGACCCGACCGGAGGAGACTCAAGGGCGCGAGCGGGCAGCTATCAGAGTCGACACCACTCAGGCGAGTCGCAAGGCGGAGATCTTCGCCCCTTGTCCGAAGATGCACCGGCATGAAAACGGCCGCATTGTTTGCGGAAGGCCCGTGTCTGGCATAATCATCGGCGGCCTGAATGGCCAGGTCATGGGAGAGCTCGGCCAATGCCTGTTGGTAACCGGCAACCGGCCAGACCACTGCATGGTAGTGGTCGAGCAGGTCTCGCTGGGTGCAAACAAGGAGGCCCCTGTCGCCTGAACCTCAACCCTAGCGCACACAAACACAAACGACCACGGGCCTCCCCGTGGTCGTCTTAATTTTATATTGTGTTCTGAAGCCTACTTCACCTCCACACCCATGGAGCGGGCAGTACCTTCGATGACTCTCATAGCGCCTTCGATGCTTCCGCAGGCGGGGGGCAAAACCGTGGCAATTATGCCAAAGCACGAGCAAGCATCGGGCTTGCGTGTATTACTTCTTTGCGACTGCGCTTGAGAAAACGAGAAGCCTGTAAAACTTCCACAAGTACCGGAATGTTTTCTTTGGAAAAATGTACCACAAAGTCGCCAGCCTCTGTGGCGTAATCAATTTTTTTATTACCTGGCACTTCCATACTCAAAACATCAGCATCAGGATCGTATGAGATTTTAGTTTCTTTATTTTTCATATTGCGACTTACGACCAGGGTAAAAGGTTATCACAGCCACCCCGCCCCTTTCATGTCTGTATACTACCCTAAGAACATGCCTTTTGTCTAACTCACCTTGGGCAATGGCCAGCGGATACCTCGAAACAACGTCGAGGCGGTCTGGTTTTTCGATTGTCTCGATGACTTGCTCTTGGGAAACATTCACGCCGTGCAAGCGCAACAGGCCAAACTTTCTTTCAGCATGTTTGGTAAAGCGAATAAGCACACCGGCATCTTAGCACATAAGTTCTACTTAACTTCCACGCCCATAGAACGGGCAGTGCCTTCGATGACTCTCATAGCGGCTTCGATGGAAGTGACGTTTAGGTCAGGCATTTTCTTCTCGGCAATTTCCTTAACCTGAGCTTTAGTGAGTTTGCCTATCTTGGCCGTGTTGGGTGTGCCACTACCCTTCTCTTTGCCGATGGCCTTCAGTATGAGGGCGGCCGCGGGCGGAGTTTTGAGTACAAAGTCGAACGAACGATCTTCGTACACAGTAATCTCGGCTGGGATGGTCTCGCCTCGCATATCTTTGGTGGCCTCGTTGAAGCGCTTTACGAACTCGCCGATGTTGATACCCGCTTGACCAAGGGTGGGGCCAATAGGAGGTGCAGGAGTTGCCGCACCACCGGGAGCCAGAATCTTGAGTCTCTTTATAACTTTCTTTGCCATTTTGGTTTAATGTTAGAATGTTTTAATTTGCAATTTGAAAACAATGATTCAATGACTCAATGTTTAAAAATTTATTCATTTTGTTCATTGTTTGCAAATTGCACATTGGTACATTGCTCATTTCGAGTTAGATTTTCTTAACCTGCAAAAAGTCTAACTCCACTGGGGTTTCGCGGCCAAACATATTCACGAGCACCTTCACTTTGCCACGCACGTCGTCTACTTCGGCCACTTTGCCCTCAAGCTCTTTGAAGGGGCCGTCCTCAATCTTGACCTCCTCACCAACTTCAAGGTCGATATTGTGTTTGGTAACAGAGGCACCCATACGGCCGAAGAGGTCATCAATCTCCTTCTGCGAGAGTGGCACAGGCGTAGTACCCGAACCGACGAAACCTGTCACGCGCGGGGTGTTCCTCACCACGTACCAACTCTCATCATCCACAATCATGTCTACCAGCACATAGCCGGGGTAGACCTTCTCCTCCGCCTCGGCTCGCTTACCGCCTTTAATCTTAATCTTTTTCTCGGTGGGCACGAGTACGGCGAAGATCTTGTCTTGCATACCCAAGCTCTCAATGCGCTGTTTCAAATTGCGCAAAACAGTGTTCTCATATCCAGCGTAAGTGTGGATAGCGTACCAATGACGCTCGCCGGTATACTCTTGTTTTGTTGGGCTAACAGCTTTAGGCATATTAGGAGATTATCGCCTTGAGCGCCAAGCTAAATAGCCAGTCAAAGAAAGCGAGGAAGAGAGCCACGGCAAGCGAAAGACCAATAACCAAGGCTGTGGCATTCACCGTCTGACTGCGGGTAGGCCAAGAAACGTGCTTAAGCTCGCCCCGTGTTTCCTTTATAAATTCTATAATTTTAGCCATAAGTGTATATTTTCCCCCGTACTACTTCCTAGTAAAAAACCCCTCCCGGGGTAGCCATATACTACCCTAGGAGGGGCCTTTTAGTCAACCTTGCTTAGTTGATCTCGTAGACGACGCTTATGGTTTGGACTATCTTGTTTTGACCGGTTGGGAGTTCGGGGGCGACTGAAGGAGCTACTGCTTTGACCTCCATGCCAGCGTTTTGGGCCATACTAACATCGGCACGAGCATAACCGTAACCACCGTAGTAACCATCCGACACACTCACGAGCTTGCCGATTGAGACACCAAGTGACTTGGCACGCTCTTTGGCCTTGGCCCGAGCGTCCTTGATAGCCTCGTTCTTAACTTCTTCGGCAACCTTCTCGTAGGCCTCAATCTCAAACGAAGGGCCATTCAAGTTTTGGATACCGGTGGTGCCAAGACCAGCAAGTATTGTGCCCGTGTTCTTTATGCCGCGGATGGTTAGGTCGATGCTCTGTTCAACGCGGTAACCCACAACTTTTTGTTCTTGATTGTAGGGTGGCGGGCAGTAGTCAACGTAACAGAGAATTTCGGCACCACCAATAGCGTCAGCTGGGCGAGCGTAATAATACTTGTATTCTGGATAAACTTGGTAGCTTGAAGTTTTGACATCTTTGTCGGACACATCTTGGTCCTTAAGATACTTAACGGCGGCATTGATTTTATCGGTGGCAATCTTTTGAGCCTCCACAACGGTGGCAGCCTTACCGCTTACGCTAAAAGAAAGTTTGGCAATATCGGGCTCCACGTAACGTTCGGCCTTACCCTCCACACTTATGGTGTTGTTACTCGTTGGGAGCGACTTGTTAGCTTTAATAATGAAAACGAGAGAGGCCGCACCCACCAAACACAAAACTGCCATAAAGACAGAAAGTGTCTGAAAGAGACGCATCTTAGCCGAACTTAATTGGTCCATATTTTATAATTAGTTAGTATTATGCCTCTACTGACGGCCATTATACCAAACTCTTACAGACTATTCGAATAAGATCTCAATCTCGTCGCCATCTCTCATAATATACTTATCGAAGTCGTTGTTAAGGCGACCATTGACTAGGAAGTGCAGCCCGCCACCTGTGCTGAGCGAAGTCGAAGTACAGTTGTCGAAGATACAGCGCTTGGTGAATCTTTGTCCCCAGACTTTGAAGAACTCGCCCACTGTTATCTGCTTATCGTAAATCGGCGGGTCCATCTCCATATGAATTTCGTTATCTGCCAAGTGGGTATGCAAAATATCTGGATGCTCGACTTGCTGTGTCAAACCAACACCGGCCGGGATAATGATGTGCTTGCCCTTGATGGTGATGAGCAAATGCGCGTGCCCGTGGATTGAGTTTTCTGAAATGATTTGCGAACTAGAGTCAAAATGAGTGTAATTTGCAATGAGCAAGGCGCAGATAATGAGCCCAATGAGTGAAATATATCTAAATGCAAATTTGTAGTTTCGGGGACTTACTTTAACATGCTCTCCACCCTTTATTTTTTCAATCAACTCTTTATTTGAAACTTCTTTCATACATATGGATTATCTATTCTTTTGGCAGTAGCGTAAAGCGACCAGATGAGGACAGCCAAGCCAATAATTGAAAATTCAAATCCGCGGAAGGGCAAAAGTAGTAAATATCCAGAGAAGGCCGTACCCAAAACTGGCGCGAGGAAGAGTGTGCCACAAGCCGCGCAACCCACACCAAGCAAGGAGGCCAACACAGCTCCAATCTGTCGAAGCAAGCTTTTGTGAGCCTCTCTTCGCAAACCACCAGCTTGGTTGATGTAGAAAAGGAGCAAGGAGCCGTTTATCCCAAAAATAATTACAACCAGATAGAGGGATGCGGCTGTCGGCCAGCCATAAGTAAGCGGTAAACTAGTAAAAAATGACAAGATAAAAGCGAACTTCTCCCCCGCTGGTATCACAGACTCGTGCACAATGCGTATGAGCGTAATATTTGGCAACCAAACGATTAAGAAGAGCAAAGCACAGGCAAAAAACAAAGCAAACAAAATAGACTTCGCCCCATCCCCTCCTCTGCCAAATACTTTTCTAAAAACTCTCCCAAGCATACGAAGAGCATAACATAAAAGAGAAAAGCCCCGCGCCGACAAACTGCGTCGGCGGGGGCCGGTCGTTATACTGGACTGCGAGCCTCAGCTCGGTCCGTGAGTTCGGCTTGTGCCGTCTGCTGCAGTTCGAGAACGGTACTCTCCTTAGCTGCGAGCTTGATAAAGTCGTCGGAGGCCTGGGAAAGCAGAACCCTCACAAGCCGGGGCGACGAGGCGATTGACTGCTCGAGGAACTTCAGCAGTTCGTCTTGCTTCGCCTTCTCGCAGATGAGCAGGACGAGTCCCCCAATCGCGTGTTCGTTGACCGAGCGGGGTATCCGATGCATGAACGGCACGAGCCACACAAGCCCTCCGTCGAGCCTCGTGTGGTATCCGACGATGTGCCGAAGCCCCTCGGGGTCAGTGAGAAGGACGTTCCACCTCCCAAGAGGTCTTGGGTGATGGAGCAGTGTCTGCATTACTGCCGAAAATGCGCCCATCCGCAAAAGTTCTGTAAGCGCTTCCTCACTTCGTCCGCAGTACTTCGAAGGAAGAAAGTCGGTGAGATCAGACTCCAACCATTCCCCCGTGCCCAAGAGGGAGATCAAGCCCCTCCTGTGCCGCCAGTTCTCGATTGCGAGAGTGGCAATGATACCAAGACCAACCAAGGCCAAAACGAACCCCGCCCAAAAAGTTCCGGTCATGTTAAGCCTCCTTAGCGAGACAGGCTCGCCTTCCACTAGCCATACTATCTCTCCCAAATCTGTTGTCAAATGTCTAAATTGCCTGCTATAGCAAGAGAATTAGACATTCGGGTATAGCAAGTGCTAAAATAGTAGGATGAAGAAAAAGAATAAAAAGTTGTCTCTTGAAGAAGTCAGGAAACTTAAGCGCAAGCAGAAGCTTGGTCGCATCGCCCGCGGAGTTATACAGGTAGCAAGTTCCGCTGGATTCCTTGCCGCAGCTCTTATGGCTCCGGCCGTTGTGCAACTTTGGGACAACAAGCGCACCCGTCAAAAAGAGTGGTATATGCGGGAAGTTTTAGAAAATCTCACCTGTCGCAAAATCCTACATAAAGAGAAAAGTGGCACACAGACAATTTACAAATTAACCGAAAAAGGCGAGGACCTGGCTCTTGCCTATGAATTGCAAACCCTTTCGATACCCAAACCATTTCGTTGGGATGGCAAATGGAGATTGGTCATCTCCGATGTTCCCGAGCGCCTAAAGCATGTACGCGAAGAGCTTCGCTCACTTCTTACAGGACTCGGCTTTGTCTCGATTCAGAAAAGCGTGTGGGCCTATCCCTACCAATGCTCAGATGTCATCACGATCTTGAAAAGGAGATTCGAGCTTGGCAAGGAAATACTTTATTTGGAAGTTGATACTCTCGAGAATGACCATTGGCTCCGAGATATTTTCTTCCTCCGCTGATGTCTAAATTGCCTGCTATAGCAAGAGAATTAGACATTGGGTTTTAGGATAACTTAAAAACCAAATGTGGCTAGATACGCTTGGCTTTGTATTCAGCGGGAGCTTTGGAGAGATACTCTTCGAGTTGTTGTTTAGTTAACAGACCTTCACGAGCTCCCACTTTCTGCACTACGCTCATTGAGTTGATGGGGGCCCAAGATAAAGCCTCGGGGACACTCTTGCCCATTTCGATGGCAATGGTAAATGTGGAGGCGAAAGCATCTCCCGCGCCAGTGCGATCGTAAGGCGCGACCACATCGGGGTATGGGGGTTGGAACCAGTAGGTCGCTTCGCCTGCCCCGAGCGCGGTCGAGGGGTCGCGCGCGTATGCGCCCGTGGGCCCATCAGTGATTACCACGAATTTGGGACCGAGTGCGTGCATCTGCTCGAGCAACTTTTTTATATCAGATTCTGTGCTCCCCAAAATCTGCTGCGCCTCCTGCACGTTACAAAAGAAGATGTCTGAATGTTCGTACAACCTCTTCAATCTCTCTTTGCCTAATTTTATTTGGAAGGTGCCGGGTTGAAAAGCAAGTTTAGTCTCTGGGTACTTATCAAGATAATCGGCAATCTTGTCGTGGAACTCGGCTGATGTCGACGAGAGCGAAGTTAGGTAAATCCATTTGGCCTCCACGTCGGGCATCTCGTATGGATACTCCTCGTGCTTAACAAGTATGGTGCGTTCGTCTTTGTACCAAAGAACGTAATGATAGTTACTCTTCTTGCCCTCGTGCACTTTCACAAAGTCGGTAGCCACGTGTTCGGTCTCAAGTGCTTTCAGGTTCTTGGCACCTGTTTCGTCATTGCCTTGATTGGTGACAAGAGCCGAAGTTAAGCCCAAACGCGCGGCGGCGACAGCGGCGTTGGCGCAATTGCCCACGGCCGGTATCTCAACCACAAACTCGAAAGGTATCTTGGTAGCAAAAGGCATGCAAATCTCCCGCGTTTCTTTATCCATATGCTCATCGGCAATCTGCAAACGTATAAAAGCATCCATCACGATATCCCCAATAGCCACAAAATCATATTGCTTCGCCATTTGGTTATTATATCAAAGATGACTGCGCTAGGCGATGGGTTAGGTCGGGCATACTTATGCCGGCTACGGCGGCGGCTTGGGGTACTAGGCTGGTGTTTGTCATACCAGGCATTGTGTTGGTCTCGAGGTAGTAGAGTCTATTTTTTGAAAAGATAAAATCGCTTCGCGAGATGTGGCGGCAACCTAAAGTTTTGTGGGCAAGCAGGGCTGCACTCTGAATCTCGTGGGTGAGTTTGGCAGGGATTTGGGCTGGGCATATTTCGTCACTCCCGCCTTTGGTATATTTAGCTTTGTAGTCAAAGAATTCTGACTTGGGTACTATCTCTGTCACTGGCAGAGCAAACGGTTTGCCATTCTCAAACTCAAAGACCCCGCAAGTGAACTCGCGGCCTTGCAGATATTTCTGCACAAGCACTTCACCTTCTTTACTTGCCTTCTTAATCGCACTTGCTAATTCTTTATTACTTTTTACAACCGAAACACCCACGCTCGAACCACCAAACCTAGGTTTAACCACGGCTTGGTGCCAAAGCAAGTTGGGCCTTCCTCGCGAATGTCCCTTGGAGGCCGTGAGCAGGGAAGGCCCCAATTTGTTTGGCACCTTCATACCCAATCCCGCAACTAACTCGCTCGACAGAACTTTATCCATGCAAAGTGCAGAGGCAAGTACACCACAACCGACATAGGGCAAGCCGAGCGTCTCAAGCAAAGCTTGCAAAGTGCCGTCTTCGCCGAACTTGCCGTGCAGGACAGGGAACACGCAATCTATTTTATTGTTTGCAAACTTTTTACCCACCAACTTTTTCAAAAGCTCCTCTGGTTCACGAAACCTGATTGGCATAACTTGATAACGACGCGCATTCTCCCCCGTGCGCAAAGCCCTCACAATATTCGCACCCGAGGCAAGCGACACTTCGTGCTCACTTGATGGCCCGCCGAAGAGAACTGCGATTTTAATTTTTTTCTTCATATAAAGTATTGTGACCCTGTCCCGGTTGGGAGACAAGGTCACTTGCCGTTAAGCTCGAGCACGAGCTGTTCGGCATAGCGATTGAAACCGAATTGTCTGTACCAACGAATTAACACTTCGTTGGGCAATCCGGTCGCCTCAAGATCCTTGATGTTTGCCTTCACTTGCGCAAACCCAAGTTCTCGAGCAGTGGTGAAAGCCTCGCGCAAAACTTCCTTGATGGGCCCGCCGGTGCGGTGCGCCTGGTCGGCACAAACGTCCACCAGCAACACATACGGCACCTTGCCCTCCACTGGCGGTATGAGAACTATCGCAACCCGGGTTATGTCTACCCCTCCTTCGCCCTTGATTACGAAAGTAATCTTCCTCGTCTGCTCTTCGAACCTCTCGACTTGCATAGACCCTCCCAAGTTAAAACTAGCGCGAAAGGCGCTTCGTTGCAAATTTAGTAAACGCTCACGGTGGCGCTTTGGGAGGCTTGCTGGGAATTAGTGCCGTAGCAGGTTAAGACAAGTGTTCGTATCAAAATTTTGTGTGCCATACCCCAAAACTACTAGCATTGCAGGTAAAAAGCA
>DATDSR010000020.1:0-10935 GCA_036517855.1 Minisyncoccota bacterium | reverse complement strand
GAGTATCTTATTGGTGAGACGCACCCGCAGGCGCAGGGGTGTTTCGTAAGAAAGTTTATTCTCCTTGGCGTAGTACTCATCGTGCTTGGGTTCGTCCAAAGTGAAGTCGAGCAATTCAAGATCAAACTTTTTACCCGAGTAGTCGCTGATGGGAGAAAATTCTTTGAAAAGTTCGGCCAATCCTTCGCGGATAAGCCAGTCGTATGAGCGCGTCTGCAACTCAACGAGGTTTGGCAAAGGCAAAAGCGGTTCGTGCGAGCGCGAGAAGTGCTTCTTAGGTAAGATTGGTGATGATTGCATAAAAATAATAACCCCCAGATTATTTTTACTATTAATCCTCTAGGGCACTTTATCCTCCCTAAATATTTACTTGTTTTGTTGACACAACTTCCCTCCTAACCAAACCTCAAATAACAAAAGGCTACAAATCCTTCAAAATGTAGCGAACGTCTATTATACCCACCCCAGTTCTACTGTCAAGCCCCAGCGAGTGTCAACCTCCCAACCCTGTGGATAAACACCTCGGGCCGGGTCAGGGGATTCTCTCCCCCGCCCGGCCCTTGGAATTTCGCTTTTACTCCCCGTCGCCAATAGCTTTAGCTCGCTTTAGGCCGGACTTCCCGAAAAGGCCCTTACCGAAAACAAGGATTGCTTCGCCAAGGAACTTAGACAAACGCTGGCGACCATCCTCGCTGGAACAAAGCCCATTGAACTCATTCGGTATGGCGAGAGAGCCGCCAATTCGCAGGTCTTCGGTGAATAGTTCAATTCCAGACTTCGGTTCAGTGCTGACATCGAGATAGTACCGCCTTCGCTTGCCGCGACCCATCACACGAGTCCGATACACCCAGGCGCGAAAACTTGGCACATCTGCCTTTTTCGTCATTTTCATTCCTCCCTCTATGGCAACTCAGGGACCTACAAATTCCGTGCTGATGTTACCAAATGACTTAACTTTGTCAACAAACTTTAGCTTGACGCCATTTGGCTATGTTGGCGGCGTGGCCGGAGAGTAAGACTGGGGGGACTTTGTACTTTTTTTGCTTGCCATGAGCCTTGTCGAATGGAAATACTAAAACTTCGGGGCGGGTGTACGTCTCTTCTGGGGCTATGCGTCTTTCTTCGAGGGATTCACTCTTGCCGAGCACTCCGGGGAGGCGGCGGGTGACGGCGTCGACCATAACTAGGGCCGGTACTTCCCCACCGGTGAGCGTGTACGGGCCGACAGAAATTTCCTCAACTTTTCCGCCAAAGGCGGATCCGCCTCGGGCGGACAAAATCTTTTTAACTCTTGCGTCTATGCCCTCGTAATGCCCGGCGATTATCACAATCTCTTTGTACTTCTTCGCCCATTTAGCGGCAAGTTCGTTTGTAAACTGCTTGCCTCTTGGCGAGGTGATTATTATTTTGCTTGTCCCGCGAAGCTTTAGCGAAGTGGGGAGCTTGAGTGAAGCAACCGCGCGAAGCAGGGGCTCGGCCTTCAAAACCATGCCGGGTCCCCCGCCGTACGGCCTATCGTCAGCTTGTCGACGTTTACCTGCCCTGAGCGGAGTCGAAGGGTCAGTCGTAAAGTCGCGCGGATTCACAAGCTTAATCTGCACAAGTTTGCGCTCGGTTGCCTTGCGCAACATCGAAGTCTCGAGGTAGGGTTTAACTGCCTCCGGGAACAGGGTGATGATTGAGAATCGAAGCATGAATTATGAATTAAGAATTATGATTTAACCATAATTCATTATTCCTAATTCACTATTCAAGATTGAGATCGGCCATGGCTTCGTCAACAGACTTGAGTGCTGGCGCCTGCTTTGCCTCCCTTGTGTGCACGTAGCCGGGCTCGGCTGACGTTACGCCTTCGTCATTGGTGGCACGCACTGGGCGAGTGCTACCTTCGGGCTCGTTGATCTTTAAGTTCACGCGGGCGCCGTTCTTAATCCCCACCACGCGCAAGATAGTGCGGATGGCCTTGGCCGTGTTGCCCAACTTGCCGATAACTTTGCCCATATCCTCGGCATGAATGTCGAGGGTAAGTAGCACGCCGCGCTCATCGATAATGCGCGCAATCTTAACCGCCTCGGGGTGATCCACTATAGCCTTGATAACATACTCCAACAGTTCCTGGTCTTTCTCCATAATATTCAGTGATACTGATAATGACTACATTGTAGCAAACATAACAAACACTTCAAACGGCTCAAACGCTCAAACAAATCTCAATCACCCAATGTTCTAAGCGGGGGCAGTTTCGCTCGCGACCTCCTCTTTCACTGCCTCTGTTTTCACCTCCTCGTTTGGTGCTTGTTCAGTTTCAGACATTGTTAGAGCCGTTTGTTCAGTTTGTGGTGTTTGAGCAGTTTCTTTCACAACTACTTTAGCAGGTCGCACGTCGCGCTTTTTGCCCTTCACAATGCCCTCTCGCACAAGCAAGTTGTGGAGTGTGCCCGAGGCAGTGGCACCTACACCCAACCAATACTTGGCTCGTTCAGTATTAATAGTTAAATCTTTGCCGAGGCCTTTACCAAGGCGAGCATCATAATGGCCCAAGTCCTCCACGAACTTGCCAGCCTTCGGGCCCGAAGTCTTCTCGGTCACCACCACTCGGTAAGAGGGGTCGTGCTTTCGTCCCAATCGTTGTAATCGCATCATTAGCATAGGGCCTACTCTAGCAAAAAGGGCCGGAGAGCGCAACCTGCGCTCCTCCGGCCCCCCGACTTACTCCTTCTTGTACGGCACCAGGCCGAGCGGGATCATGACGGAAGCGAGGTGGACCTTGATCGGGGTTCCATCAGGAAGGAATTGCGACCACTCCTCAAGGACACGTAGCCTATGTTGAGCACAACCTTGCAATACCATAGCATGCTTGTTGCCCCGACCATCACGTTGCTGTTCTTGTCCCATGAGTACAACGTTGCCCAGGCCGGTGATGGCGTGGGTCAGCATTGTCTCAAGTACTTCCAGAGGATCAAGACCTAGCTTTGACGGTCTGATCCAGATTGCCTCGGTGCGCTCGCCCAGGACAAGGCCGGCTAGAGATGCGTCCCCGCGCCATTCACCGTTTGTAGCGTTGTACACGTCACCAGGCAAGATCTCGTCTCCAGACCGAAGACGGAAACCGGAGACGCTCGCAGACGACCCTGGGTGCATGTGGAGTTTCATCAGCTGATCCATCTTAACCTCCGAGGGTTGGTCCTTGCCCAACCGCGGCAGGTGTCTCTCTCGTCCGGTCGCACGGGATGCGCGATTTGGCTCCGATCAAAATCGGAGGGGTGCGAGAGAAACGGTTTTGGGAACTTTCCCTGCTCTACCCTACTCTCACGGCTGATTTTTGCAAGTGTCGTAATATTGTAGCGGTCGCGGGAATATTACGACATGGTTTGAATTGTAAACGGGCGGGGGCCATCTCAGCCCTCCGCCCGTCTAACCAAGATGATCTTCCTTTAGCGCCTGCACGATTGTCTCGAACATCCCCTCAAGAATTATCTGGGTTGTCCTCGTTCTACACTCGGGACAAGTCTTGCTGTGTTCTATGACTGGGTCGCTATACTTGTCTGCAAGCGATCCGAGTTCTTTAGCACTTTGCCCTCGTGAGATAAAACTACGTTGTGAATCTAAACTCGCACGAATCTCATCATCCGTGACGTGCATAGGGCCCCCCGCTAACTTACGTTGTGATCACACAGCGAATGGGTCTTCGCTACCTCTGCCAGAACGGGGTACACCGGGTCAGAAGTTCTTCGGCTCCCCTTCTTGCGGCTGCGGCTCGGGGTCTGAAGCTGGTCGGACATACATGGCACCGTCCTCTTCCTGCTTATCGACTGGATGGCCAACGTCTTGGTTCGACGTCTCCTCCCAATCTTTATCTCCTCTTTTCATATCCCCTTGGCCAACGGTCATCCCTACCCTTAAGGCTTCGCCGATAACCGGTTTGCCTGATGTCGGGTGGTAATGGAGAACTTTACGCATACTTCCTCCCTCCGAGAGCATATTATGTTAGAATCGGAGTCTATGCAACGTGGATTTTCGAACAAGCGAAAAGAATTTGGGGGCAAGGGAAAGAATCATGGACACAGGGCCAAGTTCAAGAATCAGCGGTCGGACCGCTCACGAAGCGGACCGACCGCGGGGATAAAAGAAGTTGAGGGCACAATCAAACTTGCGGGGCGCAAGGGGGGTTTTGTTTTGCCTGACCCCGTCGCTCGCGAGCGACGGGGTGACGGGTTTAAAGACGAGATAAATATTCCGCCGATGAGTTTGAGCACGGCTTTGCATGGGGACAGGGTGCTGGTGCGAATCGCACGGCCCCACTTCGCCAAGGCTTCGCGGGGCGGTCAGCAAGAGCTGACCGGTGAAATTGTGAAGGTGCTTGAGCGGGCGCGCAAACGTTTTGTGGGGCAGTTCATTGATGGCAAGTTTGTGGCGGATGACAGGCGGATGTATTTGGAAGTGGCAGTACGAGCTCCTGAGGTTAAAGATGAGAAGGTGTTGGTAGAGATTACAGATTGGCACAGCGCGCCCATTGAGGGCAAGGTAGTGGCAACTCTGGGCAAAAAGGGTGAGCACGAGACGGAGATGAAGTCGATACTGGCCGCCGGTGGCATTGTTTACAATTTTGAGCCCGAGGTTGAGAAGGAGGCCAAAGATATTCAATCGCACTACCAGGCGGGCCTGCCCGCCGAAGCAAAGCGAAGGCGGGATCTTCGATCGACGGCGACCTTCACCATCGACCCGGCTGATGCCAAGGATTTCGACGATGCGCTTTCGTTTAAAGATTTGGGTGATGGCAAGTTTGAGGTTGGCATACACATCGCTGATGTGTCGTATTTTGTGCGGCCGGGCACAGCACTTGACCGCGAGGCGGCCGAGCGGGCCAACAGTGTGTATCTTGTAGACCGCACTATCCCGATGTTGCCCGAGGCTCTCTCGGCCGACATTTGCTCGCTTGTGCCCGACCAAGATAGGCTCACATATTCGGCAATTTTCGAAATTAGCAAGGATGGCAAAGTGCATAGCGAGTGGTTTGGCCGCACTATCATCCATTCGCACAAGCGCTTCACTTACCAAGAGGCGGCCGAGGTGCTAGCTACGAAGAAGGGACCTTACGCGAGTGAACTCGCTGTTTTAAATTCGATCTCGCAGGAGCTACTCAAAGAGCGTTTGCGCAAAGGTTCGATCATCTTCGACAAAGACGAGGTGCGCATTGAGCTCGACGCCGCGAAGAAACCTGTGCGCATTTACATTAAAGAGCGTTTGCCCACGCACAAACTCATTGAAGAGTTTATGCTCCTTGCCAACAAGCACGTGGCCCACTTCCTCTTCAAAGCGGTGGGCAAACACGGCGGGGCCTCGATGTACCGCATCCACGAGAAGCCCGACCCCGAGCGTATCGGCTTGCTCAAAACCTTCCTCCGTACTCTTGGTTACAAGATCGAAGGCGATATAAAGAACTTCGGCGCGCCAGAGATTAAGAAGCTCTTCGACGAAATCGAAGGTGAGGAGGTTGAGGGCTTGGTACACACGGCCGTGCTCCGCTCAATGGCCAAGGCTGTGTATTCTACGCGCAACATTGGCCACTTCGGTCTAGGCTTTGAGTTTTACACCCACTTCACTTCACCCATCCGACGTTACCCCGACACGGTGGTGCATCGCCTGCTTACCAAATATTTGGACGGTAAGGCCATTGAACCCTCAGAGGTAGCCAACTTCGAGAGGATGGCCCGCTACTCGAGTGTCAAAGAGAAGGAGGCCGCCGACGCCGAGCGCGAAAGTGTTAAGTACAAACAAGCCGAGTTTATGTTGGAGCGTTTGCAAACTAATAGCGGTCAAGAGTACGACGGCCTCATCACTGGCGTGACCGAGTGGGGTATTTACGCCGAGGACACAGTAACCAAATGCGAAGGTATGCTGAGACTCTCCTCCCTCGGCGACGACTACTACGAATTCGACGAAAAGAAGTTCGCCTTAGTTGGTCGCAAAACTAAAAAGGTGTACAGACTTGGTGACAAAATCAAACTCAAATTAGCCGAAGTAGACGTGCCCAGACATCAAATAACCTGGGGCTTGGGAGGCTCGCAGTAAATCATTTCAGGGCGAGGGCACTGCTGCCCCCGCCCCTTGCGTTGTGCGGTAACCACATCAGCTCGCCATGCGTCTGACCCAGTCGAGCATGCGGGTGACCCAAATTAAGGAATCATCCTCTCCGGTATGGCCACCTTCTTGCAGAGAAGATTGAGCCTCAACCAACAGCGCCTCGAGTTGGTTAAGCTCCCCGACCTTTCTCAAGCCTTGAGCAAGAGCACCGACTGTTGCCTCAAGTTCTATGAGTCTATGCCGCCATTGCTCCGGGTTTGACGGAGATGTCAGTCCGCCGCAGACAATGTAGATATTGGTCTTGAACGGGCTCAAGATTGCGGCCGCAATCTCACTCTTGGTCATCTTAACTGCGATGCTACCTCGTGCCGTTTTGGGCATTTAACTCACCTCCAAGCAAGAAGCTACTCGAAAAACTTCCGAATGTCAATTTATCGAAAGGTAGCTTTTCGGGTATTCGAGGAGTTCGCTGCAAAATACCCTTTCACAGCCCGACGGGGCGAGAAAGCGAATTCGCCACCCGGGCGAATATCGTGAGGGTTTTTGCAGCGAACTCCGAGATGTTACTTTGCAAACACCTGGGCCTCCTCGAACCTTATTGAAAGGAGTTTGGAGATACTGTCGGCGCTCATTGTTACGCCGTAGAGCACTTGAGCGTGGCTCATTGTTTCGCGGTTGTGAGTAATGACGATGAGTTGGGATTTGCTTGAGAGGAGAGAGAGGATCTCGCCATAGCGGCGAGAGTTGGCCTCATCGAGAGCCGCGTCCGTTTCGTCGAGCACGAGAAAGGGCGGTGGGTTCACTTGTGACAGGGCAAAGATAAGCGCGATGGAAGTAAGGGCCCGCTCGCCGCCACTAAGCATTTCCAACCCCTTAATCTTCTTTTTCGGCAGACTAACTGTAATATCTATGCCCCACTGGCTTTCAGAGGGAGATTCGTCTGCACTCTCAGCCTCAACCTCCATTTCTTCACCGTCTATAATTATTTTTTCCCTCTTTTCCATCTTGAGCACCGAGAGTGCCGCCTTGCCGCCACCGAAAAGTTGCGCGAAGTATTTATCAAATTCTTCATTCACGGCATTCAGGCCAGTCTTAAATTTAACTTCCAAAGTCTCGCGCAATTCACTCATAAGTTGGGTAAGCGAAGTGGCACTCTTTTCCAAATCTGCCAACTCGGTGGCCAAGTGCTCATCGCGCGCGCTCGTCTCCTCAAACTCCCGCACTACGTCAGTACCCACCCCACCAGCATCCTCAACTTTAATTTTCAAGCGCTCTAATCTCTTGCGCTTGTCTTGCTGTGCTTCCCTTGTACCCGAGGCGAGGTCTCCGGACTTACCCGAGGCCTCGCCTCCGGCCCCACCTAACACGTTTTTGCCAGTTAGCATCGAGACTTCGTGGGCGTCACGGGCAAAGACCTCCTTCTCATTCTTATAACTGCTCTCGCGCAAGGCGAGCTTCTCAAGTTCGGCTCGCACACTTGCCTCCTCGCTCTTAAGTTCGTACAAACGCCGTTCGGCCACGCGGGCCTCCTCGCTCTTGCTAGAGAGGGCCACGCGCAGGGCATCAAGTTCGTCTATTAATTCTTTTTCCTTCTTTGAAAGTTCGTGAAGTTTATTTTCAAGTTTTGCCTTCTCCTCCAGTAGGTGTCCGGACCCCGAGGTCGGACCTTGGGACCCCTTAAGGTCCGACCTCTGAATCTCCTGTCCACAATACCGACAACTATGCTTACCCGTAGTTTTATCCACGAGTACAAACTCCTCAACTTTAGTGCTCTCAATCTTGCCCTCTAGGCGACCAAGCAAACGCGAGGCCTCGTCTTTATCTTTACGCGCATTTGCGATAGCGTTCTCAAGTTCGGTGAGCTTCGGATTCTTACCTCCAGTTTCTCGATCCGCCTCTTCAAGGGCTCTGCGGGCGGCGCTCAATTCTTTCTCTACATGCACCAACTTCTCGCGCGATGTATGCGTTTCGCTTTTGATACCCCGCTCGAGTTCATCCAAGTACGCGCCTTCGGCTACGAAATATTCAACAGCGAGCATTGCGAGCTCATCCTTCATCGCCACCACCTTTTGCGCCTCTTCAACCTGCTTTTTCAAAAACTTTAAATGCGGCGCAATCTCTCGGCGCAGGCTCTCAACTTGCTTCACATTCTCTTGCGTCTTTTCCAAACGCTTGCTACTCTCGGCAATCTTGAATTGGTAAATCTTCAGACCCAACGCCTCCTCAAGTATCTCCCGCCGTTCGCGTGGGTTAGCGTTAAGCACACGGTCAGCCTCACCCTGCGAGATTATGTGGTGGCCCGATGGACCAAGCGACACAGCACTCAAAAGTTCCATCACATCACGCAAACGCACTTGCGAACCATTTACAGAATATGTATTACTTCCATCACGCTGTACCTCCCGCTCAAATGCCACCTCGTCGAACTCGATGCCAGGGAATGGCCGGGCACCCGTTCCGAGCGCAGTCGAGGAATTATCAAACACAAGCGACACGCTCGCCCTATTTTGCCGTGGGGCCGAGTTAGAACCACTAAATATCAAATCCTCACCACGCTTGCCGCGCAAACTCTTCATCGACTGTTCGCCCAGCACCCAACGCAAACTCTCGGCCACATTCGACTTACCCGAACCATTCGGCCCCACAATAGCCGTGATGGGCGAATCAAAGTCAAAAGCAGTCTTCTTCCCAAAACTCTTAAACCCATTTATCTCTAAACGTTTCAATCGCATGCCTATATCATAGCAACTCACCCCGACTTTGTCTGGACCTCTCTTATAGATAAGAGAGGTGGAATCCTAAGACCCTCTCTCGTTTATGAGAGAGGGCAGGGTGAGTGATATTCATTACCATTTCTTGAGTGCTAATGCACTCTTGGCGGCGACTTGTTCGGCTTCTTGCTTTGACGGGCCCGAACCTTTGGATACTAGTTTATCGCCGATGTGGACTCCCACGGTAAATGTTTTGGCGTGGTCGGGGCCGACGGCACGGATGGTTTTGTAAATTGGAGTCTTGCCTTCAAACTCTTGAGCTTTGGCTTGGAGCACACTCTTTGGATCTTGCCACAAACTGCGCGCCACAATCTCGCCCACTCGGTCGAGCAAAAAGTGATCGAGGAACTTCTCAGCCGCTTTGTATCCCCCATCTAAGTAAATAGCGCCCACAAGCGCTTCGAAAGTATTTGCAAGTATCACTCCACGCGCCCGGCCCGTGTCTTTGGCCTCGCCTTTGGAGAGCAACAAGTACTCGCCCATACCAAGCTCCTTGCCCGCGGCGGCTATGCTCACAGTGTTCACCAGAGCAGCACGTATACTTGTGAGCTCACCCTCGGTTTTATCGGGGTATGTGTTATAGAGAAACTCGGTGGTCACAAGCTCGAGCACGGCATCACCCAGGAACTCGAGCCGCTCGTTGTGGGCCAGTTCAAATTGTTTGTTCTCATTTAAGTACGAGCGATGGGTAAAGGCCTGGACAAGGTTGTCCTTATTCTTAAACACATATTTAATCCGCTTTTCGAGGGCGACGAGGCGCTCCAAAATTTCGCTCATATATATCTTCTACACTTTCTTAGCGAGTTCGGCAAGCCCCTTCTCAATGATGGGCCGCACGTCAGGGTAAGTCTTCAGCCCTTCGACTTCGCTCAGGGTAAACCACTTCGCGTCATCAAGACCACCACTTTCAGGCGGTAATTTGATAGCATCTGGGTTGCTTGCATTGG
Organism: Minisyncoccota bacterium; assembly: GCA_036517855.1. Classification (GTDB taxonomy): domain Bacteria; phylum Patescibacteriota; class Minisyncoccia; order Phycocordibacterales; family DATDSR01; genus DATDSR01. The sequence continues at coordinate 1,133 of DATDSR010000020.1, read as the reverse complement.
CCAGGAAGTAGGTTACCCTCTTCCTTATATTGCCCCGCTCTGGATCGGTGGCTACATACTCGTTTACTCCAATCGTGGCATCGTTTGTGATATCCAAACTCATCTCTTCCTTAATCTCACGCACCACGGCAACGGCCTCATCCTCATCCTCCTCCACTCCACCTTTGCTAAGCGTCCAGTAGCCGAAGACATCGTGAACGAAGGCAAGCCTGACTTGCTTTTTGGTGTCTTTGCAATACACAACCGCACCCACCAACTTCTTGAGTGGCAGTTTCTCTTTTTCTTCAGGTGTTAAATCCTCTTTGCGTTTATACCGAGTCTTCTTCTTAGGCAAGTCATCTTTGCCTGGCTCGCCCATCTCCTTGTAGATAGTGCCGAGCACCCCGTTAATAAACTTGCCTGAACGTTCGCCACCGAAACTCTTAGCAAGCTCAATGGCTTCATTGATAGCAACGCGGGCTGGCACCTCCTCTTTGCTCGCGAAAAGAAGCTCGTACAAACCAAGTCTCAAGACATTTCGGTCCACAAGCGGGGTCTGGTCAAGCGGCCAATCTTTGGCAGCCTTAGCAATGATAGTGTCGAGAACCTCCCTCTTTTTTAAAATGCCCCTAACGAGTTTTACTATAAACTCCTTCTCGGCTCCTTCGCCAAATTCATTTATGAGACGCAAAACAACCTCATCAACTTTGTTTTTATGAGCAGTGATAAAATCCCACTCAAAGAGCGCCTGTAGTGCTATGGAGCGCGATAGGTGCCTATTCGCCATTTGATTTTAAAATGTACTCTTCCTTACTCTTCCCGAAGCCAGTCCTCCTCGTGGGAGGTCTGGCTTCTGCTTTACTTCCCTGCCTTGGCCTTCGCTTTCTTCTCGCGCTTGGCCGTCTTTGCCAGCACATCCACCACTTGTCGGCCATTATAGAAGCCGCAATTAGCGCACATGCGGTGCGGCATATGTGGGGCACCACAGTTACCGCACTTACTCAACTGCACGCTGGTTAAAGCGTGGTGAGAGCGGCGGTTAGCCGTGTGACTCTTCGTATGTCGCATCCTTACTGACATGAATCAATGCTAGCGTACCCAAATGCAAAAGTCAAAGGGCAAAATGCAAAACTTGCGAAATAGAAAGGCGGCGG
>DATDSR010000019.1:0-24379 GCA_036517855.1 Minisyncoccota bacterium | reverse complement strand
CCCGACTTACACCATAAGCCCCATCTGCCCCTTACTGGGAATTTTCAATTTCCAATTTGCAATTTGCAAACCGGAAACATAAAGCCATACTACCGATAATACGCCCTCTTTTCAAGCGCTAGAAATCGCGATAGGTTTTCTCATTGCGGGGCCTAACTGTATCAATCTCAATCTTACCTTCAGCCGTGAAGTAATAAGTTACGCGGAACCTCCCGACCCTAACTTTATAGTAATTGCTACCCTTTAATTTTCGGCCCACAAGTTTTCTTGCTTTTATAGCTTCGAATGCCTCCTCAATTATGCCGCGATCGTGAGGATGTGCCTTTCTTAATACTTTCTCATACTCTTTCATGACGCTAAGCTATCTTAGCGCGACTTTCTTCTTTTCGAATTTTCTTTAATGTACGGATAAATTCTTCGATCGGCACACCCTTACCTCCATTATCCCTAACGGAATCGAAAATTACCTCATCCCCGTGACTTCGCATCCGCACTGGTACGATCTGCAAAACCGCTCCATTTGCGCGAAGAGATATATTTTTAGCACCATAAAGTCGCCTCCAAGCCACAGGTAAAGTAATTTGGCCTTTGCTAGTTACCGATTGTATCTTGTCGTGTATTAACATAAGTCTATTGTATTACTTTCTTACTTTCTGTCAAGAGCCTTATTTATAAGTTGGCCTCTTTTCAACTTTTCCTCCCTTTTGACCTTGCAAACGAGCCAGAGCGTAGAGGAGTGAGGAGAGGCGGTTAAGATACGCGAGGGTAAATTTGGTGGGCTTTTTCTCTAACGCTACCACTCGGCGTTCGGCCCGGCGAGAGACAGTGCGGGCAAAATCTAGGAGGGCCGATTCCTCATTTGCTCCGGGTATAAAAAAGGTTTTGATAGGTGGTAGTTTATTTTCAATCTCACCTATCAGTTTCTCCATCTCTCGCACCTTACTCTCTTCAATCTTCTTATCTGCACCGGCCAATTCGGCTTGAATGATAAACAAATTTTGCTGTACGTCTTCGATGATTGCTTTTGAGGTCGGACCTTGGGGACCCTTTAAGGTCCGACCTCTGATACGGGCTCTCACAAACCCCAAAAGCGAATTGAGTTCATCCAACGTGCCGAGAGCCTCCACAAGTGGCGTGTCTTTGCCAAAGCGCTCCTTCGAACCGAAGAAGTAAGTAGAGCCGTCATCGCCCTTGCCTGTGTAAAGCATGCTCGCGGTTATGGTTTATCGAGTGATGCGACTTCGAGCAGTTCACTGCCCATCTTTTTGTGGAGCTTGCGCAATTGAGAGAGGGTGTCTATGTGGCTATAGAGAGGGATTAGTATCAGAGCCCCGAACACCCCGATACCACCAATCAAAAGAAAAAGGGTGTGGAAGCCCCACTCTTGTGCCACCACCGAACCAGCGTAGGCGGAGAGGGCAGTGCCAAGAGTTACGGCCACGTCCCACACGCTCCACTGGAGACCGATCTTGCCATGATCTATGTGATTGGTGAATATAATACGCCAACCAGGTATGGCCATAGAGTTGAAGACACCGAAGAGGACCTGGATCAGATACACATGCCAAATCTCGGTGGCCCAAGCCAGACTCATCAGAGTAATTGACATCAAGAGTGCGCCCCAAAACATAAAGTGGAACTCATCCTTTTCGCCCTCGTGAGCGTCCATCCAGCGAGCAAGTGGGATGGATGTAAGGGAACGCACAATCCAATAAATGGCCGTGGCCATACCAACTGTTTCGATATCAGCTCCTGGAATTTGTTGGCTTATGAAAATGGCGAAAATCGGCGTTAGTAATCCATACGAAAAATAGAGCAGAAAGTCCGACACTATGAGCGAGCGGATAAAGGGGTTCATGGTTTTGACTTAACTTGAGAAAAGTAAATATCCAGGAGCGTAAACAAGAGGCTCATACAAAGCGGCCCGAGGAGAAAGCCCACCGGGCCAAAGTAAGCAAGGCCTCCCAAGACAGAAAGCAAGATGATGAGTGGGTGGAGTTTGATGCCAGCCCCCAGGAGTTTGGGCCCCAAGAGATTGTCTATCAAGCCCACTACCACCAAGCCCCAGATGAGCAAACCCAGACCTTGGATGCTCTGGCCCACGGCGAAAAGATAAAGCACGGCCGGTACAAGTACAAGAGCCGTGCCGATACCTGGGATAACAGCCGATACCGCAGCGAGCGAACCCCACAAGAATGGGTTAGGTACCCCGACGGCAAGGAAGCCGAGCGCGCAGAGCACACCTTGAATGAGCGCAATTAAGAGACGGCCTCTCACCACCGAGTTTACCGCCAAGGCCAATTTACTAAGGATGGTGTTATCGTCCCGGTCTGAAAGCGGACTGACACGCACCACTTCGTCTCGCAACCTATGCCCATCCCGAAGCAAGTAGTAAAGCGCGATGAGGAAGAGGACAGAGCTCCCCACGAAGCTCGCCACACCCGAGAAAATCCCACCCAAGTGCGACAGCATAAAGCTCAAAGCCTGTTTGATGTATTGATCGAGATCGGCAGAGAAGGCGTCGGCTCCGGGGAGGTACGCGCCCAAACTATTGGCGACGGTGTTAATCAGGTTCGTAATCAAATCTCTGCCTGTACCCGCGCTTAAGGTGATGTAAAGATCCTGTGCCTCTTGGAGAATCTGAACGCCCAAAATGACGAGAGGCGTAACCACAAACACCGCAAGCACAAGCATAGTGAGTAGCGAGGCCAAACCAGCTCTGCCCGCCAAACGCGACAAGAGTCGTTTGTACACAGGATCAAGCACTGTGGCGAAAATGACGGCCAGGGCCAGAACCACCAGGAACGGCCGGAGGATAGAGAAGGCGAGAAAGACGGAAAGTGCGATGAGCAAAAGGAGAAAGTATGGTTTCATAATGCTAACCATATCATCCACCCCATAGCGTTGACAACTGGGCCAATAGGCATAGCATTGTATTATTAATGTAATATAAAAATATGGACGGACAAACCACTTTTCTCGCAAGCCCAAGCACAATCTTAAAACAGGCCTGGGCAACTTATAAGGAACGCTGGAAGACCTTGCTCGGCATTATGGTCTTGCCGATTGTTTTTGGAATATTAGTTGGACTGACTAGCGCATTCGGTTTTCGATCTAGCTACACGCTATTCACAAGCATTACGTTGGCAATAATTTTTGTGGTGGCGATAATCATCAGCAGTTGGGCCCAAATTTCGCTTATTAGCGCGCTTAAAGATCCGGCCGAACACACATCAATCGCACAAGCGTATAAACGCGGTTGGGAGAAGATTTTTTCCTATTGGTGGATATCCATTCTACTTACTCTCGTACTCATGGGCAGTTACATTCTGGCCTTAATCCCAGGGATTATCTTCACCGTTTGGTTTGTGTTCGCGCCGTTTGCCCTTGTTGTGGATGATAAACGTGGAATGGACGCCATTTTGCATAGCAAAAGTTTAGTACGGGGTCGCTGGTGGGGTGTATTTGGCAGACTTATCTTAATCGGCCTCGCCACGATGTTGGCCTACTTCGTCATCTCCTTTGTGCTTGGGTTTATTCTGGGGTTCTTTGGAACGGCAGGCATCCTGATAGGAATATTCAGCAACGCCATCATCAATCTTGTGGTTATGACCTATGCTATCACCGCGGCGAGCGTCCTTTACCAAAGCCTAAAGGCAAGCGCCGTAACGCCCGCCCCGGTTGAAAAGAGAGGCGTCTTCATCGGCTTCGCCATATTCGGAGCGATAATCGTACCTATATTAACCCTTGCCGCTATTGCGCTAGCCGCTTGGTTTTCACAAAGTGAAAGTTCCCAAACAGACTACGGCTACGTTCCGTACGAAACATACGAAGAAATCCCCTACACAGAAGAGTCATACTAATTAGAGAGTGCACATCCTCAAGACAGACTTCGAACTTTGGAGGCACTGATTCCGAAGCTGCTTGAGTATTTTGATGATACCAAAGACAAGAGGAAGAGGCTAACCCTATCAGACCTTGCCTGATTTCTTGACCGGAACGAGCTCGAAGGTCTTGTGGTCACGTTCGAAGCGCACCTTGTAGTCATCAAAGAAACCCTCCTGGCCCAAGAGACACGCCACCGACAGTTTTGTAAAACAAACAGGAACCCTTATCGGCTCCTCCATATGCTTTACCAATAGATCCAAGATCGTGCGGCGAAAATGCTGTTGCTCTCCGCCGATACCCATGGTCGTACCATGCTCACACTTTTCAAGGTCAACACCAAGGACAGGTGCGAGTTTCTCGTCCAGCAAGATCTCGTCGGCTCCGGAATCAACTAGCCCTACGGTCTTCAGCTTCTTGCCGTGCTCTCCGATGAACTGCACTTCAAGCCAAGGACGCCAACGCCAAGGTTTGGCCGGGTCACTTTGGGGAGAGCCGAGGTAATCATACTTCATATCCCCAAGGTGAGAGCGTGATATCACTCGATGGAACTTTGAACAGGATTGGCTCGGCAACCTTTTCTTCCTCGCTCAAGCTTGCCAAGAGGTCATCCAGAGTTGGACTGCTTCCTAACAGTTCTTTGTGGACTGCATCAAGAGCCACCCACTCGTTCTCGTGAGCGAGCTGGAGTTCGTCTAGTTTCAAGGGCGATTCGGTCATAAATATAAGAATATATTATGTAGGCTAGTTTGCAAGAGTGGACTAAACGACGAAAGGACCAAAGACTGCTGGCCCTCCCGTCGGGGCGTTCGTCTTCGGTCCTGGAACCTTCCTAGGACATATCCGCGTATGGTTCAATACACGTTCGCCCGAGATTTTTTCGAGAGATATTGAGTAGCCTCACCTACTGCCCGCCGAATGTGGTCCTCAGCCGTGAAGGCGCGTCGCTCGTTGTGTTCTCCGTTGCGGCATTGGCCACACAGCCAATCTACCTTTCTGCTTTCCGTGACCTCCCGCGTTACACCACCGACGATGATCTTGGCGGTCACACTAACTTCAGCAGAACCGAGATCGGTGAGCTCCGTTCGTTGCTCACAGTCACGACAGAAACTGTACTCCATGTTCACCCCCTCTGCCAGTACCCTAACATTTCTTTCCCGTTTTGCAAGGCCTCCTGAATTTGTGGTTTGTTACAAGAAACAGCCACCTACATTTGACCACCTGGTTCGCGCACACTTGCACGGGAACACATTAATAGCCACGAGTGTTCCTGACTCGGTATCGTCGAACCGGGTACGTGGGTTAAGAGAAGGCACAAAATATGGTCGAGAACTCCGACCTCTACGCCTTCGCCACCGGAGCAATAGACTGCGTGAGGCGCAGTCGCTTCGCAATCGAGATCATCGAGCGAGAATTGGATCAGATGATGCTTGAGTTTGAGGAGCTTGAAGCAACGGCGATGAAGAACGATTAGAGGGGGCGGTTCAACCTCTCCCGAGGTCGAGGCACATTTAATAGGTCAGGAAATTAGGGGTCTTGACCCTTGATAGATCGTGTTGTGCCCGGGAGAGGACTTGAACCTCCAAGGGATTGCTCCCACTGGCTCCTGAAGCCAGCGCGTCTGCCAATTTCGCCACCCGGGCGTGAGTTGCATTCTACAAGGGAAATGTTAGCTTTGCGAGTGGAAGGTCTTTGACGACCAGGAAGAGAGGTTAAGTTGGACAAGAACGTTAGAACCATCAGAAAGCTCTTGGCCGCAGGCTTTGGCGGCATCATCGGTAGCTTCGTCGCCCCAAGTTACGTGAACTGGATGGAGGCATTTATCCTCACATCATTCACCATCGGCATCGTCTTCTTCCCCCGCGAATTAGTGGCAGGAATGCGAGAAGGGTTGTGGGAAGTTTGGCAACTCACACTCGCTCTCGCCAAATTCGCGCGAGTCGGGGCAAAGGCGGCCAAAGCGGACATCCGCAAAGAGTGGAGCGATTTCGTCACATGGCTGAAGAACCTGCCCGCCACAATCTGGGGAATCGCCACAAACACAACGGTGGGCGAGGTTGCCGTAGCTATGCTCTCATTTCTCAGCGCGGTAGTGGTATCCCTGGGCGTTAGTGTGTGCGGTGTGGTGGCAACCGGTGGCAACGATGAAGGTGCCCTGATAGTAGCAGGGGGGATACTCGGCCTCGGTCTCGCATGTATCCCACTAGGTCTCTTCTGCAACAAGGGCAATCGACTGGTGCCCTTCACACGTCTGCCAGCTCTAACTGGAGACAGTGTGGCAATGTCTGGAGGAAAGCGACTCAGTTACTACCTGTGGGCCATCTTCTGGTGGCCAACCTCGTTAGTCTTTGTGGCGATCGCGGCTGGTCTCATCACCCTCGGATTGGCGGCCATCATCCCGGCGGGACTCCTCAAACTCTCACGGCTGGACGCCTACGTGAGCACGCTTGCTTACGGAACGCTGGGCATAGCGGTTGGATTCTTTGCGGGGACACCCTTCTACGGTCTCCTGGCCGGACTCGCCGCCGGCGGTGTTGCTATCATCCTCGAGAAGCTGGTGGCCGACACCATCCTCTATGCAGGGCGTAAGCTCTTGTGGGCAGTGCCGGTCGTCATTCGCTACTAGGTTTCGGTACACTTCCGCGTCGCATGGGCTCATCCCATGCGACGTTTCTTTATATAAATCTAAAGTCTGTGGTCACAAATAATTTACTGCTGTAAATTTTCGCGACCCCGCCTCATTCAGTAGAATGACCTACTGGGTCGGGCCTCGTCTCACGACATGATTTACTAATCAGCCCTGCGACTCGCACAACTCACCTTCGCTCGTTGTGCGCGCGAGAGGACTTGAACCTCCACGGCCTTGCGGCCACACGCCCCTCAAGCGTGCACGTATACCAGTTCCGTCACGCGCGCAGCGTAAGTAAATATTAGCCTGCTACTTCGGCAGTTGCAACCTCTGGGACGGCGGCTTCGGCCGCTGGTAACTCGTCGGCGATGTTTGAGGCTGTGGCCGAGAAGCGCTCTTGGCGCATCTTGCGCGAGATTTCTTTAGCGGCCTTCTTACGGATATAGTAGAGTTTGGCTCGACGAGCCTTGGAGCGACTCACCACTTCGATTTTAGAAATGCCGGGTGAATAGAGGGGGAAGATCTTCTCCACTCCCACGCCCGAAGCTACCTTGCGCACGGTGAAAGTGCCGCCCACTTCGCCTCCGTGCTTGCGAGCGATAACGGTGCCCTCAAACATCTGGTTGCGGGTGCGGGTCTGCTTCTCCATCTTCTTGTCGGCCTTCTTCTTCTCGCTCTTCTCTTCGATAGTCTGGGTCACACGCACCACATCACCTGGACGGAGGTCCAGCTTCTGTCGCTCTTCGTGTGTTGCCTTGTTTATAGCCATGGTGCCCACTCTATCAAACTTTGCCAAGCCCCGCAAGGGCTCATGAAATTCGATGGACAGTGTAAAAGAAAAGGCGCCGTACCCCAAGGTCGTGCGCCCGTTGTGCCATCTCGAGTTTAGGCCGCGAACACTTCGGCGACGCCGTGGTCAACAACCACGACAGCCACGTCGCTCATGCTCCGCAACTTCGTAGCGGCGTCATTGTCGAAAGTACCGAGCGCTTCCTGAATACCATCTCGCATGGCGAGCCCTCGCGCGAAAGGAACTTCTCCCTTGTCGCGGATTTCCTGCCAGTTGTATCCGGGCATCAGTGCGTCGGCGAGCGGACCGCCGTGAACGTCATCAACGTTCAAGAGCACGATTACCGCTTGCACGGGGGTCATGCCGCGATCTGTGAGACGCCGCTTGAAGTGTTCGACGCGATCGGCGTTCAGTTCCAGCGTGTTGCGGCAGTTGTGTTTCCCCACCGCATGAATCACGGCCAAGGCATCCGGATCATCCAAGACCAGCTGGCCGTTAATCTCGCGGACGACCGCTCCTTGCGGCTCCCCATCTTCGGAGTTTTCGACGCCGTTCCTGTAGAGAGCGGGGCCGCCGACATCGAGAATGGTTCCATTGAGTTCGCTTTCAAGCTCGTGAATTGCGTTCAGAACACGCTGACGACTTGCGTCGTCGCCGAGGTGAAGAACGTTCGCTCGACCGCCACTGTAATGCCAGTCAACTTGAGCGTTCGCCTTCTTGGCGACGGATTGTACCCAACGCTCAACTGCGTTGGAACTGCCGTCGACGATGCATACACCTCTGCCTTTCTTGAAGATGTCAGGATTGCAGGGTACCGGGGTGGGGCCGTCGGTTGCCATAACTTCTATCCTTCCTTCGTTTTGGTTTGGGAATGTGCGTTTGGGCCACAATAGGCGCGGTTCTGGAGATTAGGTTGTCATACTTTATCTAAAGAGTAAAGGGCTTGTCTAAAATCATCTCGCAATGGGCTTTCGAAAACTTTTGCCTCGCCGGAGGGTAAAACGAGCGAGAGCTTGGTGGCGTGGAGGCTGTGGCGGGTCATTGGGGGCACGCAGATGCGGCCTCTGGCGTAGAGGCTGTCGCAGGTGACGGGGTAGCCGAGGGACTTCATATGGGCTCTAATCTGATGCGTGCGGCCAGTCTCGGGGCGCACGTGCAGGAGGCTAAACTGGTGTCCCGCAGCATCCACCAAGCGCTCTTTCATCTCCCACACAGTGCGTGCTTCGCGCTTGGCGCCTCCCGATTCGGGACCGGCTTCGCGTTGGCGAAAGTCCTTTTTACTTTTGCCAATAGGCGTATCTATCACGCCACTCTCCCCGCTCACGTGGCCATATACAAGGGCCAAATATTCCTTCTTAACTTTGTGCTCTTTGAACTGCTCTTTAAGGTATGTGAAGGCTTCGGGAGTTTTAGCCAAAATCATCACGCCCGACGTGTCGCGATCAAGCCGATGCACTATTCCCGGTCGTGGGAACACTCGTCCGTCAAGCGTGGTAAATGGCTCGCCCACGTCCTTCATCCCGGGATATTTCTCGAGCAACCAATCCCCAAGAGTCAATTCTTGCGTTCGTCCATCAGCATGCACGTTAAGCCCCGCCGGTTTGTCGATAACCAGCACATCCGCATCTTCGTATATTACGCGCGGGTCCATGTATGCTATGCCCCTAAACCCACCTCCTTCTGGAGAACATCGATTGTTTCAAAAAGTGATCTTACGCTATAACCACCATATTCCTCTCCAGATAATATAACATTTGGCAATTGATCAAGAATGTCGTTGTATCGCACGCTCTCTCTCCCCGTTTCCTTCAATTGTTGCGATAGCCCAATTAAAACCTCGGGGCTTATTACTTTCCCCCTTGCGCTCTTACAAGCTTCGGGGTTTGACAGTAGCCTAGTCGATAAAGAGTACAGCCTCTCAAGCTCACTTGGGCTCTTACCTTCTTGTGGTTGCTCAATCATATTAACTTTGTAGCACATTTTGTGTTTCCATACAAACAACATAACGTATCTCTTTTTGTGGTCACGAATAATTCCCTGCTGGGAATTTTCGCGACCCCGCCTCATTCAGTAGAATGACCTACTGGGTCGGGCCTTGTCTCACGACATGATTTACTAATCAGCCCTGTGGCTCGCACTGTTCGACTAGCTCACAGTGCGCGGTCGAGGACTCGTCAGCCCGAGGCTGATCCGCCTTTGGCGGAAACCCAATGCCCGTGTAAAGGGGTTGCTCTACCCCAGCCAGAGGCTGGTCAGCCTTCGGCTGAAACTGTGGGCAGTGGAGGACTCGAACCCCCGACCTTCCCCGTGTAAAGGGGTTGCTCTACCGACTGAGCTAACTGCCCAACAAATCATCGAGAAACTTCCTGCCCTGACCACTTTTCAGGAAGTTTTCCCGCTTGATCGCAATTGTTTTATCAGCATACTCCTCTTTGTGAATTAACTCAAAAGGTCCGTTCATCTTGGTGTATCTATTGGAGCCATTGTTGTGCTCCTTTAATCTTGCCTCGGGTAATTTGCCACTGTACCCAATATACCGTTTGCCATTTCTAACGCCCTTTAGAACATAGACGTAGTACATCGCGGCCAGTTTAACCTACACTTTACCATATGGTCACAACTTTTTCGCCGGTGCGAAAAGTCGCGACCCCGGCTCGGCCCGTCGGCCTCCGCCTGGCATTGCTCGCCAGCTCTCAATGCCCCCGGGAGGAATCGAACCTCCATCAGCGCCTTAGAAGAGCGCTGCTTTATCCGTTAAGCTACGGGGGCAACACGAGCAGTCTACGGCTATTACTTTGATGGGTCAACAACGGTAGGACGGCTTTCCATCAAGGCATTGAGGCTTGTCTCTTTGGCTCGGTACTCACCAACAGCCTTCACCAACCCGTCTTTGAGTAAAAATCGCATAACAGGAGGAGCCTCGTCGGTAACATCAACCGGGACAACATCAAATTTGATAAAAATAATATAGTGGGAGGCCGCAGAAGCAATAAGCCCCAGGAAGAAGATAATCAGAATCAAGCGCCAGTCACGATCTGAATTGATAATATGATGCTCTAAGCTTGCACGCTTTTTGTGTCTGAAAACCCTTTTAAAACCAGATAGCAAGGTAAAAAAGTTTTTCATTGCGCTTGCTCGCTATCTTGTACCACAGAAGCTCTAGGTAAAAAACTTGAGAGCGTCATACTATATACCCCCTCCCAAAGTATCTCACCCTTTTCTCCCACTATGCCGCCTTTAAAAGTAGCCGAGTCTATAGAGAGAGCAAACGGAAGTGACTCTACCAGTCGCAAAAAATAATATATATCTTGGAAGCTACCCTTGGCCTGCACAGCAAGATGCAGTTGGTCACCTCTCATGGCAAAGTCAATGATTTTTGTCTCTGCACCTGCGTGTCTACCCAAAGCCTCAACCCTCTCTAAGAAACTGACTTCTGACCCCTCCTCAACAAAAAGGCTCATTAGATATCTCTGATCCTTTTCACTTGCTCGCAAATCTCGACTGGCCTTACTCAAATAAGCCTCTTTGCTATTTTCGGCCAAAAGTTGCTCGCTCTCGCGCATCACAGAAGCGCTTGCCGCCTTGGTGCGAGAAAGTAGAACAAACCACAATACAACCGCCCCAAGGTTAAGCACCACCAATAGTATTGAAATTTTGAATAAGTGTTTACTCATGGCGCTATTTCTTGAACCTTCATATTAATATTGAAGGCAATATCATGATTCTCAATAAGGTTGGATATCGGCGAACCCACTTCAGCAAACATTGGATCATCTTGCAGATTCTTAACTAAAGTCAGTAAGGCTTCACGGTCGCGAGCAACCCCCTTAAGGTTAACCTTTGAATCTGAGCTGTAGTCAATATTCGAGAGAGTTATGTTGCTTGTCTTGTGAGACAAAATCCGATCGAGCATACCCCCGGTGGAAAAAGGGCGACCTATGGCTGTGATAAGTCTTATCTTGGTGTTTACCTCCTCTATTTCGGCGACAGCAGTATCTGCCTCTTTAGATACAGGACGAAGGCGGGCCGTGCTCAAGGCAAGAGTGGTCGCATCCCCCTTGGATGACAAGATAAGAAATGAGGGGAGTAAAAATATGTCACAACTAACCAGTAACACGAGCAGGGCGAACAGAGCGGTGGCTACTACCCGCAAAACATAAACCTTGCGAATCTTGTCTTTTGCGCTCTCTGGCAGGAGGTTAATCATATTGGTGATGGTTCATAATTTCGGAGCGCTAAACCGATGGCAGTTGTGTACTTTAGCGCTTCGCGCGCTGGTATCTCTGGTATGAATTCATCGAACGAAGCCACGTTTACCCATGGATTACCTATAGACACCGCCACATCCACCTCAGAGCCCAAATAACCAGCAAGCCCGGGGATACTGGCGTTGCCACCACAAATAAAAACTCTGTCCACATGACCACTTGTTTCTTTGTGTGCACTATTCCAATACGTGAAGCGCTGGTATATCTCATCACGAAGAATAGTTGCAACACGTACTATGCTTGGGTAAGCACTCCTCTCTCTGCCTCGGCGCAATAAACCTTCCTCTTCTTTCAAGCCTCTTGCCTCATCGGGAGACACTTGCAAATCATCCACAATAGCCTTTGTAAAAAGGTCGCCACCCATATCAATGCTCGCGGCCAAACGAACCAACCCACCAGAGATTATTGACAAGTTACTCTGATTTCGCCCAATATCAACAATCATGCACGTCTCGAGGGAACCGCTGGGCACTAAGGCTCTCGCCAGGGCATGCGACTCAAGTTCAAAGGAAACCGGCTGAAGTTGAGCATCATTCAAAACCTTGTAATAATCCTCGGCTAAGTTCTGTTCAATGGCCGACAGGGCGGCCTTTCTAGAATCAATTGTTTCAAGTTCAAAAATCGCTGACATGGGTTCTAGCGGTATATGCTCGTCGAGATGAAGCTCTATTGTCTCGCGTGCTAGCTTCGAATCACCCGCAGGTAAATCAACTTCAACCACGTAGGCCTTTTCCTCGGGCAGTGCGGCGTGAACAAAGTCAGCCTTGCTTTTGCTCTTCACCCGACGCAGGGCTTCGGTTAGAGCACTTTGGTCATTAATTGCTCCCCCCTCTACCACACCAGGAGTAATACGCTCTTCACCAAAAATTGCTAGTTTGGGATAATGATGAGGTGAAAAAGCAGCATATTTGATTGCCCGATCAGAGATATCGACACCAAGAGCCGGCATCGCAAGTGACCGGGGTGTAGGGAACAACGTTGAGAGCAAGCCCTTCTTCACCCCCCCATTATACCCTATTTATAAATCAAAATGCTTTTTGAGATAGGCCTTTATGGATCTTCGGGTGACAGCGTTTACTTTGCCTATCTTCTTGACGATTCGAGCATAATCGAAAGAGCTTACGCAATAGACCTTAGCTACAGACTGGCTTTGTAGATTGTTGACCTTGTCGGCTTGTATTAATACATCATCATCTACTGCATTACGGATATTTGAAGTAAGTGGCACAACGGTGACCAGATTAGATTTTAAAAGTTGTTTGTCTGATTGAACAACTATTGCCGGTCTCCTGCCACGGAACTCGTGGCCGAGGCTCGGATCAAAATTGAGCCAAACAACATCGCCACGACGCAATTGGCCCCTAGTGATCATAAACTTTCGTAATAATCGTACTCGGCTTTGGTGATAGGACCAAGAACTTTCAAAATGTCACGCCCACTTTGACGCGAGAACACTTGAGTTTCGTCATCGACCAACATTCTGCCACTACTGGCCACTCTGCTTAGATACATCCGCAATCCTGAAGACAGATCAAGACCACCCTTCTTAAAAACTTTTTGGGCCTTGTCCTTGGTGGATTTATCGATCCGCATTTGTATGGTGGTTGTCATAGGTCCACAATATCGCCCTGTAATGACAATGTCAATACGAGTAACTAACTTGTCTAATCACGCCTATCCAGATAGCTCTGGAGGATGAGTGCGGCGGCGGAAGCGTCTAAATTTAGCTTGGCGGTGTTACGGCTGGCCTCGGCACTTGTCCACAATTCGCTTTGGTAATGCACAGGCAATTTGGTTAATGATTCAATCTGCAATTTGAAATTTGCAATGGCGGATTGGACCGGGTTAGGCGCTCCTTTGTAATCAAGCGACTGGCCTAGTATTATGGCCCCTATTTTTTCACTCTCGCAAAACCTTTCGATATATCGTAAGGTTTTCTCACCCCCACTCTTTACGACTTCACGAGGAAAGGCGATTCTCCCCTCTTCGTCAGAAACAGCAAGGCCTATCCTCTTGCTCCCATAATCAATGCCTAAATATTTCATTATCCTAAATTAAATTGAGCCGGCGGCAACAGTAACAAGTTTGTTGGGATGAATGTATTTCTTGATAGCCGCGTTGAGTTCCACAAGCTTAAGTGAGCGCACGGTTGCGAGCATATCATCGACGCTTGAGAGTGGCCTTTTGTTCTCGGCAATCTCAAGTAAGGCTCTTAAGACCCCCGACGAAGTTGAGAGGCCCACTTCCACGCTTCCGAGCAGATTCTCACGCATTTGCTCAAGTTCCTTGGCTGTAACACCCGCGCGGGCGAAATCGGCGATAACTTTACCAGTGATGCCCAAACCTTTTTCGTAGAGAGCCGGGGCAAAAGAAGCGTTAACAAACATAGCTCCACTATCACCCCTAAAGAGACCCGCTAGGTTAGCGTAAGTACCGTAAGTAAGACCGTGTTTATCCCGCACGATACCCATCAAGCGACTGCTGAAACCGTGTCCCCCAAGCACACGCAAGGCCAAGCGCAGGGCTTGGTACTCCCTGCCCCAAACATCTAGAGAGATTGGCTCGGCCCACAACACGTCCACACTCGCTTTGCTTGGCATCTTTACGACTTCGATTTTCTTATCCGCGTTATTTCTGTCAAAACTCTGGTCCGGGCTAGCTCGAAGTCCGGTACTCTCCCAACCTGAGAAGTGTTTTGTAAACATGCTCGCAAGTTCTGCGTACCTAACATCACCCGTGGCGGCAAGGACCAGATCATTTGCTCCCCAGTTCTCTTGCCAATATCTCTTCAGTTCGGTTGCGCTCAACTTTTGCAATTTACTGATACTCTCCAAGGTTGGCTCATGGTAGTTCGGATGTGCCTGAGGGAAGAGCTTCTGCCAGACCTTTTGCTCTGCTCTCTCTGCTGTGCTCTCAAGGGACTGGCGTAGGCCCGTGACTAAACGTAGGCGGGCAAGTTCCAAATCAGCGGTCTCAAAACGTGGCGCGCGGCAGATGAGAGAAGTGATAGACATCGCCTCTTCAATCTCTTGGCTCGGACAAGTCACATAAACGCTAGTACGCAGCGTGTCGGTGACTACTTGTATTGAGATGGCCCGCCCCTCAAGTAACTCCGACAATTCTTCGCGGACGTGCTCGCGCGTGGCCTCACGGGCCCAATTTGCCAACAAGCGGGCCGTAACCCCATGTTTTTTATCATGACGCGTTCCAGCTACAAAGGATACGACAAAACTCACCACTCCAGGCAACACGAAGGGCTTGTATATAATCGTGCCAATCGACAGGGCTTCTTGTCTTATTTTTTCGCTGAAGTTGGTCATGGCTTCTTTGGTATAAAAACCGCAGTAGTCGAATTATCTTCTCCTAGATATTTAATCGCAATTTCCTTAACGTCCCTGGCGCTTACCTTCTCCATTTGACCCAGAAGTTTAAAATAGTAAGTCCAGTCACCCATAGATATAAATTCATTTATGAGATAGGCCCTATTGTAGACACCATCGCGCGAACGCGCGAGGTCAAACTTCAGTTGCGAAGTGGCCTTGGCAAGCTCAGCCCTTGTCACCCCAAAACGCTTCAGTTTGCCATACTCGGCTAGCACCAATTTTTCTACCTCAGCCAAATCCTTGCCCGCATGTACTACGACGTTACTCTCAAGCAAACCCCCTTCGCGCAAACTATCATAACTGGTCGAAACGCTCGAGGCGAACCCGGTCGGCACAAGAGCTTTGTACAGCCGCGAACTCCTACCTCGGCCCAAGATAGAGGCGAGTAATTCGAGAGCTGGGGTGTCAGGCGAGAGGGCCGGGGCCACCTTGTGAGCCACGGCAAGCAATGGCACTTCACCAGGCCGCCTGACCGTAGTTCGACGGGCGCCCTCTTGCGGCGCCTCTTTAGTGTACATAGGCGGTATAGGTTTGGGCGATCTTTTAATGTTACCGAAGTGTTTGTCGGTTAGAGCGAGCGCCTCCTTAGTATTCATATCGCCCACCACCACGACATATGCATTGTTGGGCCAATAGAAATCATCATAAAACTCTCGCAAGCGTTCGATAGAGACGTTCTCAATATCACTCCGCAGGCCAATTACATAGTAGGCATAAGGATGTCCTTGAAAGGCCGTGGCCCATAAGGCCTTCTGCAGAGCGTCACTCGGTTCGTTTTCATAAATCTCAAACTCGTTACGCACCACGGGCATCTCGGCCAATTTATCCTCCGCGCGCAAGAGAGCTCCACGCATGCGATCAGACTCAACAGCAAAAGCGAGCTCCGCGTGCTCAGCAGGTACCACCTCGTAATAATTGGTGCGATCTGGACCAGTGGTGGCATTCATCTGCGCTCCCACCCGCTCAAGGACCCCGGCTATACTTTTACCCTTTTTGTTGTCAAATTTGCGTGAGCCCTTGAACATTAGGTGCTCAAGCAAGTGCGTAGCGCCCGTGTGACCCACCGCTTCGTTACGCGAACCGACTAAGTAAGTAACGTTAAGCGCCACCACCGGCGCGCTGTGATCCTCCCAGATAAGCACGCGCAAACCATTTCGCTTATGCAAGTACTCACACACCCCCTCCACGGTTTGTATAAACTTAAAAACTTTGTGTGTGACTTTTGGCATTCTACGATTTAGTCTCGATATCCTTGATATTAATCACCCTCCCGGTAGCCATAAGACGTGGATCATGAGACACACAGACTGTAGTCATCTCGGGCCGGGCAGAACGCAGGGCCATAATAACATCGATTACGTTTTGTGCAGACTCGTCATCTAAACTAGCGGTTGGCTCATCTAGTAACAAAATCTTAGGGTCGCGTAAAAGCACCCTGGCCAAACCCACACGTACCAGTTCCCCACCAGAGAGAAACGGCGTTTTCTCATCGAGCTTGTCCCCGAGTTTTTCCAAACCTAGCTCTTCGAGCACGGCCTTAATCTCTTGGTCGCCAGGATTCTTGCCAGACCAGAGAACAATATTCTCTCGGAGGCTTAGGTCCGGTAGTAACTTTGGCTTCTGACTTGCATACGCCATAACCGTATATAAAGATTCTGAACCATAGCGCTTAATTTTACTCGCCGGGACATCGCCAATCTTAATGTCTCCATTGTTGGGACGGTATATACCAGCCAGAGCTCTTAGTAGGGTTGTCTTGCCTGCGCCTGATGGCCCAGCAATCACCGCAAATTCTCCACTCTCAACTTCCAAGCTCACATCCTGCAAAATTCCCTTTACATTTAAATGCGCGACTTTAATTCCATAGTCTTGCAGTTCGCCGACAGACACTCTCTCCTGTTCGCGCTTACCCTCGGGCGTATCGAGGTCGTTTACGTCACCGAACAACTCGCGCAGTTTCTCAATGTTCTCTACATGTTCGGCAAACTTCCCATACAAACCTTCGAACACATTTACTAAGGGACGTGTTAGCAATGAGGTGTACTGCATCTGCGAAAGGATAGCCCCACCACTCACAAGACCTTCTCTTTGTAATAACGCCCCAACTACCAAGGATATCACCCCGCTTATATCCCAAGGTAGAGCCTCTTTTATTGATTGTTTGCGACGTAAGATGAAGGACTCAAGAGCAATACGGTCTCCTTCGTTCAAAACCTCTCTGGTATCTGCCACTATTTCAGGTAGGTTAGGTGAAACTTTGATTTCTTCGAAACCCTCCTTAGTTGCGTTTTGTCTTGTTTCGATTCTGTCTGCGGCATCGCGACTGGTTTGCCTGAGTTCACGTCTTTGCGCGTTATGCCTTTTACTCAAATAAAACATTACAGGCATTGAAGCAATACCGGCCGCCCCCATTAGCGGATGAATGCTCGCAAGAAAAGTGGCCGACATGGCAAGTCCTGCCGCAGTCGGGCCAACATCTTCAAGGACATTCTGTAGCAAACCTCCAATAGCCATTTTGCCACGTTCCATTGTATTTACTAATTCTCCTATAGACTTAGTTTGGGTGAAATCAAACTCTTGGTAAAAGAGCAGGTTAGCCATTTGAACATTTATTTTAAGATCGATGCCATTCATAAACCGCCCCATGAAGATATCCGTGTAATCTCCCGCTAGATCCCCTATTTTGCGAACACCTATACTCTCCAACACTACAGACGCGTTAAGCTCATTACCTTCTATTACATCTTTTAGTAAATAGGGGGCGATATTCTCGGCTAGCTTAGTTACAATGCGACCCATGGCAATCTTGGCCAGGGCCCCCTTATCTTGTCCCACTTCATACTCTTGCCACACCTCCTTTATCGTTTTGAGCAAAACACCCAAATTGTAATTATTGCGAGCGTCCTCGGGTTCAGCGAGCTCAGCAATGATACTCGCTTCGGCTTTCGATAATTGATATTCGTCTGCTAACCGCTCAACCAATTCATCAACTTTACCGGCCTTGGCCTCTCTGTTACTCGCATTTATCTTGTTGGTTTTGTAATAAGCGTCAACTTTTTTTTCAACCTTGTATGTGTTTAGAGTTCTACCCAGAGAATCAAAGAAGTTCCAAACTTCTCCTTCGAGCACATCAAGATCACCCCCTTCGCTCAATCCTCGGTCTGACACACTTTGTTTTAGCTGTACTATCCACTCGCTTATCGGCCCTTCAAAATTATCGACATCTACCCAAGTCTCGCCCTTAAGGGCAAAGGCAATTTTGTCGTAACCAGAGCGTAGCTCGGGTGTCATAATCTCGGCTATCATCCGGGCCCGCTCGCCTTGGCTTATCTCCCTTTCAGAATCTTTTTCTTCACCATCCTCTACCGCCCGAGGTTCTGACACTTTTCGTTTACGGCTAACTATCCCCTCACGTAGTTCCCTAAATTGGTCACTTTCTTTCATTCTCTTTATTTTTTATACAAACTATCATGCGTGCCGATTTCGAGAAAAGTCACAGTGTCAGAATTGTTAAATTCAAAAACAACACGCCAGTCTCCTGTCACGTTAAAACTCCATTGACCAGTCCTATCTCCTGTAAGCGGATGCGTGAAAAGAAGTGAGTGATATGGAGATACAATGAAAAGATCACGTCTTACTCTAAACTGCTCTTTTATTTTCGAATTTGCTTTGCCAAATTGCTTAGCAAATCCTCGATGGATGATAACCCGCATGACTCACGAGAATGAGTGGAGGTACTTATCCATTTCTCCGCCAGAGGTAAATAAGGGCGAGAGATTGCGACCAGCAAGCACATCCTTGTGCGCTAGGGCTAAACGTTTTTTGACCGATTCCTTCAGTTCTCCTTCAACATAGAAATGGACCTCCTTGGTGCGGATAAACTGGTTGAGATAAGCGTTGATTACAGTGGAGAGGGGCAGACCAAGTTGCTTAGCAACTTTTTGTGCCTTAATCTTTGTGTCTCTATCAGCTTTTATGTTTATCATCGTTTTCATATCCACAGTATACACGACGGATGTGCATAGTCAAACAAGCACAACCCTTGCAGTTTCCATTAATTTGGCTAGGATACGGGCAGGGAGGACCTATGGGCCCAAAATTCAGGCTAAAGCCAAGCCAAGACCTAAAGCCGCACTTAGCAAACACGGTGCGGATGGTTGTGGGCGTGTGGTACGACCCAGGTTCCACTTGGGAAGATCGAGCAATCAACTTCCTCTGTGAAATGTTTGCTTATGTGGACAAGGAGTATCTGGCCGAGGAGCTAGTCTTGACTTGCGAAGAGGAGAGTAGCATCTTCCATATATACTGCGAGCGCTTGGTCGAGAAAGCTTTCGCCATCAACACCTCGCTCGAGTACTCTAATCTGCTCGAGCTCGCGGCTGACGGCCAGTTAGCGCTCCTGCGCATCAGAGTCGATAGCAATCAGTGGAAGGTGGCAATGGGACGTCTTTGTGAGCTCCACGACCTCTTTGTGTATAGAGGTTGGTGGGCGGTGGCGCGCTTGGCTAATCTCCCACAAGAGCTAGACGAGCACAACGAGTCCCTCATATACTTATTCAAATTTCGGGCAAAAAGCCGTAACCCGAGATAGCCGCCACTCCCACAAGGGTTTGGCGGCCTCTCTTTTGCTCAAAGGGGCTTGGTGTATAATATATCTATGGATTTGTCACGTGAGAAGATAATGGAACTGGCTGGCAGGATACGCCTGGGATTGGCCACTTCGGATGAAAATCGGATGTTTGTCAAAATGCTAATCGAACTCGCCCGAGGTGTAAACTTACTAGTCCTCAAAACTCACATATAACATGGGCGAAAAAGTTCCACCCAGGGAGGCTGGCAGTCCCCTCGAAACACCTGCGCCATATGAAGAGCTTAAAGACGACCTGAGTGAATTCGTGGAATTACTTGAGGGCAAAGATCTTAGAGACAAAAAGCTTAGCTTTCTTGCAGAGTCTATTAACTCAATAAAAGGAAGTAATCTATATAAATCAATGGTCCAGGAACCACTAATCGAACGCTTCCTTGCTCTTTGGGAGACAAAAAGGCTCGACCACTAATCTTTACTGTTTTTTCTTAGCATCAGACGGTCGTAACCAAAGTGCTGACGATTTTCTCGCGGCACACCAAGTTCCTCCATGATATCAAGCAGTTCTTTTTGTATTGCCACAGGGTTGGCGTCATCGGCGCAAATTTTTTCAAGTTCGGCGAAACTACCCAAGCCCGCCACTTCGTCTAAGCATACTTCGTACTCGCCCACTTTGCCTTTGTGGCGCTCCTTCTTCACTTCAACGAAAACTATCCAGCCAAGTTCGCGCAAGATCTTGTCCATCTCCTCTCTGCTCTCAACCACGGTCTCATGCTCTATCTTGTCGCTCTCGTTTGAACACTGCTTCTTGCAAGTAAATATCGTTCTATCACCCTCACGCCGCAAGCGCAAAGCAATGTGACCCTCTGTCCCCTGCCTCTCTATGGGCTCGTCACGGTGTACATATATTGTGTCATGCTGGCCAACTGACCCACCAAGTTTTACCCCGCGCGAGGCAAGAGCCGCTTCGAAAGCGGGACGATTGTCTAAACGCATTTTGACCTCAATCTCTCGCATTTAGTTATTCTTACGCAGGTACTTGATTAAGTAAAGGAGGCCGAAAACTATAGCCAAAGCTATGTAGTTGTAGAGCTCAAAGTGACCCGAACCCCAGGAGAAGCCGTCAAACTTCCAATCATACAAGGGCCAGAACACTGGCGTTGGGTAAAACTTGTACGAATGTGTTGGCACATCGGCAAGGATGTGTAAGAGCCAACCGAACATCACCAACGGCACCTTCTTTCGCAACAGCCATACAACCAGGACAAGTGTGGCGAAGATAATTAGTGAGTGAGACAGTTGATAGAGATACTGGGTGGCGTTTGAAAGTGTATCGAAACCCGGTGTCCAGGGCTCAAGACCTGTGGGTGCAAGGCGTGATATGCCTCTGAATATGCCTGGGATAAATCGCAAAATAAAAATAGGCGCGAAAGCGAAAATATCGGGGAAGACACCCCAAAAGAAGGCCCATCTTAAATTGAGCTTATTAGCCGAATCAACGCGAGCCCCCTTACCCGCGGCTACTGCCCAAAGCCCGTGAGAGAGTACGTCCATAAACTGTGCTACTTTCTCTTGCGGATTCTGTCGTTTCGATAATCCTCAACGGCTCCATGGGTAGTGACCCAAATGCGACCCTCTTTGTGGGCATCTATTTTACCGGTACGAGCGAGGAGATTGAGATATTTTTCAGAATATGGCGTACGTGGACTTATGGCCGAGAGGGGTTGATACAAGTTTTTCACGGCCCCACTTGGCACAATGGCCTTGAGATAAAGCGCGAGCGAACGTTCTACGGCCTGGGCGACAAAACGCACAAAGGGGGTGTAATTTCCTTTGTCTGCCTTCTCTAGTGAGTCGTAATACTTCTTGCGGTCATTCTTGAGTATAGTCGCGAGTGGGTATCCGGCGCGCATAAGTAGTACATTCATCACAAGCCGTGCTGTTCGGCCATTGCCGTCATCGAATGGGTGGATGTGCACAAGTTTGTGATGTGCGATAGCCGCAAGTTCTACTGGGTGGAGTCTTTTTTCGTTCGTCACCACCCAAGACACAAGGTCATTCACAAGATGCGTGATTTCACCAGCTTCGGGTGGCCGATGGCTTGAGCCCGTAATGCGCACATTACCAGTACGATATGAGCCGGCCGACGTGGGCTCTGTCTCTCGGACTACCAGTTTCTGCAATGACCTAATAAGCACTGCGGAGAAAGTATGTTTTTTGTCTCGCTCGACTAAATCATAAAGATAATTAAGGGCCTCGTAGTGATCCTTGGCCTCGAGGTGGTCCTTGAGAGATTTACCCTTAATCGTAAGTCCTTGGCTCACAACAAAATATGTTTCCTTAAGTGACAGACGATTGCCCTCAATTGCGTTAGAGTTATATGTCATCTCCAGGGCAAACTGCTCGCGCAATTTGGCAATCATGGGGGGAGACAGGGGCCGTGCTTTGTTTATTGGGGCAAGTTTAGCCTCAAGACGCTTTTGCATTGTTTTATCTAAATATGGCATGGCATTGATTTACTGGTTATACCATATTAGCAATTAGCCCCACGTTTTGCAATATTTCAAACCCCCTGCCCGCCGCTACTGCCCAGAGTCCGTGTGAGATTACGTCCATTTAACTAAGCAACGGCTTGGGTACAATGGGCGCAGCGCTTGGCTTGGATTGGGATTTCGCTCAAGCATTCGGTACATTTTTTGGTTGTGGGATCTGCCGGTGGCTCTTTGCCTGCCTGCCGGTCAGGCAGGCGCGAGCGCGCGATGAGCACATTCATGGGTTTAACAACGAAGAAGAACACGGCCGCGGCTACAAGTAGGAAGGAGATAATGGCGCTAATAAAATGGCCAAACATAAACTTGCTCCCGTTGATCGTGAAGGCGAGGCCAGAGAAATCAGGTACTTGGGCAATGGCGGCGATAAGGGGCGTGAGTATGTCCGCCACCAAAGCCGTCACCACCGTACCGAAAGCCGCGCCAATGACAACGCCCACAGCCAAATCCACCACACTCCCCCGCAAAAGAAATTGTTTAAATTCTTTAAGCATCTATTGATTATACACCAAATAGCACTTGACTTTGGCATAGCAATTGCTATACTTTAGCCAATACTCACGAAGAAGACCCTTGTGGGGCTCGTCCCCGCCGGGGGCTTTTTCTTTTTAGGCTTTCAGTATGCCCTTCTGGTCATTTAGATACGCGATTGGGGCATTAGTGCGCTTAAGTAAGATGGAGCAAAGCTTTTGAGTATGCGGCGAAAGTATGCAAGCCAGCTTATCTTTTTCAATCAAAAACTTAACTAGCCCAGCATAGTCACCATCACTTGATACAATAACCGCCCTATCCCCCTTATTCTCGAACACATCACGCACGGTGTGTAGGACTAAATCCGCGTCACAATTCCCTTTTGCCTTCCCTTCGCCATCATAAATTACTTCTTTGAAAATCAGAACGAACCCACACTGCTGTAAAAATTCGTATAAATCTTTGTACTTAGGAATTAGTCCGATGAAAATGTAGGCTGTCTTAACTTTGTACTTATCACTTAACCAAACTCTAAAGCGCGCGTAATCTAACTTCCAACCCAAACTCTCAACCCCTCGGTGCAAGTTAGCACCATCGATGTAAGCAGTGTTGTTGGCTCCCGTTTCTACCTTCACATTAGAATTATACACCACCCTAAATTATTTCAGGGCGAGGGCACTGCTGCCCCCGCCCTATTTCAACTTTGGCCCTCACAAGATTCCCCCGTACACAGCAAGAGCCAAAGCAATGGCTACGTAAAACACGAGTTCAAGATACAGAGGTATCGTGGCTGGAAAAAAGGCTCTGTAAATTCTTCTTAACGTGCCCACCTTTTGCCTCCTATTGGTGGCATGGCCACCTCTGACAGCAAACTACTACATGCTAAAAATTTTGCAAGTGTCCCTGTAGCCACGATCGTTTGTATTTAGGGACATACGAATATAGTTACGATCGTGATAATAATCGTAGTTTAGCGAGGTGTTGCTTACGAACTACGTTTCGGAGCCCCGACGGCAGGGTCTCCGCTACTGCGGAGCGTCGGGGTGAGAACCGAAGAGCCCCGGGGCGCTGGCCACGGGGACTCTGGTAGTTCGGAAGCAATACCTCGCGGCTAACCTTCGAAGTCTATCTCAAACGGGTACATGCCCATGCCGCAGGTGCCTTAAAGGGGCCGCGACATTTATAGTACCTGCTTGCGCAGGAGTAAGGCATTGCCGGCCACGATGACGGTTGACACGCTCATAAAGATAGCCGCAACGGCAGGCTGGAGCAAAATGCCTTTGGAGGCAAGGACTCCAGCGGCAAGGGGGATGGCAACGATATTGTATCCAGCCGCCCACCACAAATTTTGAATCATTTTAGAATATGTGAGGCGCGAAAGGTGAATAACTTTAGCAATATCGCGTGGGTCGTTTTTGACGAGGATAATACCGGCAGATTCAATGGCCACGTTGGTACCCGCACCGATGGCAATGCCGACGTCAGCTTGAGTGAGCGCCGGCGCGTCATTGATGCCGTCTCCCACCATAGCCACACGTTCACCGCGGGACTGGAGCAGTTTTACTTTTTCACTTTTTTGCCCAGGCAAGACACGCGCAAAATATTCCGTGATGCCGAGCTCTTTGGCAACTACCGCGGCAACTTCTTCCGAATCTCCCGTAATCATCACTGGTTTAACGCCCATACTGATGAGCGCCGCGACCGCTTCTTTCGATTCTGGACGCAAAGCATCTGCAACGGAAATCCTACCAATTTCTTTGCCAGGTCCGCCATTTGACGACCCATCAATCTCTACCACAATATCAGGCCCACCTCGATG
>DATDSR010000018.1:0-4928 GCA_036517855.1 Minisyncoccota bacterium | reverse complement strand
CGGCTCGTTGTGAACGCGGCTGTCCCCGCGAACTCGTACTCGGACTTGGGGTGCCGCCTCTCCCGCTTGTTCCTTTAACAAAGAGGTAGCTTGTATATTTTACTTTTCAACTTCTTTTTGATTTAATCTTTGTAACTGGCGACCACACGCACCCGCTCGCTATGTGGGTAAGAAGTAAGCTATAATCACTCTCTATGCCAAGTCCAAATCGTAATCCAAAACCAAATCCCAAATCACCTGAGAGTCCGCTCAAGCAGTTTGGCACTCACATTATTGCGGTGGTGCTGATTTTCCTTTTCCTTGCTACTGCCTATTCGTATGTGGCCGATAATGGCAAAAAGGTGGAGGACGTGTCGCTCTCGCAGATGGCGGCTGATATCTCACAAGGCTCCATCACAGCCATTAGTATCTCAGGCAACGAGCTTGAGCTTACATACAAAGATGGGGTGATTAAGGCAGCTAAGAAGGAGATTGAGGGGACACTCTCCCAGTCTCTTGTTAACTACGGGGTAAAGCCTGAGCAATTGGCTAAGGTTAAGATTGAGGTGAAGAATGAGTCCGGTTTTGACTATTGGCTTGCTGTGCTCCTGCCCTTCCTCGGGCCTCTTGTGCTGCTCCTCTTATTAGTGTGGTTTCTCTCACGCCAAGTTAAGGGCTCTTCGATGCAGGCATTCTCATTCGGACAATCCAAGGCGCGGGTTATTGAACCGGATGACAAGTCGCAGAAGGTTACCTTCAAAGACGTAGCGGGAGTTAAAGAAGCGAAAGAGGAGTTGAAAGAGATTGTAGACTTTCTTAAAAATCCTAAAAAGTTTTTGGACATCGGCGCACGAATACCCAAGGGTGTGTTACTTATGGGCGCTCCTGGTACGGGGAAAACGCTCCTTGCCCGAGCAGTGGCAGGGGAGGCCAAAGTGCCGTTCATATACCTCTCCGGTTCGGAGTTCGTAGAGATGTTCGTGGGCGTGGGCGCTTCACGTGTGCGTGATTTATTTAAAGTAGCCAAGAAGATTGCACCCTCGATTATATTCGTAGATGAGATAGATGCAGTGGGACGCTCTCGTGGCGGGGGATATGGTGGTGGCAACGACGAGCGCGAACAGACACTTAACCAAATCCTAGTTGAGATGGATGGCTTTGAGCCAAATGATAAAGTTATTGTAATGGCCGCCACTAACCGGCCCGACGTTCTCGACCCGGCGCTCCTTCGACCGGGGAGATTTGATAGACGAGTGGTGCTTGATTTGCCTGATATCAAAGATCGCGAGGAGATTATGAAGATTCATTCGCTTAAGAAGCCATTCTTCGATGACGTGGATTTACACGTGATTGCCGAGCGTACCCCTGGTTTCTCGGGTGCGGACTTGGCCAATTTGGTGAATGAGGCGGCCATACTTGCCGCGCGAGAGGAGCGCAAGGTTATCACTCAATATGATTTGATACGGAGCGTGGAGAAGGTGATGCTCGGCCCCGAGCGCAAGAGCCACGTGCTCTCACTAGATGAAAAAAAGATAACCGCCTATCACGAAGGTGGCCACGCCCTTGTTTCTTCCGTTTTGCCCCACTCGGATCCGGTCCACAAAATTTCGATTATCTCCCGCGGGCGAGCGGCCGGTTACACTCTTAAATTGCCGCTTGAGGAACGTAAATTGCACAATAAGAAGTCATTCTTGGACGATATCGCTACAGGGCTTGGTGGCTACGCGGCTGAAGAACTCGTGTTTGGCGACGTGACCACTGGCGCTTCCAACGATATTGCTAATCTCACTGCCATGGCTCGTAACATGGTCAGTCGCTTTGGTATGAGCGACTTGGTTGGGCCTGTGGCCTATGATGACACAGATTCACTTAATCCCGGGTCTATGGTAGTGGCCAAACCATATAGCGAAGAGAAGGCCGCTGAACTTGATCGCGAGACCAAGCGCATCATCGACGAAGCGCTTGTGAAGGCTCGCCAGGTTATCACCACCCATCGCAAAGCCCTTGACTCAATAGCCGACAAGCTGATGGAGGTTGAAACCATAGAGCGTAAAGACTTCGAAGATTTGCTGGTCCTAAATGGAATAAAGCCCAAAAAACTAGGGGAAAAGTTGGTTTAAATTGTCGGCCCGGCAGGACTCGAACCTGCAACCCCCGAGATATAAGCTCGGTGCTCCACCATTGAGCTACGGGCCGGTAAAGTGGTCACGCAGTACCTTCAGTCCCATCTGAATCCTGCGCATTAGTGCCGCGTCATTTATCATAGCATTGCAAGTTCCGTGACCGAAACCGCCCTTGTAGGTCAAGGACTTTAGCGTGCTAGCCTTGATGTAAGGCCTGCGAAATTGCGCAGCTTCTAACGCCAGGGCATTTGACCAAAATTTTGTCTCTTTTGCAACATCCATGTCTTTGTACAAGTGCAGTCTGATTATAATCTTTTCTGTGTTTACCTCTAGTGCGGCTTGCGCCCACCTCATAAAAGCTCGGATAACCGCTGGGTCGGTATTCGAAATCCAAACAATCGACTTTGTTTTAGCTCCCTCGCCCCAGTAGAGAAAAAGTCCTGACAGAAATAATTCACGTTTAGAAAACGGAAGAATCTTCAATCGTTCCGCATCGTAGATAGATTTCAAGAGCACTTCTCTTTTGTGGTTCCATGTGCGCTGAAAGTTTTCTATCCGCCTGTGGCTGTTGTCCCGTAACTCGCGTATGCGCTTCTCTGAAAGGGGTAATCCTTCAGCCAACCGCTCAACGTACTCTTTGCCACAGGTAGTTCCTTCCTAATCAGGCTATAACTCATCCCTTGCTTGCGTAATTCGATTGCCTTTTGTTTGTGCTCTGGCAGTGCCATTTGTGTACCTTCAGTATACCCAATTGACGGGTAGCATTCAAGGTTCGTATCTCTCTGGCGCGCCCGCACTGTGGGTAAACTGTGGATGACTTAATGCCCTTTAGTTTTTGTAGGGTGGTATACTCTAAGGGTTATTAATATAGTGCTTTTCGTCTATAAAATATGAAGAAACAAATTATTGCTCTGGCCTTATTAATAGGTATGTTGGCCCCTGGTGCGGCCTTTGCTCAAACCAGTCAGGCTGATCAAATTGCGGCTCTCCAGGCTCAGATTCAAAGTCTAGTGGCCCAAATCAACGCTCTCCAAGCCTCCCAAGGCGGGCAGGTCTTAGGCGCCTCGACAACTCCTGCCTGCCTTGCCCTTACGCGCACGCTTTACAAGGGATCAAGCGGGGCTGATGTTAAGAGACTCCAGACATTTTTGAGTGGTTATCCCGGGGTTGTCTGGCCGGCGAGCACTGGCATCACCAATTATTATGGCAATGTAACTGTGGCTACAGTTAAGGCCTTTCAAAAGAAAGAGGGTTTGAGCAAAACAAGTGTGCCCCCAATCAATAGCGCCCTTGGGATGGTTGATAAAGTAACAGCCGAGAGAATAAAGAAGTTGACCTGCCATTCTATCGCTGTGCTTAGTCCAAATGGCGGGGAGACGTTTACTATTGGCGATGCCATAAATTTTTCTTGGACTTGGAACGCCTTGTCTGGTTATGTGCCGGTTGAACCGACGGCGTATCTGTATAGTCCTACCAAGGGCAACGTATATTCCAAAAAAGTTGCAACAAGTAGTGAGGCCGATGCCTTCCACGGCGATATTATCCAGGATGTTGGTAAATACAAGGTAACGATTTGTGATAACAAAACGGACGACCCGAAGGCGCCGGGTAAGCCACTGTGCGATTCGTCAGACAAATACTTCACAGTGGCGGCCAGGGTTAATCCGATGGTAGGTCTAAAGATAAATGGTTCAGACGGACCAGTGACAGTTGTTTCGGGAGCCACTTCGACGTTGTCGTGGCAGCTCGGTAGCAGTTTAGCTAATTCTATCTGTACTAAGTCCGGGGCCTGGTCTGGTCAACTGCCGCCTATGGATGGTTACGTACTGATCTACCCCACTCAATCCGCTACGTACTCGCTCTCGTGCACGACTCCTGCGGGTGGGGTCGCTAGCGATTCTGTGGTAATAAATGTACCGACGGTTATTAACCAGGGTAGTCTCACGGTAAGTCTGGCCTCGTCCTCAAGCACACCTATCACTGCCTTGCCCGGGACAACCAATGTGACCATGCTTTCTCTCAATTTGCAGACTTCAAGTGTTGAAGACGTGAGAGTGACAAGCTTACCTCTGCAGATTAACGGGGCCGAATCGGGCCGCACAAACTATACGGTATGGGATGGCAACACTCTAATTGGCAATGCTTTCTTCAGTTGGGCCTCTAGCACGTCTCTGGTTACATTCTCAAATCTGGTTGTGTCCAAAGGCGCCTCCAAAACCATCATTGTTCAGGGTGATGTTGGTAGCGGAGCTGTCCCAGGCGACGTATTCTCTGTCGGTTATGACGGCGAAGTGGGGGCTGGCGCGGTTGGCATGGATTCGGGCGAGGCCATTAATACAAGAACGGGCGTTGACCTCGCGGGTCCCAGCGTCACGGTGCTTACACCCTAACCTGTAAGTTATTAGCAAGTTGTCCGTCTCCTTAAGTATATGAAAAAACAAGCTATTGTTTTGGCTCTATCTTTAGCAGTAATTGCGCCTAGTTTAGCTTTTGCCGACCTAACCACAACCTCGGTCACCGTTACCTCAAGCGTATCTGCCCAGATTGCCTTGCTCCAAGCGCAGATCAAGAGCTTGATGGCCCAGATTGAAATGCTCAAGAAGGGCTCGCAGACTATGCCCGAGCGCTGGTGTCACGATTTCAACTCTAATCTTGGGGTGGGTGTAAGCTCGGCTGAAGTCACGGCTTTGGCCAAGGCGTTCTCTTCCGAAGGTTTGGTAGATGGCGATTTGTATGTGTATGGCACAGGGAGTGGAATTAAGCCAACTCTCGACGAGAAGTTGGCTTCGGTTGTGACTGCCTTCCAGCAGAAGTATAAGAGTGAGA
>DATDSR010000017.1:0-16407 GCA_036517855.1 Minisyncoccota bacterium | reverse complement strand
GGGGCGAGTGGAGAGGAGCCAGTCGAGCGTGTCCTTGACAGTCTCCGAGCTCTCGCCGGGATGACCGATGGACATAAGGGCCTTGACCTTCAAGCCTGCGGCATGCGCGATCTGAACGGCCCGCGTGTTATCCTCGCGCGTAGCCTTCTTGTTGATGTTGGCGAGAATCCTGGGCGACCCAGATTCAAAACCTACAAGTATCTGCTTGAAGCCAGCCTCGGCAAGAGCCTCGGCCTGCTCTTGGTTAAAGAGCTCGGCCTTGACAAACCCTCGTAAGCGCCACTCTACCCCAAGTTCTCTCTGGGTCAAAGCAATCTGGCGCATTAACTGCACCATCTCGCGCGACACGTTGAGCTCGTCGTCGTAGAGCATAAAGCCCTGGCGTCCATACGCTTCGTACATCTGTCGCATCTCGCGAACGATGGACTCGGTAGGGCGGGTGCGAATCCGGCGGAGCATTGCCGAAGCTCGGCCACCACAGAACCCGCATTCGAAAGGACAACCCAGTTGGGCGATAAGCGAGAGGGCTGGGATGCCCTCAATGGAGTAGCGGTAACTTGCTACATCCACCAGATGCCGGGCTGGGAATGGCAGATGCTCAAGGCGAGCTTCTGGCACCCAAAGAACACCTGATGGATCGTCGGCGTCAAGGAGCTTTGGTGCTCCTTCCCTGATAGCGGGAAAGATGGCTTCCTCACCATCGCCAGCCACGAGAACATCGAAAAGTTCCTCGAGTCGGCGCATGGCCTGGTGAGCCCGACCTAGGACGCCACGTTTGCATTCGCGTTTGCACGCAGCTGAAACGAGAGTGACGTGAGGGCCCCCGATGATAACCCGAGAATCTGAGCGAACCTTTTTGAGAGTTTCGGCGATGGCCCGAGCAGATGGCAACTGGGGTGTGGTGGCGGTAAGGCCAAAGACCCGAGCCTCCGTGATGCTGGCGTGGACCGATACAGCCTCGAGGTAGTTGCTAACACCAGATAGGTCAAGGACCTCCACGGGGATACACGCCGCTTCGAGAACTGCCGCCACCTTTAGCACTCCGAGCGACATGAAGACGCGCTCGTCGAGTAAAAAGGCGGAGGGCGGGATGATAAGGCACACCCGCGCTAAGCCTTTTGACGAGTGACTCATGTCGATCTCCTTTTTAGTCTTCGGTTGTTCTAGACCTAACCATTGGTATAAAAGCACGCATTCAAAAAGCAAACAATCTTGACAAGTTTGGGTTATTAGCGTGGGATTTTGTACAAGATACGTGTGTCCGGGCCTTGGCCGGATTGGAAGGCGACACTCGCTCCGAACTTGGTCATACAGGTTTGGGGAGTTTTGAGAGGATTTTCTGGAGAGACGAAAACGTAATCAATTTTGAAAAAGGCGAAAGCATTTGGATTACAATCTTTAACTATTTTATCATACTGACGCTGTTCTTCATCGTGATTACGAAAAGTGAAGTAGGGATAGGCACCCGGGGTGAAGCGACCGGTATGGCGCACGAATTCCTCACTATACGGGAAAAAGCGATCAATGAGGGTGGTGTTGGCTCTGATCCAGTCATAAGCAAGCAGATCGGCTGGGGTGGGTTCTGGAGGGCGGGCAATAAGCGGACCCAGTGAGCCAAAACGATCTAAACTTGAGATAGCAAAGACCACTTGCGACAAGAACCCACTCGCACCCAGCAAAAATACGCACACAAGAATAATATGTTTTAACCTGCCTGACACATTAGGAAGTTCCCGCATAAGCCAAACACCGACAAGCATTGCGAAGATTGGGATAGCAAGAGCGAAGAAGCGCGACATCTCCCAAGGTCTGGCGTGATAGCGAAAGATTATCGGCATAGCAAAGGCCCCGACTCCAATAAGAGCTAGTAAAAGGAAGCCACCATCGCGTCTTTTATAAAAGAACCAAATAGCCGGGATGATGAGTATGATAGGTAGGCCAAACTGGATGAAAAATTCGGGTGAGAAAAGTTTAACGAAAGTTGCACTGTTATCAATCTTGGCTGGGTTTGGCGCAAGGTCAAGGTAGCTTGCCTCTTGCCAGCTCGAAACTAGAGTAAGTGTGTCTCTGCCCGAATCACTCAAAACCCTTGAGAAGATACCGCCCTGCAAGAGGGCTATGGCGAGACCAAGACCCAACACTAACAAAGTGATGGTTATGTGCTTACGAGTATGGATTGCAAGTATAGAAAGTGCCAGGGCAATGAAAAGAACCGCGAAATATGTCTCAATACTCAACGCCGAGTAGCCAAAAAAGAGTCCCGCGCAGATGGCAAACACCCATGAGCGTCGGACATTCTTTTCACGTAAAGCAAGTATGTACAAATAGAGTGTCAATATGAGAACAGGCATACCAATAGCGACAGAGTGGTTATTCATTACGAATATGTAACTGGAATTCAGTTTTGGGAAAGTTACGTCCACAACCCACTTCCAGAATGTGGGCATATTCTCGTGTAGAATGTAGCGATGCCAGAGTGCGGGGAATCCTTCTGTAAAAATATTAATCCACTGCAAACCACTGCCGTAGAAAAAGAGCGCGGCACCCACAAGAGCCGGCCAAAACGCACCCGCAAGTTTAAAGATGAGAGCGAACAAAAGAAGGAAGAGTGCCCCGGTAAACAAGAAAATTTGTAAGTCGTAGGCAAGCCAAACAGGAACTCCCGTCACCATGTGAAGATTCGCCGACATTAGTTCAGAAGCATAATGATAACTTAGCGGCTGGTCTGGGGCACTCGGATCCATCACGGGAAAGTTGCCTGATGCTATGGTGGACGCAAGAGGCATATGCCCCATAAAGAAATCGTCGTGGCCAAGTGATTTAAGCGCCACAAGACCTGAGAGGAGCGAAATAAACAAAGCCACGCCAAAAATAATCCTGCTTTCTTTTATCTCAAACACTGGTACTCCAACATTCTCTCTTTCACGATCACGATGGATCAACATTAGCGAAACAAGAAGCATTAACGCAAGCACAAGCCAGACACTCGCCTGAATCGGTATGACATACGACAAGATATTTACAAAAAAAACATCAGCGCTGATCCCCAAGATAATCGTAGCAGGCACAATGATATGCGCTTGTGTAAATCTTAAAACAAACCGACTTATGCAGTAACCGAAAAGCAGGCATACGCCAAGATACATCAGTAAATTTAAAGCCACAAACATTGCCCCAATGTAGCACTGTTTAAGGACCACGGCAATCGTGATTACTATCCTTGGGTATCGGTATTATCAGGTCCAAGAAACCGCTTTCCACCTCCCAAACGCATGAACAAGGGAGCGATTACTCCTTCTTTAATTATCTTCCCAGATAGTTTAGACTGACCGCCTGTTCGATTTTTGAAAATTATGGGAATTTCTACAAATTTCGCACCTAAAGTGTACATAATAAATTTAATTTCCATAATAAAAGCATAGCCAGTGGCTGTCACGTTACTTAGCATTATTTTCTCAAGATATTTTACGCTTATTAGATTAAAGCCGCCGGTACAATCACGGACAGGCAAACCAGTAACAAAGTGGGCGTAATAATTGCCCAAGCGAGACAAGATTCTCCGCCACAACTCCCAACCAACAGTGCCGCCACCACTTAAATATCGTGAACCCACTACCACATCATAATCACGCGCGAGCGCAAACATCTTGGGTAAATAAATCGGGTCGTGAGACAAGTCGGCATCCATCATCACAATGTGGGTAACCTCTCCCTCCGCCAAGACCTTTTTAAATCCCGCGATATAAGCCTTACCCAGTCCCTCTTTACCTGCCCTCTTGAGCAATTGGACGCGGTTATTATTAGACGCGATTTCTTCTACAATCCTACCTGTACCATCAGGCGAATTATCATCAACAACCAAAATATCCACCTCTGGCACAGTGGCACGAATACGTTTGATTAGTTCGCCAATATTAGCCGCCTCGTTATATGTTGGGATGATTATCGTCACGCGCATACTTTTGAAGAAAATCCAGTATAGCACGGGCACGGGATTGCCAAGCATAACGCTGGACAAGTTGGAGAGCTCTGGAAGCCAAGCGCTGACCTAGATCAGGATCGGCGAGGGCCGTCCCCGCTGCAGAGGCGAGGGCGGTTGGGTCATCTGGCGTTACGAAAAAGGCAGAATCGTCATCTAAAACTTCGCGGATACTGGGTAGGTCACTCGCCACTATGGGCACGCCGCTTGCCATATAGGCGAAGAGTTTTAAGGGAGAGGTGAACGTGCGCGAGATTTCGTATTGGGCTGAATTGGGCAACACGAGCACATCGGCCACTTTTTGCAAAGCAGGTAATTTAGCATAATCGGTCCAACCTAAAAACTTCACGTGCTGATATTCTTTCGATAAATTAGCCACCTGCTCTTCCCTGCCTCCGGCCATCACGAGCTCTGTGTCTGACCCAAATTGTTTTGACGCCTCAAGTAAAGTCTTGTACCCCTTCCACTCATCAAAAAGGCCAACGTAGAGCACAATCTTCTTATCAAGTGGCAAATTAAATTGCTTTCGTGCTTGGGCCTTAGAAATGGCAATGTCAAAATCTTTCAGATCTACCCCATCAGGCGCGACAAGTATTTTATCTGCCGGCACACCAAGTTCGATCAAACGATCACGCAGACCTTTGCTTATGACAATCACACCATCGGCACGAAAGGCTGCCTTTCGTGAAAGGCTGCCTTTCGTGATATCGTGCAATTCAAGATATCCCCCTGTGAGGTAGGCCGCTAAAGAATCCCGAGTGTAGGTTATTGAACCACTATGACGAGGCAAAAATAAGAGAAAAATCAACGTTCGCAAATGATAACCAACTTGACCTAAGCGTAAGAGAAATTGAAGAAAAGCTGGCGGGGCCTTAACTACCACCTCCGCACCTAAATTTCGTAAGGCCTCTGCTGTTTTTTCTATCTGGATACCATAAGCCCTTTCGGTTGGATAACGGCCAGTGATGATATAAAAAATTTTCATTGCGACTGTATTGACCACCGCTTCGTCATAAGCATGTACTGATCAAACGCTGTATGGATTTCGTAACGAGAAAAGATGGGCAAGGCGGCGTCTTCAGCATGAGCAAGCACAAGCTCCGGCTCTCCTCGCTCGGCACGGGGCAAGTTATCGGCACCAATGATAATGTCCTCGGCCACTTTCACATATTGCAGATAATTGTTCGAGGGTAAGAAGTTCGCCAACTCTGGTGCTTGATACACAAATACAAGTTTACCGGGCGGTAGTTGTGAGAGCACGGCGGAAAGATCTCTGGTGCGATGAGAGCCGTAAGCACTCGCCACCCAAGAATGATAACTGGTTTGGTAAAACTGTATAGCGACAAGTAAGATCAAGCAGGCAGGAATCAGAGGTCGAACTTTGGGGAACCTCTCAAGGTT
The DNA here is from genome assembly GCA_036517855.1 of Minisyncoccota bacterium. Lineage (GTDB taxonomy): Bacteria > Patescibacteriota > Minisyncoccia > Phycocordibacterales > DATDSR01 > DATDSR01. The sequence goes on along the minus strand of DATDSR010000017.1, from coordinate 11,027 downwards.
CGATCTCAAAAGGGTAATAGGTAAATACATAAGTGCAAGCACTTCGCCTAAGAAGAAGTAGCGGTAATAACCTATGGTACGCAGGTAGGCCAGATACACAAACAGAGAGAAGACAGCCGCCACGAGTTCGACTTTGTCAATATCCACACGAGCACGCCATCGCCACAGGAGCGACAAGAGCCAGATACCGAGTAATATAAGCGCGTAAAATGGCTGGGCTTCAGTTATAAAACGGTGGGCGTTAGCGACAATCGAAAGCCAGAGATTCGTGTGGTGGGGGTTAGCATAGATCGAGAGAATATTGCCAATGGCATCGTGAGGAAATTGCACAAGTATCCAGACAAGCACGGGCAAGGCAAGACTGGCGATAAAAATCCGTGAGGGCCATTCTCTCTTGTACACATATACTATGGCAATTGCGGGCAAGAGAAGTAAAAAAATGGGCTTGGTCACCATGGCAAGACCAAAGAAAATACCGGACCAGGGATTTTTAAAAGTAAGCAGGGCAAACAAAAGCCACACGAGCCCAGGCACTTCACCCAACACGTTTTTGCCGTGGCCATAGATAGGAGCAAAGGTGACGAGCAAAGCAAGTCCAAGTAGCGCGGCTGATTGCCCCGCGTGTTTACGGACCAAGAGATACGCCAAGATAAAAAAGGCGATAATATAAAGGGCCATCACCACCCGAGCCTGCAAGAGACCGACACCGAAAATTTTGTACGACAGGGCGACAGGTAAGGTTACTGGCAAGCTTGTGCTGATGATGCCGGGGGAGGCGAATTCCCCGGGAGCCGTTTGAATAGCGTAGCGTCCTTGAGTGGCCAAATTACGAGATGTTTGAGTGATAAGTCCCTCATCCATCCAAGTAACCGGACTTTCATCCAACTTATAGAAGGTCAGGGATACGCCAACGGTAAACAACATGACCAACAAAACATGTGAAGTTTTAGCGTTCATACTTTTGCAAAAAAACTTTGCGTAAAACATATCCAAGGTACGTGGTGACATTTAGATAATTTTGGAACGCCTCCCGAGCCGCCACTTGGGCTTGCCTGAACCCTTCATCTGAAAGCGAGTTGTAAAACTTTGAGATACGTTCGGGCAATTCCTCCATCTGCGTGTATGGCACCCGCAAGACAAATTTATCGTAATCAATCTCATTCTCAAGAGGCAACACGCAATCAGTGTCTATCAAAAGCGGTAGGCGACCTAGAGATAGGGCTTCGTAAAAACGACCCGAGTAATTGCCGTCACCCTTGGGGGCAAGAGCGAAATCACTACCTTTCATATTTTTGACAAACTCATCCTGCGAGCCTGTTTTATAGCCTGTCCGCAAAATAAAGTTTGTCTCAATAAGCGATGAGTGTGACAAAATATCCACGGCCTTTTGCCTTAAGTAAAGCCCTTTTTTGCGTGGACCAGATTTGAAAGCATTTTTGACAGTACTCTTAAGCGCGGCAAAACCAGTCTGCCTAGCCCAACCAACGAAACCCACACTCGGTGTAAGTCCCTTAGCACGTGTTGTAATGTTATACTTCGCGCCCAAATCTTCAACTACGGTTGGCATAATTATTTCGTTTGAGGCAAGGTCACTCTTGTAGCCACTAGTGCGAAAGACAATAGTGTTGGGCCAACGGACCTTCTCGGAACCATCACCCAACCAAAACACAATGCTTTTTTTGCCGATTTGTTCAAATTGCTTAAGATATGCGGTATTGTCTCGAACATGGGTCCAGTTATGAGGGATAAGCAAATAATCCGCTTCCTCAGCACTCGCAACTTCCTCAACCACTTGGGTGCTTGAGTAAGCCAACACTTCTGGCAAACCATGTATTTTCTTGCCTGTCCAAACTTTAAGCATTTTTTTGATATACACCAACTTGGCCAAAATCTCTGGTCAATAGTGGGTGTAAGATAAAATTCATAGCGTATGTGAACAAGTATAACGCAAAAGCGAAAATTAAAAAGGCTATATTTCTTAAACTCTTTTCCCGTTTATACTTACCCCACAAGTGGGTGTTGCCCAACTCATACATTAAACGTGGCGGTCGCTCATACCATTTATTTATTTTCGAAAAGCCCACTTGCACCATTAGCTCATCTAGACAATGTGAATTAAATAAGAATAGATGATGCGGAGGCGTGGCTGTTGACCACGGAATCTTAAACCATTTATACAACATAAAAGTTGTTTTCGACCAGAAGCAACCGGTATTGGGTGTAGAGACAATAAGAGTTCCCTTGCTTTTTAAAACCCTTACGCATTCATTAATAAGTGCCCGCGGGTCCGGTACGTGCTCAATAACGTCACCCAAATGCACAATGTCAAATTGCTCGTCATCAAATCGCGAGTCGACGAGCGCCCCAATCTTTACATCAAGACCCCGGCTCTGAGCCTGCTTGGCCGTTCGCGGATTGAGCTCAACCCCAATCACATCAAAACCCCGAGCTCTTGTAGTAATCAAAAAATCTCCACTCGAGCATCCCACATCCAGCAACTTGCCGATATCGAGGACGCTCAATATTCTTTCAGTATGCTTCGAATGAGAGAGCGAGCCATCGTCCGTTGTCTTGCCGGCCTGATAACCAGATTCTTCAGAATAAACTTCCGTTTTCAATTTTTCATCATTCGGTAGTGGCCACACAAACACAAGCCCACATTTGTAACACTTGTAGTGCATGTATCCATCCTTCTCTAAAAGGAACTGCGCCTCTTCCCCACCAATAAAACACCTTGGGTTCATATCTAAATTATACCCTGATCCTTTGCGGCGGTGATAATAATCTGAACTCGAGCGGAGGAAGAGTGGGTAGGCAGTATATTTTGATACTCAGATATTTTGAGATCTAGCGCTTGCGAGCGGATGATATTGCCGATTTTCTCAAGCTGTGTGCGAAATCCGGCCAGATCTTTGAACTGCCAGATCCTGGAATAATCGAGTTCACCTTTACCGTTATCTGGATAAATGTCTATTTGTTCAGTCATAAGAAGACAATTATTGGCCAGAATTTCCCAAAAGCGCAGGGTGTCAAATCCCCCGCCACCAACTGAAATACCCACTTTCGACCGTGCAAGTTTTTGCAGAAACTCTTCTTTGGGCATACGCTCCGTCACGCAAGAAAAATTATTTGCTGCACAGAATCTTTTCAATTCATCCGTGACCTGCCAGCGTAATGGCAAATATTCATCGTGCTTACCGAACACACAGAAAAAATCTATATCCTTTTTAACATCAGGTTGCCAAGCAATCATATTTTTTGTAATTCCAAAGGGCAGTGGCAAAACTCTAGGCGGGTATGGCTTTTCACGCTTAAAGTAAAGGGCACACTTCTTAAGCATCGCCCGATTCGGCTCGGCCACCAAACCTCGAGCCCGACCGTCTCGTCCCACCTCATTGCCATCTATGAAAACTGTCTTGTTCCAACAATTAATCTCCTCGGCTAATAAATAATTCGTATTGTTGAAATCAAAAATACGCCATTTCTTGACTGTCTTTCCCCAACAAAATAAAATAAGCTCCGCCTCCCTGGCGTAAGCAACAAAACTCTTCCGCTCTTCCTTATCTGATCGCTTGTGATCTATGCCAAGCTCTCCCAAGCCGTCCAACACAGTGTCTGTTAAGTAATCTCGCTTATTTATAGGCGTAATAACAGCTATCTTCATCGTGATAGGTTGACGATTAGACTTGACACAATTTTGACCGGGGTGAGTTCGGAACGAAAAAACTCATGCCCTCGCTTGCCAATTTGCTCGCGTAGCAGTAGATTATCTCTTAATTCACGAATCTTGTCTGCTAGCCCATGCGGATCGCCTGCCTCACATAATAATACATTTTCTCTATCTGCTAACAATTCGCGGATAGCTGGAGTATCAGCAGTAATGACAGGCTTGCCCACAGCCAACCCTTCATACACCTTGTTGGGTATGACCATTTGTGTTTTACGCGTGACGCCAAAAATACCCAGAACGATGTCAGCCTTTCTCATCCGCACTACATGCTCGTCAAAATGGATCCAGGGCTTGCCCGTGTAAATTTGCCACTCAATATCCTTCTCACTTTCTAGCATTTTCTGGGCCTCCACTATGGTTGAAATACCTTGTAGAGGAATATTTGAGCCAAGGAAGTAAACGATCATATAGTTGATCCCACAAACACTCTGATAAATTTGCTTGGCGTTACGTGCACCAAATTTGAGACATATTTAATTTGTTCGTTAGTATCAAGCAATACTTTATTCGCTAGGCGTACTGAATACCAGTCAAGTAAGTAGTTCCACATTCTGTTCCCATTACCTCTATCTTCTACTTCAGAATTATAGAGCGATACAAACATATCAAAAATAATTTTCTTTCCAAACAATAGCCGCGCCAACCACACAACTGTATGGCCCGGGAAGGCTACTATAATTAGATTAAACTTATCTCCTTTGAGCTTCTTGCCCTCTTTCCAAAGTTGTAAATACTTCCTTAATCCCCCAACTTGCTTCGGATCTATTCGGCACTCGTCAACTTCCCACCCATTTTCCCTAAACCCAAGCATAAGCACGGCATTACGTGAGTAATTCGGGTCGTAAATACCAAAGAACAAAACCTTTTTACCCTGAGCTTGTCGAAGGGACTCATTCATAATGGGCCAATATTTTAGAAACTACTTGCTCGCTCGAGTACTCACGGCTAATCTTATCCGAATCTACCTGCGGTGGATAAACTAAAGCGATTTGTATTGCTTTGGCGACTTCATCAATATCTAATTCACAAAGAACGAGGCCTGGTAACGCAAGTTGTTTAAATCCTTGGTTAGTAGTGACGGTGGGTGTCCCAGCGGCAAGCGATTCAAATACAGCTTTATCTAGGCCCCCCATGGGCAGCAAATTTACTGATACGGCCGCGTTCCAGTATTCTTTGGCGATAAGCTTGTTGGGCATAGAGCCTGCAAACTCGACAAAGTCACCAAGCTTGTGCTCTTCGACAATCTCTCTCAATCTAACGTCATACTCATTGTCAGCGAGAGAACCCGGAGCGCCTACGAACTTAACCCTCACATCGACGCTCTTCTCTCGCAAGATTCTCAGGGCATTAATAAGCACATCCTGATGCTTGATGGGGGAAATACGCCCTACCGAAAGAACCAAACCCTTAACTGGTAATATCCCCGGATTTCTGAATCTTTCGACCTCAATACCGTGACCAACGACACGAAGTTTTTTCGTCTTTAGTTGAAAGCTAGATTCCGAGGCTGTAAATATAAAGTTGGCAAATTTCTCCGCCATCTTGAGTTTGAAATCTACGTGCCTATGTGTGTAAAACAAACCAACCCTTTTGCGGGTAAGCCGCCACCAATCTCCGGCAAGACACACATAAATGGGATTCATATGCACAAAGACGGCATCGTACTTTAGAAAGAATTTGAAATAGAAGAACCTGGCTAGTTGGGTTAATTTGCTGGCCCCACGTTCTTTACCTAAACTATGCACGCGTACGTTCGCCGACAAATTATGCTCACCCTCGAACAGGCAAATCAGTTCAACCTGCTCGCAGTGCTTAGCGAACTCTTTAATCCACGAAATGAAGAAGCCAAGCACATCATCATTTTCATCCACCTTTTGAGTAACAATTAAAAGTTTCATTACGTCTTCTTGAATATAAACTTACGATAAATAAAGAAGCTTGAGAAGGCAATCAGGCCTCCAGTAATCATCTGGGCGAATACGTACCAGAGATGCACCAGGTCAACAAGGAAGAACATAAGCAAGGTATTAACCCCAAGATTTACAAGAGCCACCCCAAAATAAACAACAGCTTGTTTGCGACTCTGCGCCGATCCATCTTGGAAGGTCCAATGCTTCTGCATAAAGAAACTTACCCAAAAAGCGACTAGGAAAGCCAGCCCCGCTGAGATCAAGTACCACAAGCCAAGCCACTCCGTTAGCACATACAGACTAAATATATCCACAAAAGCGGCTGAACCACCTGATATAACATACTTCACGAGCATAGGGATGCCGCCCACAGGCACCTTGCTACAAGTGGCCCAATACTCGCGCATCGCGCTGTGATGGGCCTCACGGTCTGGTAAAGAAGTAACCGCTTTTTGTAAACGCTCCCCCATCATCCTGCGCAGTTCTCCATCTCGCAAAAGCATTCCAATCTGCTCGGCAAGTTTGCTTGAGTCTCCAACCACCGCTATGAACACTGTGTGAGCGTTGACGACTTCATCGCCTACCAAACCTACATCCGTTGTAACAATCGGCGTACCCGAAGCCGCTGCCTCAATGAGAGTCATCCCGTAGCCCTCGTAATTGGAAGTGAGTAGGAATACGTCTGCTGATTTATAGAACGGCGCAAGGTCGTCCTGCCAAGGCAGCCACTTCACACTTTGCTCTAATTTCGAATTTCGAATTTCGAATTTCGAATTTTCCTCAGCTGGCCCTTCGCCAATAATTACGAGGCCAGTTTTAGGGTAACGCTTGCGAACTTCCCCCATCGCGACAGTAGCAAGCGAGATATTTTTTTCTCTAGTCAAACGACTAGCCATCAAGACAATGTGCTCAAACTCTGGAAACATTTTGAGCAACCTATCGCTCGCCGGAGCATTTAAGTAGCGGTTTGTGTCAACAAAAATCGGAAGGACCGTGATTTTGCCAGCGCGGATCCCCCATTTGGAAATCATAAAGTCCTTCATCCTTCCGGCCACCACACGCACACCAGAGGCACGAGTCACAGCTAAGCGATAAATCCAAAACTGCAAGTAATTTTTCAACGACTCTTTTCGATAATACCGACTACCAATATCCGTGTGCACCTGTACCTCCCAACCAAACTTAAACTGGATTGAAAGCAGATAAGCAAGTAGGTGAGTCGGACCGTCCGAACTCGTTACCACGTATCGCAACTTCTCCTCACGCCACCTTTTCAATAACTTCTTGCAGATACCGTAAGCATCCCAGAGGTAATACCATTTGCTCTTCGAATTGGTTGGGTGAAGCCAAACATTCTTTCCCAACCTGGCGGCTCGGCCGCCAGGTGTGAAAACTATAATGTGTAATTCATCAGCAAGCGCGCCATACTCAAGCATCCGCACCCGCACAGCAGAACCCTCTTCAAAAATCTTCCTATCATTTGAAAGCATCACTACGCGCATAACACCCATTCTATCTTGAATCGCCCCACTTGACAAAAAGTTGCATAGGTATAGTTTGGTGGCGGGAGGCTCGAAAGATGTCAACAAAACAAGAGAGCAAGTACGCCAAGGCAGATCAAGCCGTTCTTAGGAGTTGGCTCATAGGAGCGGTCGGGAAGTTGATGACCGCAATCAGCCGGATCGATGAGATACCAATCGGTCTGGAAGAACTTCAGGCGGTTCGTCGCGGCTCTCTCATTGTTCTACAAAAACGTAATAGACAGGCCTTCATCAAATTAGTGGGCGATCGCTTCTTAATTTGATTAGCGGAGAAAGAAGACATCACGTAGCCAGTGGTCATTTTCTAGAGTTTCAACTTCTAAATATAGGACGCTTTTACCCAGGTCATACTTCTTCTTTATTAATGTGATCACGTCAGCGCAGGGGTACGGATGGACCCAAGCACTCTTCTGTAATTTCTCAAATCCCAGGGAGATCAGTATTGATCGCAGCTCATCTCTAGCACCTTTGTAGGATTCCTTGATGTCAAACATGACTACCCGCCACTTTCCGTCCCAGAAGAGCGGCTTCTTAATTTCAAGCGTACCTAGCACATAACTAGACGCGACTCCTTCTCCTTTTTCGGTCAATTCATAAGCGAAACCTTCTTTATGTTTAACACGTTTTATCAAACCTTTGGCTCGCAATTCTTCTTGTACATTTTTTATATACCATTCACGTTTTTTGCTTGCTTTATCATTCAGTAATTGCAGTACGTTGGGAGCCACCAGGGCAGTAGCAAGAACTCCCGCAGCAGCTATGCTCATGAGGATGGCTCGGGATATCCTGCCAATCCTCTCGGATCTTTTCTTCCGCAGAATCTTAATATCTACCGAGCTCGATTTACTTCTCATACCCTACAATCATATCATAAATCAAATTAGCCTGCGATCGTTTGTTAATTTGACATGGTAAAATACCCAGCATGGAGGTTCGGGCTACAAAAGGGCGTTTAATTGCTTGGCAATAACTGCGGGATTAAACTGCTTCAACTTCTCGTGGGCGTTTTGGGTGAGGAGACGGGCACGGATGGGGTTTTCAATAATCTCTCGCATAGCGGTTAGCAACTGGGTGCGGTTGTTATACTCCACGAGTATACCGTCTTTGCCATCTTCAATTAGCTCTGGGTTACCGCCAATGCGGGTTGTAATGATTGCTGTGCCCATATCCATTACTTCAAGTAGCTGGTGAGAGAGGCCTTCGTATCCAGTGTCTAGCACAAACAAGTCAGCTGCGCGCACTCTTTGCAAAACATCCGCATGCGAAACATTGCCAGTGAAAGTCACAACGTCATCAAGACGTAAAAGCCTTACTAGTTGCTCAAGCATTTCTCTGTCTGGCCCATCGCCCACGATTGTGAGAGTGGCATCACCACGGAAGGCCATGACCTCGGGCCAAAGTTCTATCAGTGCCTTAAAGCCTTTCCATGGCACCAATCTGCCAGCACTCACGATCGAGAATCCTCGCACACCCAACTCTTGGCGCAAAGTTTCTTTGCTTGGCAAATCTTGTGGCTCGTAAGCGCTGTGTACTACATTTATCTTTTTAGATTCAACTCCCCAAGACGTAACAATCATTTTCAGATATTCGCTTGGCACAATAATAGTGTGGGCAAGTGAGGCTGTTAGCTTTTGCCCTGATTTGATAATAAAAATAGGAAGTGAGTGATACTGATTGCGGGCGAAGTCATCAAGCGTATCTTTAACCCCGAACTCTTGCACCCCAGTCTCCCAAGCCCTATCCCCCGCCACACGCAAAACAAAACGCTTGCCTAAAATTCGCGCCGCCAGACCTGCCGGCAAACCCACGCCCAAAGGATCGAGCGCGTAAACAGTATCAACATTTTTTGCCTGTTTTAGAACTTTAAAGAAAAATACTACGTGCCTAATTATATACGGATACTTGAGAAAATGGCCAAATTTAATAATTTGCAATTTGCAATCAAGACGCACCAGATTCTGCTCTACAAACAGTGCATGGGTGGCCGGACCTCCCACATCGGGCGAATAAAGGGGTGTGACAAGTAGGATACGACGCATTAAGATTTAGTAATTACGCTCTTAAACACTTCGCTTATATCTCCCACAACCTTTGTCCACGAGTAGCGCTCAACAATCGCTTCGCGCGCCCATTTCGAAAGTTCTTGCCGTAAGTTTGGGTTAGACATAAGACGCTTTACGCAATCGGCAATGCTCACAGGGTTGCTCACCTCACACACAAGACCAGTTATGCCATCTTTGAGAAAGTCAGGGATACCCCCGACGGGAGTAGCGATAACTGGCAAACCGGCGGCCATCGCTTCTAAGAATGAAATGCCCAAACCTTCAGAAAGCGACGGGCGGACGAAAGCGTCTGAAGCAGCCAAATATTGTGGCAATTCATTGTTTTGCACAAGTCCCTGCCAAACTATTCGCTCGCTTAGTTTATAACCCTTGGCCAGAAGCCTAAGTTCTGCTTCCAGTGACCCTGAACCGAGGCTAATAAACTTAACTTCTTTGGGTAAATATGCCAGAGCTTTGATAATATCAGCAACCCCATTCTTCACTACCAGACGGCCCGTAGTGATTAGCACAAAGTCATCCTCGCCAAAACCCATCTTTTTGCGCAAAGACGAACGCTCACGTCTGGCAAGCTTTTGTTTAAACACTTCCACATTAACCGCGTTTGGTATCACCTTACCCCCGCCTTTGTAGCCTAAACCTCTCGCACGATTCATTAAGTAATTACTAAGGGCTGTGACATAACTTGAGCGCTTAAGAGCCATCTTCCAAGATAAACCAAGCAAACCAAAATGCCGTTTGGTTAAGTGCTCTTCAGAATCTCCCTCCTGGAGATTTAGGACAACCGGAATTTTATGTGAATGAAAAATATTGTATATATATGCTGCGCCCGAAGCGTAAGTTACCATCACAGGGAAAAATAAATCTATTTTTCTTTTCTTGCTTATTTCAGCGACCTTGAAAGCTCCGAAAAAAGGCACAAGCAACTTATCAAAACTCGACCCAAAACCGATTCTATGCACCAAAACACTCCCCACCACCTCTTCTTTAGCCAGCTTCTTGTCCAAACGCGCCGTTATCATCTCAAACTCGAACTCCTCCGCCAACCGGTCAGCAATCTCCTTGATAGCCACTTCAGCACCCCCCACAAAAGGGTAATAAGCCGTGCTAAATATTAAAATCCGTGGCTTCATAGCCCAAACTATAACACGAAATGTGGCCTATTTCCTCTCTACTTTCCCTCTGATAAAATCTTGCGGAGTTCTTCTGAGGAGATTTCGTTGGGCTTGGGCGGAATGTTGTCGCCTTCGTTTGGGTCTTCCACAACTTCTTCACTAGAATCATCGTCAGGTTCGCTTTGTTGATTTAAGTTTAGGGCGCCGGGGGTCTCAGGTTTGTACACCAAACCTTCCTCGTCATCTTCGCGAGCGGCATCATTCTCGGCGGACTTTTTAAGCGCATCCTCAATCAAGGATTTTAGGTTCGAACTGCCGAGGGCCGCAGCCGCTTCGGGCGGTATGTAAGGGCGTGGTGGTTGGTACGTTGGGCGAGGACTCTGGGGGGCAAATCCCCCACTCACGGGCGACCTAGCAGCAGGCGGGCTCCCGACACCGGGTGTTGAGGGAGCCCAAACACCCGGTGTCTGATTCGAACCAATCCCTGGCCCAGCATGTTCGTTACGCTTACGACGTTTGGCCGCGCCTGAAGTGCTCGACATGCCGCCACCAGTGGCGCCAGATGGAATAAACGAAGCCGCTTGGGGATTAGTTGAAGGCCGTGCAGGTACAGCGGTGAAACCGCCGGGTCCTGGCGGTTTCACCGCTGGGCGAAAAACTGGGCTTTGCCC
>DATDSR010000016.1:0-23364 GCA_036517855.1 Minisyncoccota bacterium | reverse complement strand
GTCATATTTCTTGATCGCTTTTGCAAGACCAATCTGCGCGGCGAATGTGCGCGCGTCGGTGAAAAGGCCGTCATTCGTGCGCACTAGCGTTGCCTCCTCCGCCATTTTCCTCTCCTTTTCACTTGCACTGATAATGACAACCTGGTAATCAGACAAGAGGTCTTTCTCAATTGCTTCGCCGAAAGTTAGTTGATGGAAAACGGGGCCGTATTTGCTTTCATCGTCCATTGAGGTCATCTCGTATTCGAGTTCCTTTGATTTATCTACCACCCGATCAGTGAAATAACGCGGAGTGGCCGTCATGAACAGTCGTTTCTTTGATTTGATTTTCTTATCATCCAATACTGCGGCGAAATTACTCTCTACATACCCAGTGGTGCGATGAGCCTCGTCTGCTATTACGAGATCAAAGATCGGCGCTCCCTGCTTTTGGGCCGCTATTATGCGATCCGATGATTGGTACGTGCAAAATATGATGACAGGCTTAGCGTGCTTTTTTTGCAGAAAGTGGGCAATGCCCTTCGGTTCTGTTGTGACTTCGATACCAAGATCCACCGTTGAAGAAATAGCGTGGTCTTCGCCACTTTGAGTCACAGTGTCGTCCGAGCACACCACTATTCTGTCAAAATCATGCTTCGCATTCGCCGACCACTCAAGAAGTGTTTGGTTAATGAGAGAAAGTGACGGAACAAGAAAAAGCGTTCTTTTGCTTCTTAATTTCTCATGAATCCACAAAGAGGTTAAAGTTTTGCCAGTACCACACGCCAGTATTAGTTTCCCTCGATCGTTTTGCTTGAAGCCTTCTAAGACATTCCTAATGGCCTCTTCTTGATGTGGTCTGGGAGTTTTCTTTAGTTTAGGTTGTGGCTTCTCTCCCAAATGATGCGGCCATTGTAATTCCTCGCCTAGCAAGTCGCCACGCAACACAAAACCAACAGGGATTTGCTGTCCTGCTATGGTACGCCTCGCATTGACTCCAATGTCATCAGTTGTGGCGATAATAAGACGAAACTTGATGTCTGGACGATTTGATTCCGATAGAAAAGAATCTAACTCACTTTTAGGAATAGAGCGGTCTGGATTTATACCCTTTGCCTGGATTGCCCATGTTTCGCCCTCATTAGTCTCAGCAACCAAGTCTATCCCTGTATCAGGCCCCCAACGCTTGGGCCAATCTCGCCAGTGCCAAACATACTTAAACTCACCGCGATACTTTGGCGCATTCTCAAGATAAAATTTACAAAGACGCTCAAAAGCATTGCCCAGCTCTTGCACTGAACCTTTGCGTATCTGCTGGTCAATATATTCAAAACTTCCGGGTTCAGTCATTAAGCCAACTTATACCACGAAAAGGCTCTATTTCAAAGGCTGGGAGGGGTATCTAGTTGAGACCTAACTCTTTCTCTCCGTGACGATGAACTGCTGGGGGGTATTTGGTTGAAGGTGAGGCTCCCAGTCGCATCGGCGCGCTTGATCTCCTCCACCCTATAATTAGTAATATCCCCCACCAACAGCAGTCATGCCAGCAAGTATGGCTACTATGATGAGAACCGGTATAATCCCTCGTTGTTTATTGGGCACGGTTATTTAATTAATTTGTATTCTTTAGTTTCCACGTTGTACTGCCAAAGTTGAATTTTCTTGTTGCCATTATCCTCAGTTTGATAATATTCGACAGTAAATTTTATATTGTTATCCTTCCAGTCGATGAAGTCAATATATTTACTTGTCCATTTTTCGCCAATATCAGGATCAACCTTTGTCTCTTCTCCTGTCCTTAGATTAACATAAACTAGATAAGTGTGCCCACCGGGGTACAGCCTGATTCCGACAGTGTATAGTATGTATCTTTCATCTTGAATTAACCCGAAACCCATACCATTCTCCACACTACCCAAATCCCTGTACTCACCTGTATTTACATTCACCCCGCCTAATTGTCCGTAATGTACTGCGTTACCGGAATTATTTAAGTCATTTATTACAAAGTACAACTCATTATTTTTTCTGAATACATAAAGTCACTCAGGGAACTCCACCAGCCTGGAACATATTCATCGATAAAGCCCCTACCAGGTTGGGGCATTAATTCGAATGTCAAGTCTAAGACAATTTCATGATTGTCGGCTCGACGGATTGAAGTCATGGAGTACTCCATCGGTGAATTTGGTATACTCTTGTACTCATACTTGACATCCTCGGGGGATATTCCTTCGCCTGAATCTATAGCATCATCAAAGCTATTCATTAGAGCGTACACAGAGTCGTCAATAAAGTATATCCATTTTTCTATTTTATATTTTGTGCCGTTTTCATCGCTGAAGTATCTTTCAAACACATATGAATTATGGTTCGGCTTTGAATAAGCGCCGAAATGCTCCGTCAAATCCTTCACGTCTTTAGATATCTTATTTCTCAGGACGTAACTCTCTTTAGAGTCTGTAAATGGTGGGATATTTGATGATTGTACGTCTATAATTTGTTTATATTCTTTAGTGTCAAGGTTGTATGCCCATTTCTCTGTCCTGATTAGTTCTCCACCACATCTAGAATCGTAGTATTCAACAACCAGCTCCACCTCATTATCACTTAACCACTTGTCGTGGCTAAGTTGTAGTGCGACTCCGTTTTCACTTTCCGTATGTATTCCATTAATTTCTGAAATCGTCTTTACTTCGCCGACCTCCCCGTTATTGATACTTGCATAATCAACAGAGGTGAGCGCTAGACAAGCGCTCATAACATATTTCGCATCAGCAACAAAAAAGCTCCCTGAGGGCGAAACATCTGGCAAACCACCTATGTTGGTGTTAGATAAGTAATACACAACACGCTTGTTTGAACCGTCTAGGTTTGACCAGATAACATAGGCCGAAGGATTGTGAGATCCAAAGTTTATTGGGTCGTCCACTACGACCTGGATCTGGTTTACCTGCCTTATGACTTGTGGCTCGGAAGCAGTGTACTCGTTCAGGGCATAACCGTCTCCTTCAACGGGGTATGAGTCCTTTACAAACTGTTGATAATCAAGGACTTTGACCGGCAACTCTGTAACTCTTTGTCTACTACGAAGAACGCCCAGAGTGATCCCTCCCACAAGTATTATTAAAACTATACCCAAAATTATTTTTTTCATTTCTTTTTCTTAGCCTGGCCTGGTGGTATCTTACCTTAGTCCTCGTGGTTGCTACTTTACCTCTGTGTATGTTTTTGTTTGGACATTATACTGCCAGGTCTCAGTTGGGTATATGGTACCAATACTATCTGAAACCTGTCTTTCTAACGTAGTTGTATCGTCATCGATCAAGGTGTAGTTTCCGATTGATTCACTCAGATTAAGTGGGTCAGCACTTATTTTATGCCGTGTCACGTAGTCTTGAATGCTGTCCGGAAAATCAGGGGCCATATTTTTTGATGGATCAATCAAATTTATATGAATTTCTCGAGAAAAATAGCAACACGCACCTTGGCGGTACAGCTCATCATAAATCACAACCGAATTATCTATCCTCAATGTGTCTTGTAGGACCTTTTTTGAACCAAAGAATTCACACAACACCTTAATACTTTCCCCATCTGCGGATGAAGAAACAACAAAACCCCTTGTTCCGCCGGTCCCAGACCACTCTGGGATTTCGATAAATTGGATGATAGCCTTTGTTTTGGGGTCGGTAATCTCCGCAGTAATTGACGCCTCCTGATCGTTTATGTCACTTGCGTCTATTAATCTCTTGTCAATTAATTCGTTTGTAATATCAGAAATACTTAATGGTTTATAATTATCACCCCGATCATAAAAGTGCCAAAAGACTAGAAGTCCTGCAAAAAGAGCGAGACCAAACGCGACTAGGAATTTCTTGTCTAAGGTAGTCATTTCTTTTTGCTTTTAACTTTACTGCTACTGCGGTTGTCCTTGTTATCATCGTTCTTTTCTTCATTATCCTTTTTGTCCCCCCTTACCGTTCCCAGATATTTTCTCGTGCTCACTCTCATTATCCCCGTCCTTGGCGTTTTTGTCATGCTTCTTGTTAGACTCACACTCCCCATTCTTGTCCCCGTGGGCTAAGTGAGCTGATACGGCCGAAGCGGGCAAGTATAGGGTATGGGCATTGCCGGATCGGCGATACCAAAACCTTACTCAACTTGCTTGTATTCCTTGGTATCAATGTTGTATTCCCATAACTCATCCATAGTAATCCCTGTGGAACAAGGTGTCGTTGAGTATGAGAAAGTAATACTGACACCAGCCCATGATTTTGCTATCGATGATACAATTGTATCCTCTGGTAATCCATTGGGGTTAAGTGCTGTGACTGCCTTTTTTGCTATTAGGTCAATCACATAACTTAAGTTACGAGTGTCACATTCAGCGCCTCCAGATCCATAACGTACTGAAATATAATCCCCGTTTGAGGCAACAAGTAAACTATCGAAGTATTCCGTTCCTGGTAACGCTAGAACTGAATGCTGCGAGCCAGATTCAATGTTTATCGCCACAATTTCTGACTGTGCAGACGACCACGGAGCATCCGGTGGGGTTGGAGTAACAGTAAGACCAACATAGACCTCCTTACGAACTAAGTTTAATCCAAGGACAAAAAGTTCTCTACCATTGATTGTTGTTTCCTCAAGTGATAGAGATTTGACTACTCCATCAACGGTATTTCTCACGGTGATAGTATTGTTGCTAACAGTGTATTCGTAGTTTGCTGAATTTAACTTATTATCTTTGCTCACTACCAAGTACACGCCAAGAATAGCGACCAAAAGCACGAAGAAAGGGGCGGTGTACTTTTTCATTTTTTATCCTCTTTTGAATGCTTACTTCTGGACGATTGGATTGATTACTCTCTTGCCAAAATCTTTACTGGTCTTTGTTTCAGTACTAATCAAAACTGTGGGATCATTTGCATTAAAAGTTGTAACTGTTGTGGTAGACAATAGCCACTCACCGCTTAGGTAGAGATAGCTTTCAGTTTCCGCGTACCTCGTCAGACTACCACTAGTATGATGAATTTCTAATGATTGGCCATTGATCGCGATGCGACTAAAGGGGTCACCATTGCCCCCAACGCCCCCGCAGGTAGAACATCTCACCGCTGTATCAGAAACTATGGATGTATCATAAAGTCCATTTGGAAGTCCGAATAAGATTATCAGTAGCCTGTTATTTTCAATCCCCTTCACGTCCGTATCCAGTACCACCACCCGATCCTCATGTGAATCATTATTAAGTTGACCTCTTTGATCATCAATTACCCGCCAGCCCACATTGGTATACTTGTCTATAATTTCATCAAATGTTGCGTTTTCTTTGGGGATCCTTGTTCCCCCACTGTTCTTCGAAATCACCAAAACCACTAGGATTACGAGGGCCAAGATTAGTAATACGCTTATTAGAATTGGTTTTCTATTCATATATTATTCGTCTCTAGAATTAGATTTTGAATTTTTGCCTTTCTTATTTATATTATCTTTTCCTTCACTCCTGTTGTTTTCCTTGCTATCCTTGTTTTCTTTGTTTTCCTTCTTGCCTTCTTTTTTCACTCTTTTATCATCCACATCACTAACTTCTCTTTCGTCTTTACCTTCATCTTTTTCCTTTTCTTTCTCCTTGTCGCCATCGGGCTTCTCATTTTTACACTCTCCCTTTTTATCTCCATGCGCCATGTGGGCAGATATTGCGGATGCAGGGAGAAATAGCGTTTTAGAGTTGCTTGGATTGCCCGGTGGCCGATGGCAGATGGTTACTTTGTCTGAACTCAGCGATGGCAGGAATTGATCACCATTCATTAATTTTCCTCCTACAACAGTCTTCTCAAAAGTACCGTCTCCATTTTGATCTACTTTTATCGTCACACCGCCTGTATCCGTTAAATTTGCCCAATCTATTTTATATTCGTGGATCGAACCTATGGTTGAGGGGATATTATCCATCTTTACCTGGATTGGACTAGAGCTATTGGTGAAATTGGCAATAACAAAATCATAAGTTCCGCTTTCCTTCCCAACTACTCTAAAGGTGTAGGTCGAATTTGGTACTAATATCGAGGCCTCTTCATAGTTAATATCGTCATAAACAACGTTAGAAATCTGGTCCACGATTTTAGATCCATCATAACCGGTTAAATTGTTACTGCCATCGATTATCTGCAAATAAGCAGGGGAACCAATGCAAAGTTCTGTCTTGTTCTTATCAACCAACAGTAATTTTTGATACAGGGCTGAGGAAGTAGCATAGGAACCTGACGTTGGAAATACGTCGTGTGCTTGTAACAAAGAATACGCAACAGATGAGAGATAGTTAGAGTTTAATGGATTATCAAAAAGATAATAACAACTTACCTTTTCCCCTTCAGTGTTTCTTGCCTGACCCAACCTTCTGCCGAAACCGTTGTACCCTCGCAAGGCGAGGAAGGCCTTAAGGTCATTATCGTCAATCGTAATTGCCCCCTTAGTAAGCCATGGACGTACAAGTAAGCTATTTTTTACTAGACCCCTTTTAGAGGCGTATTTTTGAAGTAAAACTGAGAGCCCATTCTTCACACTTGAATACAGTGATTGTTCAGTATTCTGGTAATAAGAAATGAGCGGTGTCCCAGCTTCCGTATTAGCCACCATATTGTAGTGGAATCCGACCCCGTTAGGTTTGTAGCAATTTTTATAGTAGTTTTGTGAAGAAACGCTTGATTGGTCAACGTAATCTTTACACGGATAAACCACTAGGCCGACTACCCCGCTTCTGTTGTCGAACATTCCGGCTGTTTTATCACGGGAATATGTTTCTCCCCCGACTAGAAACGACTTGAATTTAAATGAGGTTGGTATTGAACTCAGCTCGGGCTGTAATCTGTTAGCCTCAAGAGACGTATTCAATAATGGTAAGGTGAGAGGACCTACATCTCCACTAGTAGTGAGGCTTTTGGAAGTCTGAAATGATTTTACTGCGGCTACTGTGGAATCGTCGAATGATCCGTTTGGAGTACCAGTGTAATAGCCCAGTTTCTTCAGTAAGAGTTGCAAATAAGTGACGTCCTTCTGGTAACCAGCAACTGTTAATTGTCCGGGAGCATGGCCGTAATCAAATGTGATTAGTTCGTTATCAAAATCGGATAGAGCACCGCCAGATTCTTCAATTAATGTAGCAAGATACAAATCGATCGGGAATTGACCTTCCGTCGCTAGATGTTGATTTAAAAATATATCCTTATCTCCATCATTTTTATCAACAACACTAAAATCATTTCCGCTGTACAAATTTTTATCCGTAGAAGAATCCGCCCAGTAATGAGCCACTGCTTTTGCCAGTATATCTAATCTTTCGGTTCTAGTATTTGCAGTACTTGTTGCGGCACGGGCATTGAATAAATCTTTTTGTGCTTGAGTGGTCGCTTCTCGTAAACTACCTGAATCAATAAAGCCAACAACTTCATCAGCTACATCACGCACTTTGTATGGATCCGAGGCGTCGTCTAGTAATTCTAAAACCCAGCCATTAGGTAACTCTTTGAGTTTTATTGTTTTAGCACTGTCTTGGTAAAATGTTGCGGTCAGTGGATTAGAAAATGTAGAGCCGTCTTTTACTTCCATCCAGCGGTCAGTTCCTCCCCCTGACGGTGGTGGTGGAGGCGGTGTAACCCTCGGGCAGGGACTGCCAGTTCCCCATGCATTTGCACAAGCCCAAGGAAGGGCATCAGCACCGATGCTTGGGACATCATACTTATTGGCACAGTGATTGGGGTTAGCAGGAGCTGGGTCTTGCTTGCAATCAGTGAATTTTTTCCAGTAGTTACCTCTATCAGTTATGTTGGCGAGAGTCATGCCACTCGCGACTTGGGAGATATCCGTGCCGTTGCCCTCCCAATTGTTCTGGGTGAACGTCACAGGGTCCACGTTGTCCACGTAGGCACCTAGAGCGGCATTCTTAATGGTGGAGCCTTTCGCCTTTATGCCATAGGTTGGCAGACCGTCACTGTTGAAATCTTCAATGAATAAGCCTGTATCTGCCCCAATAGAAGTGACGTTAGACATGCTGAGCTCAGACATACCCTCAATGTGCACGTTCTGGGCCAAGTTAGTGAGTATGACAGACTCGATTGAGCCACCGGTGGGGGATGGGACGATGATAATGTGTGTGGCTACGTACACAATGCCTCGGGCGAAGCCGGTCACGTTTAGGTTTTTGACTGTCACGTTGGACATATCCGTGTACACACCGTCGTCGGTGCCTACGCCAATCACTTTATGTATAACACTCGTGTTTGGATCCTTGCCGTCGAGCGTGATGCCGTTATCTTCAATGGCGATGGTTCGATTGCCATCTTTGTTCACGTCGGTGGTTAGCGCGCAGGTTTTGGTTGCTGGAAACCAGATGCCGATTGATTTGCAATCCCCACCAGCGGCATACAAGTTCCAGATGTTGCCTCCTAGGTTAATGTGATAGGTCGAGGGATTGGCCTTGATGATGAACTGTTGGCCTTGCTTGGAGGCGTAGTCGAGGGTGAGGGTGCCTTGCTTGCTGCTGTGGGCCACGGCGTGGTCGCGATAGCCTCGGGTGTACACGTGCAGGTCGGTGTCGGCGGGTAGGCCTCCCACTGTCACGGTGGTGGTGGCAGGGATACCGCCCCAGATGTGCCACCAGGGGTTGTATGGCTTCACACGCACCACACTCATACCGGGCAATGATTCGATGGAGGTGTCTGTCCAAGTGGAGTTGGTGGTTTTGGTGGGCCAGCCCAGCGGCTCGCTCACAGTTAGCTCCTTGCCACGTTCGTGGGAGTAGCCCTTTGGCCCCTTGGCCTTAGCTGAGGTAATTAGGGGAAACGTTAACACCGGCACCAAGAGGATGAGGGCACAGAGTAGAGCCACCCGTTTCATTAGAGAGAGTATGGGGGATGATGCAAATAGTGTCAACTCCTCACAGCCTTTCTTAACTCACGGCGACAGGTGGCGTAGCTTGGGATGGTCTCGGCCACTAGTGACCAAAAGGCTCGTGAGTGGTTATGCTCTCGCAAGTGGCACATCTCATGCACTACGAGATAATCTTGCAGATGGGGTGGCAAGTGAGCGATGCGATAATTAAAATTTAGGTTACCTTGTTTCGAGCAACTACCCCAGCGCGAACGTTGATTGCGTATAGCTACTCTCCCCCACTTTAAATTGTAGTGCTGATTGAAGTGCGCCAGCCGCTCCATCACCAAATCCCGAGCACCCTCCTTGTCCCGCAAATAATCCCGTCGCGGCCCACCCAAGGCGCCCACTCTCCTCCGCCGTATGCGATACAAAATCCTGAACACTTCTATAAATTCTTGAGGATGAACTCCACCCGCTCGTTTGGTGCTAGCACTGGCACATCGATTAGTTCGTAGCCAACCTCTTTGTACGCTTCAATTATCGCCTTATGTATCGCCATCGCATGTGCGGAGTGTTCGAATCTTGAATTGTCGGTTTCGTAATAATTTAGCGGAGCGAGCAGAAATATTTTGTAATATCTGCCTTTGTCCAAATCTTCTAACTGCTTTGGAGGTGGCACGTTAGCCAGTTTGCAATAACCGTAACCGTCTATTATGCTCCGGTCGCAAAAGACTACTTCGCCCTTGGCCGCCGCCTCCAACTCTAACTGCCTCACCGCCACAAGCTCCTGAAACTTAGCAATATCCCTATTGGGCAAGGCGTCACTGCCCTTCAACTTCTCCTCTTCAATTATCATCCGGGCCGCCTCGGGCACAATCGAGTAGCCCTTCTGCATCAACAATTCAATCAAAGTTGTCTTACCAATCCCCGGCCCACCCGTGAGTACATACTTCTTCATGTGATTTAGTCGAAATTACCAGGTCTCGAATTTACTAATTAGCATACCGCGCAATCGATTCTGCGGAATCGTGTCGCGTACCGTTCATTGATACGCGACCCAGGGCGCAGCGTTGTTATTATACCACTCGTCCTATCTCATTTTCTGTCGCAAATAATGTTTACGGCGAGGGGCTAATTATTCGCTATGGCTGATCCCACTCTTTTCGCCTTGCTTGCCTTTCGCGCTCAAGAGTTTCAAGTCTCTCAATCCGTTCCTTGAGTTTGATTAACGTTTTGTCCGAAACTTTGTTTCTATCGAATTTTAAATCCTGGCCGTATTCGCTCTCCTTATAAACCTGATTCTCTAGATTGATACCATTGCGCCCTATCGCAGTAGCTCGCTTCGCATACATATCGAAAATGTTTTGTTTAACTATGGTATATACGTCCACGCCTTGTTGCCCTGCCTCTTGCCTCGCCACAACAATGTCAACCTTCGCCTCGGGGAAGGTGGTGACAAGCTTGGCGACCCGTCGCTCTCGCAACAACTCAACATCACTGCGCCACTGGACCTTGTCGACCTCCTCAAGCAACGCCCTCTTGCCATCCCGCAAGTGAACAAGAGCTTCGCTGTCGTGTAGATATGCGTTGCTATTCTCGTCGACCTTGCCAACCACTCTTCGCGCCTCTTTTGTGGCTTCTTCGTTACTTCGGCTGATGCCGAGCTTTCGAGGCAGTACCGCAGTAATATACTTTCTGTCTAGCACTCCCTTGATATGGACCTCGTTTTCGAAATGATCCTCAATTTCACCAATTGGCATGTCGATAATTAAAACACCCTTTTGTCCATATCCAACAGCCTCGCTTAAGTCAGTGGACGCAGAGATGTAGGGGGTAAGGTCGCGATCAGCATAGCCGCCATTGTGTCCAAGTTGTTTGTAAACTAGCGTCCTCCTTGTGCTTTCGCCTGATAAAACATCGTCTTCAAATCTCTCAAGGTCTTCGTCGAGCTTACTTTGCGCCCATTCACTTAAATACGGTCTGACTTTATCAACATATGCTATTAAGTTTGCGTAAGTTGGGTTGTTCGCCAATGCTTCCACCTCAGGCCTGACGGCCTCCAGTACTTCGGGCTTCTTTGTCTTTTCATCAGTCTCGCCCCTCAATGCATACGGGACTTGCTCGAGAAGTGATGCGTCGAGGTGACTAACGCCTCTGTAGAGACGGATCATCCTTGATTCTGGTATCTCTGTCTTCTCAAGAATAACTGCCTCCTCAAACTCACCCCCGCCACCAATTGTCACAACCCTTGTTTTGACTCCGGCCTCTTTGAAAAGTTTCGCAAGCTCCTGCCCTGGAGTTTGCTCCCTGTTCATCACCTCACTCTCCATCTCCATTTCTTGTGGCGCTCCTTCAAACACAGAACAATCCTACTATGTACACTAAACAAACTCAACAAAGGCTAATTGGATGCGCTCCGCGGGCTATGGTGGGCCGGCGGAGCGCTGGATATCGGAGTTGATCGGCAATCAATCGTTGACGAAACCCGCGAGCTGGCGCATGTGAGCCGGCCAACGAGCGATGGTCCCACGGACAAGACGAAACTGTCGCTCGAGACCGTCGATGATCTCCTCGACCATCTTGTCGACTACCTCGTCTCTGAACGCTAATTATCAAATATGTTGACCAAATAGGCGTCGATGAAACGTTGGTCGACGTCGTAGAAGTTCTTGTTGTCATTATGAAGACGAAGGGCAAGAGCCTTGCCCACGAAGCGCCAGTGCCAAGGCTCGAAGACGTAGTAGGCGTTGCCTTGTGGGTAGGAGAGGATGAAGCCATACTTGTAGGCATTGGCGAGGAGCCATTGGTAAGCAACTGTCTTATCAAAACCAGTAAGTCCACCACCTAGCCCGGTGGTGATAAAATCAATCGTGGTGCCAAGTTGATGCTCGGAGTAGCCTTGATCGGCCGAGAACTGATTGGCCGTGCCAGCGCCATAGAGCACGCTATACTCCCCCTTGAGGTTGGCCTGCTCTACGAACGAGCGGTAAGCCGAAGAGACATATATGGTTACACCCGCTGCTGTGGCGTCGTCAATCATGCGCCTTAGATTTTGCAACACGGGCGTGAGTAAGGTTGCCCCACTCTCCTCGCGGTAAAGATACTTCTTATCTATTGATGTGAGCTGGAAGGGCACGTAGTGCTCGTTCAAGAAGTAGACTTTGGAATATTTACCCAAGAGTTCGGTGTCGATCTTAGAGAGTTTGTCGAGCGTGCCCACCGTATTGCCTATAACCTGTATCTCTTTTTGAAAGGAGGCCACGTTCGCCTGCTCGGTGGCTAAGCGTGCGGCAAGCGAGGAGGCCGCGGCTGAGCTCTCGGTACGCGCCTCTTTGAGCTCTTGGCTAATGAGGTCGATTGAGCGGGCGAGCGATGCTGTGGTGCTGGCGAGCAAATCAACCTGGGCGTCGAGTTTCGCATCGAGAGCCGTACGTTTTTCATCTTGGATTAGCGATTGCCAATAGACCCCAGCGGCTGTGGCTAAAATCAAAACCAACAAGATATGGGGGTAAAATTTCTTCATGTGGTCATTCTATCATCCCCTCAAGTTTTACGCTTCCACTCGGTTATCTTGCCGGCCTGTCGCTCTACCTTATCGGCAGGACGCAAACCTCTAATCATCGCCCGGGTTAGAATGTCGTAATGAGTTTGGGCGTTGATCCAGTCGACGATGTGCCACAAATTCTCATCTGTGGTAATCCAAGAGGTGTCCTTAATTTTCGCCAAATTGAGTGGTCCGGCATAACTGCGCAAAGTCTTTTTGCCATTGTCTAAAAAATATTCGTGAAAGTAGGACATGGTGAGCTCGTGGATAGATTCGTAAACCGGTTCTCGATAACGGAGTACTGCATGATTGGTCTTGCTTATGGCCCCCCAATGCCCGTGACGTTTGAAGAGGGCGACTACATGGTCTACGTCTGGCTCGCTACTTACAAGGTCAAGCAAAAGGGGTGGCTCGCCGTGATACCACAAAGCAAGCGCCGCCACCAACACCCCCTCAAGACAATGCGCCACCCTCTCGCGCATCACAAAACGTGGCGAACGCGCAGTATCCCCCATCGGCTCAAAATTAATCTTAAGTGAATCAACATAGTCTTGGATCTTCGTAGGCGTTGAAAGCTTGCTCAAAACTGCACACTCCTGTCGAGTAAGTAACTTCTTAACGCCCATTGCCAATTAACTTACCTATCTCAAGCATCACCTTCTGGGCGGCGGCGTGATAACGCTTGTCTTCTGGTAAACCGGGCTCTTCTATGTCTGCAAAATAAATAGACTTGCCGAAAGTAACTTTGACTTTACGCTGTAGTAGGAAGAACTGCCACCAATGTAAATCTTTATCGCCCTCGATACAGATAGGGATAATCGGGGCACCAGAAGCTTGGGCAAGATAAGCCACACCACCGTGGGCCTCTATAATTTCGTCGCCATAGACAATTTTACCTTGAGGGTAGATTGAGACAGTCCGACCAGATTTAAGAAGTGTGATGTGAGTGGCAAGACTGTCAGCATAATTGTGCAAACCTTTCTTGAACGAGTAGGCACCCAAGATCTTAAACAACCACCCACCGTAAAAATATCTCCCGATAGGGAAACGGGTGTACTCCTTACTCTCTAGGGCCACAAAGTACACGGGACCAAGGCGCGACAGGAGAGGCAGAGCGCAGGGTAAGATAATGCTATCGAGCTGGTTGTTGTGGTTGCTAGCGAAAATTAGCCCACTACTTGTATCTACATTTTGGAGATTAGCTAAACCGCGAGCGCGCAAACCAACGAAAAAGAAAAGAATTAAGCGAAACGGGATTGAGACAAGGGCCTGAATGAAGAAGGTAAGCCTTTTCATCCCTATATCCCCTCCTTACGCAATTCCTCTAATGCTTCACGAGCTTTCTTTGAAAACTTTGTAGGCGTTTTGACATGAAGTCTGACATAGAGATCGCCAGACGGGCCGCCACGAATGGCCTCGCCTCTACCCGCAACCTTCATCACTTCGCCAGTAGCAACTCCTGCTGGTATATTGGCCTCAATCTCGTCAAGACCTCGAATTATGCCGGCACCTTTGCATATGTGACACTTGACTTTGGGTCTTTTGCCTTCGCCATCGCACTCGCGACAAACTGACTCCACGTTAACAGCGCCAAAGATTGTCCGGCGAGCTTCGCGTACACTGCCCTTGCCATCGCAAGCGACGCACTTTTCAAGTTCGCTACCAGGCTCGGCTCCGCTTGTTTTGCAGGTTGCACAGGCAATATGCTTATTTATGCGAACAACCTTTCCAGCGCCCAGTAGCGCGTCTGTGAGGGGTATCTCAATATCCACTGTGATATCCTCACCCCGGCGGCTTGCCCTTCGTCTACCACGGCCGCCCCCAAAGAAATCAGAGAAAATATCACCCAAATCAAATTCAACTCCGCCTTGTCCTTGACTAAAGCCGCCCATCCCTCCCATATTAGAGAAGTCCCATGCTTGCCCCGCAAAGCCTCCGCCAGGAGGCGGCGTGGGGCCAAATCTGTCGTACTGGGCTCTCTTAGTATCGTCCGAGAGTACTTGATAGGCCTCGTTAATCTCCTTAAACTTATCCTCCTTACCACCACGATCGGGGTGGTGTTGATGCGCCAGTTTGTGGAAGGCCTTCTTGAGCTCTTCTTTAGAGGCGCTTTTACTTACTCCCAAGGTCTTATAATAGTCTTTAGCCAAAGTATAGAATTTAGAACATAGAACTTAGGACTTAGGGGGTTCTTCAGTGGGTTTTTCGGGAGCTGCGCCCGGAGTACCGCCCATTGCCGGGCCAATCTTTTGCATCTCGGTCCCCAATTCTTCCGATGCTTTTTTTAATTCTTCTTTTGAGCCAGCGTCCTTAACTTTACGCAAGTCAGTGATTTTCTCTTCTACGCTTGTCTTAAGCTCGGCTGGGATTTTGCCTTCTGCATCCTTGAGCGCTCTCTCGGCTGTGGCAATGAGGGCGTCGGCCATATTGCGAGCGTCCACTTCTTCCTTTTTCTTTTTGTCTTCATCGGCGTGAGCTTCGGCATCTTTTTTCATCCGTTCTATCTCATCCTTTGATAAACCACTCGAGCCCTCTATTTTGATAGATTGCTCCTTACCAGAGGTCTTGTCTTTAGCCTTCACATTTACAATGCCGTTAGCATCAATGTCGAAACTCACTTCAACTTGAGGCATACCGCGCGGCGCTGGTGGGATGCCCTCCAAAGTAAAGCGGGCCAGAGTTTTGTTGTCAGCCGCCATCTCACGTTCACCCTGAACTACATGTATCTCGACTGAAGTTTGACTGTCGGAGGCGGTTGAGAAAGTCTGCGATTTACTGGTTGGTACAGTGGTGTTACGTTCAATTAGTTTGGTTGCTACCCCGCCCAAAGTTTCAATGCCAAGCGACAGGGGCGTGACATCAAGCAAGAGCACGTCTTTAACATCACCTTGCATAATGCCGGCTTGGAGAGCGGCGCCAGCGGCAACCACTTCGTCAGGATTGATGGAAAGGTTTGGCTTCTTGCCGAAGAGTTTTTCCACCTCGGCTTGGATGAGGGGCATGCGTGTTTGACCACCCACCATCACTATCTCGGCTATGTCGCTCATTTTGATGCCACTTGCCTCCATCGCGCGTTTGGTAATCTCAATAGAGCGATTAACGTAATCTCGCGAGAGATCCTCAAGCTTGGCTCTGGTCAATTTAAGGAGTAAATGCTTAGGACCTGAAGCATCACTTGTGATAAACGGGATGTTAATTTCTGTCTCCATTGTGGTGGAGAGTTCGTGCTTAGCCTTCTCGGCTGCTTCTTTGAGTCGTTGGAGGGCTAGGGCATCAGTGCGTACGTCTATACCACTCTCCTTCTTATATTCATCGGCAATCCATTTGACGATGGTCTGGTCGATATCCTCGCCACCCATGTGTGAGTCACCGTCAGTACTCTTAACCTCGATTACATCGTTGGCAACTTCAAGCACAGACACGTCGAAGGTGCCACCGCCAAAGTCGAAAACCACAATCTTCTCATCCTTGCGTTTGTTGAAACCGTAAGCAAGGGCCGCGGCAGTAGGCTCATTGATGATACGCTTAACATCGAAACCCGC
This sequence comes from Minisyncoccota bacterium, assembly GCA_036517855.1. Taxonomy (GTDB): domain Bacteria; phylum Patescibacteriota; class Minisyncoccia; order Phycocordibacterales; family DATDSR01; genus DATDSR01. Next base: position 7,425 of record DATDSR010000016.1, on the reverse strand, counting down.
AATTTGGCCTGCATCCTTGGTGGCCTTGCGCTGGGCATCGCTGAAGTAGGCTGGCACGGTAATCACCGCCTCGGTTATCTTCTCACCCAAACGCGCCTCAGCATCGGCTTTGAGCTTGGCAAGTATCATGGCCGAGACTTCCTCGGGCCTGTAGTCCTTACCAGACAACTCCGTTACCACACCATCACTTGATGGAGATTTCTTAATCTTAAATGAGACATTTTTAATATCTTTCTGCACCTCCGCATCATCAAAGCGATGGCCCATCAGGCGCTTAACACCGTATATAGTGTTAGCGGGGTTGGTGACCGCTTGGCGTTTGGCCAAGAGACCGACCAACTTCTCGCCCGTCTTCGAATATGCCACTACTGATGGTGTGGTGCGATTGCCTTCGGCGTTCTCAATAATCTTCGGCTCGCCACCCTCCACGATGGCCATTGCGGAATTAGTGGTGCCAAGATCGATTCCCAATATTTTAGCCATAATTATATAATGTTAAATCGTAAATAGTAAATGTTAAATGTTAAATGTTGAGCGCCCCTACTTTTACTTTTGCTGGTTTCAACACTCTACCTCCCAAGCTGTATCCCGAACTAACAAGCTCAAGTATTATATTATCTTTTTCCGCCTCCGCAACTACTATATTCTCAACCGCCTCGTGTTTACTAGGCTCAAAGGCTTCGCCTACTGCGCCAACCTTCTCCAAACCGTAGCTCGTCATCACCTTCTCAAGTTGCCTCTCAATTGGCTCAAGGTCCTTCACATGCATGCGAGCTAAGTCTATGCTTTCTAACACAGGTAGCAAATCCCTGACTATCCTTTGGCTAAGCCTTGCCTCCAGATCCTTCTCTCGCTCTGCCACCTCCCGCTTAAAATTGGCGTAATCCGCCTTCGAACGTTGCCAACCGTCCAAATATTCCCCCTTCTCCGTCAAACAAGCATTCAGTTTCTCCTTAAGTGTAGCAAGTTTCCCAACCTCTCCTCCCTCCTCATCAGTTTCAACAATATCGCCAAGAGGGGCCGCTGTATCGCTTATTTCATTTTCGTCTTTGTCGTTATTCATGTGTCACAAGTTACACGCTATAGCGTCTAAGTTGTCCGTAGTCATATTAAATCAAATTGCTCACGCAAATGCAAGTCGTTATCTATGTGCTCTAGCAAGCCATAACGCACGTATCGCTTCACGCCGTAGAATTCTATCAGAAATTCGACCTGGGTACGACAATCATACGCGTGCACCCACACGCTTTTCTGAAATTCGATGAAATCGAGTTGTTTTAAGTGTTCACGCAAAGCGTCACGAGTGGCTTTGCGCTTCTCCGGTATGTCCGAGAGCACCACCCGCCACTTCTCGTCCCAATGTTTAGGTTTAGGAATTTCCATCTCGTCTAAATTGGCCGTGAGGGCATAGCCATGGCCCTTATCCGACAACACCAATGTCACAGTCTCGTCTGCATTATGCCTCTCGGTAACAAGTCGAGATTCATAAAGAGAGGCGATGGCACGATTGAGTGATTTACGTTCTTCCTCTTCCCACTCCTGTACAAGATTTCGAACAACCCAACGATTATGCGAAGGATCACGGTGTAAGCCCAGTATTGCACCCGAGTAAAGTCGAGCCAATACCTCTTTCTGCAAACGTCCCAACTTATGTCTCATGTCCCAATCCTACACCATCGCGTCCCCGAGCACAAGTTAGACGCTATAGCGTCTAACTTGTGCTACTACTGCAACTAGCTCTGTTGAAGAATTGGCTACTATCTCTTACTCCACTGGGGGGATTTGCGGGCTTTTTTGAGGCCGAATTTGCGCCTTTCTTTGATGCGACCGTCACGGGTTAGGAGTTTGTTTTTACGGAGTTCTACTTTAACTTCAGGTGTGGCTATGAGCAGGGCTCTGGCAATACCCAAGCGCATTGCTTCGGCTTGGCCATGGATACCGCCGCCAGAGGCGCGCACTGTTACTTTGTACTTTTGCTCGCCAGTATGCGCTAGAGCTGTCTTGGCGACGCCTTGCAACTCAAGAGTTGGAAAATATTTATCGAGCGTTTGGCCGTTTACATCAAAAGTTGTTTTGCTGGCAGGCACCAAGCGCACCCGGGCACGTGCCGTCTTACGCTTGCCTATAGCTTCAAAATATTTGTCGCCCACCTTATCCGCTGTTTTGTCTGCTACTTTTTTAGGAGGCATATTATTCGGTAATAGTTAAACATTTCATAATCTCGGGTCGAAGTTTGTTGTTGGGAATCATACCGTGGATAGCCTCGCGAATTGCCTCTCTGTAGCCCTTGGCGGCCACCAGATCTTGCAAGCTCTCAAAACGCAAGCCTCCTGGGTAACCGCTGTAACGAGCGTACTTTTTATTTATCAATTTGCGTTCGAGCACCCGCATTGCCTTGGCGTTAGTAATCTTAACCACTACGCCAGGCAAAGTGTGTCTTTGGAAGGCGGTCGAATCTTTGCCACGCAGGGCCTTGGCGGCCATGCTTGCAACCCTGCCGAGCGACATGCCTGTGGCGTCTATTACGAGTGGCTCAGACTTTTTAGCTTTGGTTATATTTTTAGTCATACAAATTCTAGTATTGCCATTTTGGCACTATCACTTTTGCGTGCCGGCATTTTAACAACTCGCATATAGCCTCCTACTCGATCCTTGTACCTTGGGCCAATTTCTTTAGTGAGTTTGGTTACCGCTCCTTTGGTAGCCAGACGCGAGGTAAGGATGCGAGTTCCAGCCAAACTCCCAGATTTAGCGTGTGTGACAAGCTTCTCTACGTAAGGGCGCAACTCCTTGGCCTTAGCCTCAGTGGTTTTGATGCGGCCATTTTTAATAACAGCCTCGGCAAGACCTATCATAAGAGCCCGACGTTGGTCTTGTTCTCTCCCAAACCTACGATTATGATCGGAGTGGCGCATTACTTTAATTTAAGACCAATTTTATCGAGTGCATCCTTAATTTCTGTTATGCCTTTGGCTCCCATACCCTCAACCTCGGCTAGATCCCCCTCACTCTTGCGAGTAAGACCACCTACGCTCCTTATCCCGGAACGTGTTAGGGCATTGGTAACTCTTGCAGAAAGTCCCAATTCCTCAATTTTCATCTTTGAGCCATCTTTACTCTCGCTACCACCTTCGCCTGAACTCGATTGTTCGGAGGCCTCTTCAAGGGGCTCCTCTTGAAAACCAACTACAGCCTTAAGCTGGTTAATCATTATCTTGATAGCGGTCTCAAGAGCCTCGCGCGGTGACATAACCCCATCTGTCTCTACAAAGAAGCGCAGGCGATTAAAGTCCGTGCGATCACCCACGCGCATATTCTCAACCTCGTAATTCACGCGACGAATCGAGGTGAAGATGGCATCCATCGCTATCGCACCAATCTCGACACGCTCACGTTGCAAAACCTCCTTGGGGGCATAGCCTATGCCGCGTTCGACAGTCATCTCAATATCGAGCGTCGTGCCCTTGCTAGTAATGTGAGCAATAGAGATTGTAGGGTCCACGAGCTCCACTTGACCCGGCAAGATTATGTCGCCAGACTTCGCTTCTTTCGGCCCGGTGACCTTCAGGTGGGCCTTCTGGGGCTCGTCGGTTGTCATTCGAAAACGCACCTTCTTGAGATTAAGCAGGATAGTAATAACATCCTCCTTGACCCCCTCGATGGTCGAAAACTCGTGGCTCACCCCATCTATCTTGATAGATGTGATCGCAGCGCCTGGCAGGGATGAAAGGATAATCCGACGTAACGAGTTTCCTAGGGTGTAACCATAACCGGGGTAAAGATTCTCTATCTCGTAAATTCCCGAGTTATCCTCCTCTTTGAGGACACGAGGCTTTGAAGGCAAAATTACATTTATGTTTGGCATAATAAATATTTATACTCTACTATAAAATTGAACCACAGAACCAAAGTTGAGATTTGTCTCGTTCTCTCCTGGTGTCGGCATTGCGACAATCTCTGCCTCAAGAGTATCCGGGTTGAATTTAATCCAGGTGGGCGTCTTCATCTCCTTGAGTTCCTTTTGCTTGTCTTGGAAAATGGTTTTAGCTTTGCTACCAGGGTACAGACCAATCCTGTCACCCAATTTAACCTCATACGATGGTATGCTCATGCGCTTACCATTTACCACAATGTGACCGTGATTGCTGATCTGCCTACCAAACTGACGTGTACTAGCAAGCCCAGTGCGAAAGACAACGTTGTCTAGCCTGCGCTCAAGTAACTTGAAGAGTTCCTCAAGCGGCTTCGTGCCGGCAGTGCCTTTGGCCTTTTTGATATAGTTCGCCATCTGACGCTCACCTAAGCCGTAGGTATAGCGGACCTTCTGCTTCTCAAGGAACTGCAGTCCGTACTCGGTCACGTTACTGCGATGCTTTCTCTTCTTAGTTAAGCTGGCACGTTTCTTAGACTCAACCATGGCAAAACGTGGCTTTTGAGTCTTGGGGAAGATAGCATCTCCCAATCGGCGAGCGATTTTGTATTTTGGTCCAATAATCATACGCGTCTGGCTCGAGGAGCTCTCGGGCCATTATGAGGTACCGGTGTAATATCACTAATGGAGGTAACGCCTATCCCCTTGCCGGCAAAAGCACGCAGTGCGGATTCACGCCCTGCGCCGACACCATTTATCATCACACTGACCTCCTTTATTCCGAAGACTGTTGCCTTCTCTGCTAGTAACTCACCTACCTTGCTTGCGGCGAAAGGTGTGCCTTTTTTTGCTCCTCTGAAACCAAGCGAGCCTGAAGATGACCATGCTAGGCCGTTACCCTTCTCGTCCGCCAAAAGTACCTTCGTGTTGTTGTAAGTGGATTGGATATGCAACACTCCATTTGAGAAACGCTTGCGCGCGGTTTTAGATACGCTCTTGGCAGCCTCTGTTCCTTCCGCTTCCTTGCCTTCAGTTGTGACTATACGCTTTTTACCCATATTATTTTACCGCTTTGCTTTGTTATTTCTTTTCTAGTTTACGTTTACCACTGCCCATGGTCTTCCTCACGTTTCCGCGTACTGTGCGCGAGTTTGATTTTGTACGCTGACCCTTGGTGGGTAAATTTCTCGAATGACGCATTCCGCGATAGCTCTTAATATCCTTGAGTCTCTTAATGTTGCCCGAAACTTCCCGTTTCAAATCACCCTCAATCTTGATTGCTTCTACAATCTTGCGAATGCGGGCCTCCATGTCAGCTGTAAGCTCCTTACCTTTTATCCCGAAAGCCACCTTTGCTTCTGTCAAAATCTTGTGCGCTCTCGCTCGACCGATGCCATAGACGGCCGTCAAGCCCATCTCTATGCGCTTATCCTCGGGTATATTTATGCCTGCGATTCTCATCCTTGTTTTTGTTTATGTCTACCTTTGATACAAATAATATACAAACGCCCGCGTCTACGAACAAGCTTACACTTGGGACATCGCTTTTTTACAGATGCTCTAACTCTCATGTCTGTTGCTACACTTCGCTTCGTTTAAAGCCTCCTTGTAATACGCCCCCTTTTCTTATACTGGTCGAGAGTCACCTCGACTTTATCACCTACCAACACTTTAATCCGATTCATCCTCATCTTCCCACCCAAATAAGCCAACACCTCACTCCCATCAACAAACAATATTCGGAAGTTAGTATCGGGCAAAGCCTCCGTGACAGTTCCCACGACCGGCGCCTCCTTTACCACCCCGCTATCCACCCCATTATTCATCTCTGGGCCTAATTATCATGAGCAGGCATTCTAGCAGACAAAGAGAAACCCCGCAAGTGCCTCAGGGCGCGACCTGTCTAATTATAATCCGCTTAGCATTGCTTGGGAAGGAGCCGGACCAGAATGGGGAAATACTCACCTCAGCCGTGTTTATACTTGGGTAATTAAGGAAGACTTTGGTGTACTCTGTTTTCTTGATGCCAGCTAGGTCCTTTTTAAGTGCCGCCTCATCGACTTGCCACACAAACCTGGCGTTACCCTTAACCCGCAAACTAAAATCGCCACCATCTCCAAGTTCGGTGGCCTGGTCAAGACTGGCGGTCAAGTCAGTCCAATTATCTATTCGAAGATTGACCTCTCCAGCTCCAGAGAGTACCCGCCTCGCTAAGTAGGTGCTGAGCTCTTGCTTATCAAAGACAACAGCAGTTGCTGTTCCGTCCATACTTACAACCTGGGAATTGTCATCTGTTTTTATAGTACTACTGGCGGAACCCCCATACTCATTAAAAGTGGAATCAATAGAGTAATCATTGAAAAAAACCTTGTCCTCTGGAATCTGGGATTTGATCTTAGCAAGAATCTTTTCGGTAACGGCGCCCTCAAGTGTAGACCTGGCTTTACCCAGGTCGGCATCCGACACAACTTTAACTGTGCCCGAAAACCCGCCGCTCATTGGAGCATTGGACTTAGCGTAGACGCTTTCAAACATTGGAGAACCCGCAAGCCCGGGTAATGTAAACGCCGACGGGCCGATATTGTACAGAGCCCCAGCATTCTCTGCTGTAACTCCAACTTCTACACTACCAGGCACTGTCTTGCCACTCGCCACTTTGTAACCTGGGATGTTTGCGACCGTATGTGATCTAAAAATCTTTCCGTCAGGTGTCTCGAAACGTGTGTTTGGGATAAGACGCACAGGTTGCTTGCTGAATGTGTTGTAGATGGTAAGGGTGCCCGTCGTTTTTTTCTCCACCATCTTCGTGCCAGAAGACCTTACTGAAACTGACTCTGAAGCACTTGCCTTGATAACCTCATAATGTGGAGCCTCCACGGACTGGGTCGGATACACCTTGAACGTCGCATCTACGAGCGCGACTTCAGAACGTGGAGTGATATCAACCACTGCTTTGGCAAGTATGGAGGCTAGTCCAAAAGCACCAACCAAGAGCACCCCGGCGGAAACTATGATTATCCACATAAGACGACGATGCGATTCATCATTCATCTGTGGATCCAAAGATGCTAGGGGTTGCGGAGTGCCACGCCGTTCGTCACGGCGCTCTTTCGTAAGAAACGCTGAGGAGCTTTCCGGAGCTTTTTGCTCTACAACATCTAGAAATATTTTCTTTACTGGCATACTGGTGATTTTACAGCATACTCACATACTTATCAACGAACAACATCTCAAGCGCCAGAAATACATCAGGTTTACCATATACCGTCTCCACAAAGAATTGTTTTAGCTCCTCCACTTTTGGCAAAAAACACGAATTTGTATTGCGGGTCAGGTCTAAACTTTTGATTAGCGGACTGTCGAGCGTTTCGCAAAAGAGCCTTGTAGTCTCTGGCATTCCTACCACACAATACTGACTTGGCAAGATACGCGTGTTAGACAATTTTTGCAGTATCCCACTAACGTATGTTGCCCACTTAATGCCGACCCCCGACAAGATCCCAACAATCTTTTTATCGACAGCGGCGCTCGTCCGCTTCTCAAGATACGCCGCA
>DATDSR010000015.1:0-8350 GCA_036517855.1 Minisyncoccota bacterium | reverse complement strand
GTCATATTTCTTGATCGCTTTTGCAAGACCAATCTGCGCGGCGAATGTGCGCGCGTCGGTGAAAAGGCCGTCATTCGTGCGCACTAGCGTTGCCTCCTCCGCCATTTTCCTCTCCTTTTCACTTGCACTGATAATGACAACTTGATAATCCGACAATAGATCTCTCTTGATAGCTTCGCCGAAAGTAAGCTGATGAAAAACCGGACCATATTTGCTCTCATCATCCATTGATGCCATCTCATATTCAAGCTCCTTTGATTTGTCGATAACTCGATCGGTGAAGTAGCGTGGGGTGGCCGTCATAAATAGACGCTTCCTTGATTTGATTTTTTTGTCGTCCAATACTGCAGCGAAATTACTCTCTACATATCCGGTAGTGCGATGCGCCTCGTCTGCTATTACGAGATCAAACGAAGGTGCTCCCTGCTTTTGGGCCGCTATTATGCGATCCGATGATTGGTAGGTGCAAAATACAATTACGGGCTTGGTATGCTTCTTTTTCAAAAAGTGGGCAATATTTTTCGGATCTGTTGTGACTTCTATGCCAAGATCAGCTGTTGAGGAAATAGCGTGGTCTTCGCCACTATGCGTGACGGTATCGTCCGAGCACACCACTATTCTGTCGAAATCATGCTTCGCATTTGCTGACCACTCAAGAAGCGTTTGGTTAATGAGAGAAAGTGACGGAACAAGAAAAAGCGTCCTCTTGCTTTTTAATTTCTCATGAATCCACAAAGAAGTTAAAGTTTTTCCAGTGCCACACGCGAGAATTAGCTTGCCCCTCCGTGAAGTCTTAAAGCCTTTTAATACGGCCCGAATAGCCTCTTCTTGATGAGGTCGCGGGCTCTTCTTTGGTTTGATTGAGGGTTTTTCTCCTAAGTGCGCTGGCCACTGTAATTCCTCGCCGAGCAAGTCGCCCCGCAAAACAAAGCCAACAGGGATTTGCTGTCCGGCTATCGTACGTCTCGCATTGACCCCGATATCATCAGTTGTGGCGATAATAAGACGAAACTTGATGTCCTGACGATTTGACTCTGACAAAAAAGAATCTAGCTCACTCTTGGGGATAGAGCGATCGGGGTTAATTCCTTTAGCTTGGATTGCCCATATTTCGCCTTCGTTAGTCTCAGCAACTAAATCTATGCCAGTATCTGGTCCCCAACGTTTCGGCCAATCTCGCCAATGCCAAACATGCTTAAACTCCCCGCGATACTTTGGCGCATTCTCAAGATAAAATTTACAGAGACGTTCAAAAGCATTGCCCAGTTTTTGTACTGAACCCTTGCGTATTTGCTGGTCTATATATTCAAAACTCCCTGGTTTTAGCACACACAAATCCTACGCTTGTTAACTTAGTTTTACAAATTTCAAAATCGAGATGCGAGATTCAGCCTATCCCCCAAGGAATTCGTAGATGAAGAAGGCAAGGAGACCGATGAAGCCTAGGATGACGAAGGCTTCTAGTGTTGTGAGGGCTCTTTTGGTTTGGGCTGGGGTTATGGTGCGGGATGTAACGCGGAAGATGATAAAGAAGATGGCGAAGATTATTATTGAGGCCCAGCTCTTGGAGAGCCAATGGTGGCCGGTAAATGAGGCTAGCCATGTTTTAAAGGTGGGTGAGAACTCGACAACTACGGTTAAAATAATTGTGACAACAATGCTCACACAAGCGGCGTAGGCGGAGGCGTAAATTGCTTTGAGCTTATCCATATTATTGTATGACGTTCGTTACTCCAAAGCGGGCGGCGGCGGAGATGATAAAGCCCATTGCACCAAATGAAAGACCGATACCCGCGGCGATGACGCATAGTCGCATTAAACTCTTGCGCAAACCGAGCATATCAAGTTCAGCCGCGTTGTACCGAGCAAGGAGAAAGATGGTGATAGCAAGCGGCACGGCGAAGAGGAAGATGTGCTCCTTAGCCTCCATCGAAACAGCGTGAGCCCACGGGGCCGAGCCGGAGAGAATGATGGGCTTCACCAACTTGCCGTAGTAGGTAACGTAGTAGTAGCCACCGATGAGCCATGTTGCCACGTAACCGACGAGACCAAGCGAAGCGGCCACCAAACGGCGCGTGGCCGAACCGGCGTTGGCCACCACTTCACCCAAGAGCCAAAGAAAGGCATCAATGCCTAAAATAGCAAAACCCAAATGCAGACCTATCAAAACCGGTTTACTAGCGAGAATTGAAACAATATCCACGCCCTTACTATACACCCGCTATGTGCGGGGTGATAACTACTTATCCCCTACTGCGTGACAGAGGTGGTAGCAATCGCACCACTCTCTACACCTCCGTCGCTCTCGATGGGGATGGGGTCACCGAGGAATTTGGGTTTGGTGTGGAGAATAAGGTTTATGACAGCCTTCTCGTTGGCTAGAATCTCGCGCAAGTAGTTGCGGAAATGGGGTTTGACCACATCGGCCCTCACCCCGTAGGACTCTATGCCCAGCGAACGAGCAATAAACACGGCCCGAGGCAGGTGAAAGGATTGTGTGCTGATAAGGAGTGACCGCACGCCGAAGATGTCGCGAGCGCGATACATACTACTGTAGGTATCGAAGCCGGCGTGATCGAGGTGGATGTCTTCTCCGGGGATACCCTGCTCTATGAGATAAAGGCGGACGGGGCTGACTTCATTGTGAGTGACGGTGCTGTTGTCGCCCGAGACGAGAATCTTACTAACCTTGCCCACCTTGTACAAGGCGATGGCAGTATCAGCGCGATCTAAAAAGATTTGTGACAGCGCCCCACTTGGCAAGATAGCCGCGCCGAGGATGATGGCCGTTTGTGCGGTTGGAGCACTCTCAACATTTGCGTATATATGAGGTTTAGCCACGATGCCTACGATAGCATTAATAATCAGAATCCCGAGAACGATTAATTTGAGGATTCTCTTCAATTTACTTACCAGACTATTGCGCGGGGCTAAGTGTGCTACCAACAAGTATGCCATCTGCAAAGTAGAAGTTGGTTTGGCCACCAGGTAGGATGTCGTAGGTGTGGGTTTGGTTGTAGAGGGTACGCTGTGTGGCAATCACTCGGGCGCCGTCATAGGGCTCGCCCACGGCAAGATCCCCTACTGTTCGCCCATCGATAATGGGGTGGCCGGGCGAAACGAGGAGGGTGCGCCCGTCCGAGAGTACTAATTTAACCATTTGGTGATTTGCCGAGACGGCGGTCTTGCTCGTGACAAGCACAACGTCCTCGATGCGCTCGCCCGATTTATTGACCGTCCAAACTGGATTGCCCTCGCGCAAGTCTTGCACAACCACTTGGCCAAGCGGAGTGTCAATGAGCGTGCCTCCCGCAAGACAGATAGGGCAAATGGGCACATACCCTTTAGGCTGGCAAAAGGAGCCGGGGGGCGGGTCATCCTCGCGAGCAACTGGCGGCCCGCAACGCGACACACACTCGAAACCAGATGGACAACTTTTGTCATTTGGACGGCCACAATCTCGCCCAACAGGCGAAGGTTCAACAGGTGGAGGTGTAACACCCGCTACTTTTGCGAATGTCACTGGGATTTCGATAGCATCGTCGTGCTCGGGCAAGCCAGATGGGTTGTCTTTCTTCAAAATCAAAGCGCCCTTGTTGCTGTAAGCGTTCGAGTCTACGTTAAAAGTAAGCGTGGCTTCAAAGGGCACAAAATCCTCGGTCATCCAATTACTTTGGGCCTCGGCGTGACCCTCTCCAATTATTCGTCCGTCCCAATCAACCATCACGACGGGAAAGCTCGCTTCGAAAAACCACGTCCCCCGTGCCTTTCCTGTGATAACAAGCGGGCTCTTAACCTCCGAGTTGGACAATGGCGAAGTCACGCGAATGAGATCCGACTTGTTATCCACATCGGGCGTGCTGGGCTTGGCAAACTTGGCTGCGACGCCAGCTATGGCGATTAGAGCCAAAACAACAATGATTAGTAGTGCGTTTTTCACTGTCTGGATATTACGATACTTAGGACGGTTTTACGGGGGTAGTATTACAAAACTTGTGCTAAGCTACCGACAGGAGGGACCAATTGTGGCCTTCAAGGACAGCAACTACTGCGGAGCACCGCACCCGAGGCGTGAGGGCGAAACCTGCATCCTCGCCCCTTTTCACTGGGAGACGGGTAAGCTCTTCCACGCCACAGGGTTCAACTTCAAAACCCGCCTGTGGGACTTAGCCTGGTGGGATGAGGCCTTAAGAGACCTCGCAAGGAGGCTGATACCAGACCCGTGAGCGGCCCCGTGCCTCTCACGGGCTCCGCTTTACTCAAAATAGCGGCCTTTGAGTTTGTAGAAGAGAAGGCCAGCTACGAGGAAGAGGGCTCCCGAGAGCCAGAGGTTTTTACCCTGGAGGATGCTCTGGGCTAGGTAGAAGATGGGTAGCTCAAACACGAAGCCGCAGAGGGTGGCGAAAAAGAAGTTGCGAAAGCCGATGCCGATAAGGCCCGAGCCGTAGCTAATAGCCTCGGAGATAGTGGTGGTGAAAATGCGGAGGAAGAAGAGGGCCTCAAACTCGCGGTGCTTGTAGATTTTGATCTTCTTGATGCGCTCAATGACCGAATCGTCGAAAAACATTGCGAGCATGCTGAAGCCATACTTGCGACCAAGGAAGTAGGCCACCGACCCGCCCAAGAGTCCGCCCACCACTTGACCCAGGAAGGCGTATTGCCAACCAATGACCACAATGGAGCCGAAGGTGAAGAGCCCGCCGGGCAGAGGCGGCCACACAATAGCCAAAGCTTTGAAGAAGACCATCACCAGGAAGTAGATAAGCAAGTGATCTAGCGACCAGGCAACGAAGGCGCCGAAGAAGGATTGGTTGATAAGCCAAAAGTAGAATATAAGCGTGACCACACAGGCCACAACAATAATGAGCAGGTTTTTGTTTTTCTTAATATGTCCCACGTCCCTCTAGCTTCAGGCTTTTTGACTCAAAAGTAAAGGAGGGTTTTAGCAGTGGGCGTGGTTTACTATTTATATGGGTTGTGATAACCTCCTATTTATGGCAACAATAAATATATCAAAAAAAGCTGAGTCCGGTATTAAGCAGGTCATAGAGCAGACTATGCGTAAGGAGTTTGCCAAGATGCGAGCCGAAAACTTGCCTTACGTAAGTAACGCCGAACAAAAAGACATCGAAAAGAGATACGGGAAGCCATCGCGTGACTTCGTAAAAACACTGCGGGTAAAAATATGAGTGAGTGGCTTGTCGGCCTCTCGCGTAATGCCAAACACTTTATTGACAAAAATCGTATTGCAGAAGAGGACATATCTGACAAGGCAATAGCCGGGGCAAGGAAATTAATGGGCGAGGATTTAAATGTAAACATTAAGAAAATGTCGGGAAAGTGGGAAGGTCACCATCGAATTCGCGAGGGCAAGTTAAGAATCATAGTGCGCTTTAATTTTGACACAGGCACAGCCGAAGTTCATGTGGTAGATTGGCGTGGCTCCGCCTATAGATAGACGCACCTTTTATACGCAGGTAAACTGAAGTTAATGGGGCAAGAAGACACGTCACAATCAGAAAGGCTAGACGAAATAGCAACCCGCCTTGACGCTGAAATTCTTCGTATTAAAGAATTATTGGTCGGTGGCGGAAGGAGAGATCCCGAAGATTTTAATATTAGGGGTGGATTATACAAAATCGCATTTGAAATTGCCCCGGAAGCCAGACGGCAGGATCTTGACCAGGTGCACAAATGGGTAAAACCGCAAATCGGAGAAGTTTCAGTCGACGTCGCGGCAGGTACCGGTTTTCTCACGAAACCAGTTCAGGAATGGACGAGGGATCGAGTGTACGCAGTTGACCCAAGCGGTGTTCAACTAGAAGCTTTAAAAAATAAATGTGTGGGGCTACCGATTGTCACAGTTGAAGGCTCTTTATCAGAGGAAGAAACTTTACAAAAATTAGGTAGTGATGTTGGTAATATAGATTTTGTAACAAGCTTCGGAGGTATTCACCATGTTGTGGATGAGAGTGGGGAAAATAAGCAAAGAATGATGTTTGAGAAAATAGCTCGGGCACTTAAACCCGGTGGAAGATTTGTGGCGGCTGATGTTGGTGAAAACACGAAACTAGCAGAGCATTTTGATACGTCTGTTAAGCGACACTGCTTGACTGGTCATCACGAGAAGTGGCTGAGCCACGATCGGTTACAAAATGAACTGGTAGAATCTGCGGGATTGACTTACATCAAGTCTGAAGTTGTCCCAATCCAGTGGAGCTTTAACTCAAAACGCGAGATGGCTTTGTTTATGAAGGCCCTCCATGCATATGATTTGACTGACTATGAGATTTTGAATGACCTCTCAGCGATTCTCGGTTTCGAAGAAAAGCAAGACGCGGTATTATTAAACTGGCCGATGTTATTTTTCCACCTTAAAAAGAATCCCCTTAAAGAGTTTGAACCACTGACAAACGAGGGCGAGGACTGAACAAGCGCTTGGCGAATTCGATTAGGATGATGTTGATAACGCCGACGAGGAGGACGCCCAGTACCCAGGCAAAGGGTAAATTGACGGTGTCGAAAATGGGTTGGAGCCAGGGATGATAAATAGCGGCGGCCATCAGCCCAAAGCCGATAACGATACTGCCGGTGAGGTACGGGTTTGAGAAAAGTGGATACGAAAGGATGCTCTTGTCTAAACTGCGTACCGACAAGGCCACAAGGAGAGTGTAGGTGCCGAAGGCGGCGAAGGTAAATGTGCGCACGATGGCTTCGTCGTAACCCATTCGCGTCAACACAAAATAAATTGCAAAGAGAAGCACGCTGGTTGAGAGGCCGATGACCAGGATTAAGAACCTCATAAGCGGGTCGAAGAGTTGGGCTCGACCCTTATGTGGTTTGTGAGCAAGGCCGCCGGGCTCCTTCTCAAAAGCGAACGACACCGCGGGAAAGCTGTCGGTAAAGAAGTTGACCCACAATATCTGCAGGGCGTTAAGGGGCAGGGGCAAACTAAATATGAGCGAGCCACCGATAAGCACCAAGCCGTCGGTGACGTTGGAGAGCAGATACACCAGCACCTTACGAATGTTGCCCAGGATTTGTCGACCCTCTTCAATAGCCGCCACGATTGTTTCAAAGTTATCATCAAGGAGCACCAGGTCGGCCACGCTCTGGGCCACCTCCGTGCCCGAGCCCATGGCAATGCCCACGTCGGCTTGCTTGATAGAGGGCGCGTCGTTTACCCCGTCGCCTGTCATAGCCACCACCTCGCCCGCCTCTTGATAGAGCTTGGCGATGCGCAGTTTGTCGAAGGGCGTCACTCGCGAGATAACGACCAAGTGTGGCAACCGTTCGCGCAGAGCCTCGGGCGACAAATGGGCAAGCTCGGAGGCATCAAGCACCGAATACTCACCAACTTGCATACCAATCTCCTTGGCCACGGCCACGGCCGTGCCCTTGTGATCGCCGGTTAAGATCACGGTCTTGACGCCCGCCGCGGCCACTTTGCCAAGCGCGTGCTTGATGCCCGGGCGGATGGGGTCACGAAAACCAATCAGACCGTCAAACGATAAATCGGTTAGCGACAAATGTTTGGAAAAAGAGAAGTCCTCGGTATGAGCAATCTCTTTAGTGGCAAGGCCAAGCAAGCGCTCACCCGAGAAGGCAAGCGTATCAATGCGCGCCACCAAGGCCTCCTTGTCACCCGCCGGGAGCGATGAGTGCGAAAGTAAAATATCGGGCGCACCAAGGAAGACGAGCAAGTGCCTGCCCGACTCCTTGATGAGGGAGACCGAGAACTTTTGCACCGGGTTGAAGGGCATAGTTTGAAGCACGTGCTCCTTGGCCATTATTTCGGCAAGCGCGAAGCCTCGCAGTCCAGCCGAGCGCACCAAGGCCGTCTCCATTATCCGACCGTTCATCCGCCAGGCCGAGGGCTCGTCCTCTGGGTTCTCAATCAACACGCTAGCGTTGGTGAGGGCCCGGGCGAGCAGTCTCTTTTCATCTGTTTGGAGTGGGATAATCTGGGACATAACCATCTTGGCCATTGTGAGAGTGCCGGTTTTGTCGGTGAGGATGACGGTGGTACTACCCAATGCTTCGGCGGCCACGAGCTTGCGCACCACACCCTTGCGCTTAGCCATACGCTCCACGCCCACAGCTAGGATGACCGTCATCGAGACTGGCAGACCTTCGGGGATAGCCGACACGGCGATGGCCACCGAAGTGAGGAACATCTCCAGAGCCGAGTGGCCGGTAAGTATGCCAATGCCAAACACAACCAAAGTCAAAATCGAAAGGACAATGCTTGAGTAAATGCTGAAGCGGGTGATGGCCTTCTGCAGGGGCGTCTTCTCGTTCTCCGAGGTGGCGAGAGCCGAGGCTATCTGACCAAGCTCGGTGCTTGAGT
>DATDSR010000014.1:0-4951 GCA_036517855.1 Minisyncoccota bacterium | reverse complement strand
CCAATCCCACAGTTGGGTCTTTTCGTCTTGTACGAGCTCCCAGCCGGGGTGACCCGCCTCGAGCTCGCGCTTGAGCGCTTTGCTCGCGAGCTTCTGCTCCATATTGGCCACAAGGTCTAGCATCTTGCGCCCGCCGTTTTGAGCTCGATCGATTTTAAACACCAACTGCTCGCCCACCCACACCCCGTCAACCTTAGGCGGCCTAAGCGCTTCTTTGCTTATCCCCACCTTATTTTGCTTCCTCGGTTTCTCCCGAGCCCGTGCCGGCAAAAATTGCGCATAGTACTCGTCAATGTCTGCCCAAAGCTTTTGGAACTTTGGGCTAAACGCTCTCTGCCAGTCTTCACCGGGTGAGCCGTAATTGCTTTCCGCTCGCTTGGCCGCTTTCGTTATTAAGCCTACGTCCCGCTTTGTTCTTTCATCTGATTGGCCCGCAAGATAAGGTCGCATGTTCATGTACAGGTCGGGTTTGGTAATATGCACGCGCGATCTCGAGAGAATGGAAAGGACGTCAGCCCGGCCAAGACCGATAGCCTCTATAATACCCAGACCATCCGGTATAGAATTGCCCAACACATTTTCTGCCAAATATATCCGTTCAGGATAAGAGAGGTCGTTCGCATCTGCCAACCCTTCACGCAACTTCTGCCAACGCTCTCGCTGGCGCTCGATGGGGCTTATTTGCGCCTCGCTCTCAAGAGCAGGGGAGGAGTGTTGCGGTCCTTCAGGTATAACCCAATTCTACCACGCACCAGTCCTTCGGTGTGTGACAATCTCCAATAACCCCCGTGTCCCTATATATAAACGATCGTGGATATAAGGGGACGCCTGGGACGCTAGGTTGGGAGCTCGAATTGCTCGCGCAAGTCATGGTCAAATTCCATTTCGTCTACTACGAAGTAGCGCACTTCTCTGGTGATACGGTGTTTGCGTCTTATGAGTTCGATTACCTCCCTACAATCATATGGATAGACCCACAAACTTTTTTGGATGTTCGCCAGACCGATTGTCTGTAAAGTAGAGCGGAGCTCGTCTCGGGCGTCCCTGCGTTTTTCTGGTATGTCGAAACTTACTAAATGCCACTTGCCATCCCATCGCCACGGTTTCTCAATTTTCAATTCTCCTATACTAATGCTCTCCGCCAGTTCTTCTCCTTTAGCCGATAAGTCGTACCCAAGTTTCCCACCGGCTTTTCGCACCGTTTTGAGCAGGCCCTTGCGCACCATGCGCCCTAGTCGCTCCTTGTAAGCAAAACGCAATTTACGAAGGCGCTTCGGGTTCTCTTTCGTACCGTAACCACCAGTATACAAATCAAATGGTAACAATATACCTGTGGTCTCAATCTTCAACAATACTTCACGCTCCAAACGACCAAGTTTCTGTTTACGTTTGTGTTCCCCAATCGCACCCATTAATTTCCCCATGTCCCTATATTACCACGATCGTAGATATAGTGGGACACGCTATTTTAGTGCGCTACGGTGTAGGCAAGGACTCTCTTGGCTCCGGATTTTTTAAGAGTGCGGGTGAGTTCGGCCATTGTGGCGCCTGTTGTGTAGACGTCGTCTATTATTATGATGTTGCGGTTTTTAATGAGCGCGGGGTCAAGGATGGAGAATGCTTCCTCCAAATTTTTGAGACGTTTAGTGCGGTTGTGCTGGCTCACTTGGGAGGGTGTATCTTTGATTTTGATTACCGCTTTTGGTATGAGGGGGAGGGAAGTGACTTTTGCCACGGCACTTGCAATTAGCTCGGCCTGGTTGTAGACACGCTCGCGCAGGCGTTTGATCGACATTGGTACGGGGATGAGTGTGGGATTACGGAAGTTCTCAAGCTCGGCAAGGTCACTCAAATCTTCAAGCAGGAGCTCACCCAAGGCTGTGCCCAAAATCTCACCGAAACCACGTTTGTGTTTGTATTTCAGTTGCCAGATGGCTTGGCGCACTGTCTTGTCGCCGTAGGCGAAGCGAGCCCGGCAGTTTTCTTTATCATTATCGGCAATTGGCAGGACAGCCAAGCAGGTCTCGCACAAGAGCTCGTGCTTTGCCCCGCAACCTATACACGAACGGGGGAAAAGTAGGTCTAGTAACTTGGCTAGTGTGCCGCCGAACATGTTATGATTATAGTATGTTTTCTTTCAAAAACGCTTTAGGCGGTCTTTTCAAGCGTACTGAAAGTGTTTTAGGTATTGATATTGGTTCATCTTCTATCAAGCTAGTCCAGCTAAAAAAGAAAAACAGCCGAGCTGTGCTTGAGACATATGGTGAGCTTGCCCTTGGTCCATACGCAGGGCTTGCGGTCGGTCAAGCAGTTAACCTATCCACAGAGAAGACGGTTGAGGCGCTCAGGGACTTGTTTCGAGAGGCATCTGTCACGGCGCGAGTGGCGGCTTTTTCTCTCCCTTTGCGCTCCTCGCTACTATCGGTGATAGAACTGCCTGCTTACAAAGAAGAGCAAATCAATCGCATGGTGCCACTCGAAGCTCGCAAACACATACCCGTGCCAATTACAGAAGTTAACCTTGACTGGTGGGTTATCCCCAAACACGATTTACAATCTCCTTCCGATGAAGAAACCGGTGGTTCCAAGCCGCTCACCACAACCAATAAAACTGAAGTTTTATTGGTTGCAATTCATAAAACCGCGGTCAAGCATTGGCAGGATATCAGTGCCGGTATGAATTTGGAATCGCGCACATTTGAGATTGAGACCTTTAGTGCTATGCGCTCAGTGCTCGCGCGCGATATTTCGGCCATGGCCCTGCTTGATGTGGGCGCCTCTACCACTAAACTTACAATTGTCGACTATGGAATTGTGCGTGTCTCGCATGTCATCAATCGTGGAGCGCAAGATATAACCTTGGCAATTGCTACTGGCGGCGCTTTGCCATTTGCAGATGCGGAAAAAGTTAAACGCCTGCCTGCGCAGGCAGGCAAGGACGACGTTACCCTTGCAAGCTCGGTATCAATCCTTGAGCAGATTTTTTACGAAGCCAACTCGGTTGTCGAAGAATATCAAAAAAAGCACGCCCGCCTAATCAACAAGGTTGTGTGTACTGGTGGTGGGGTGTTGACCAAGGGTTTTGTTGAAACTGCCCAGAGACACTTTCAAAGCGAGGTGATTTTGGGCAATCCTTTTGCCAAGGTAGATACCCCAGCTTTTATGGCACCAATCTTGGCCAATGCCGGACCCGAATTCGCCGTGGCCCTAGGTCTTGCTATTCACGAACTCGAGGAGGTTTGATACAATATATACTAGGTTATGGATCAAGGCATACGCACATCTTTTATACCCAAACAGTCGCTCGGTAACAAACCTGCCGCTTCTCACACTGAGGGCATGGGTTTCTTGCCGTTCCTGGGCATAACCATACTTGTTGTTTCACTTTTTGGTTGGCTAGCTGCTTATGGTTATCGCTCGCTTTTGCAGAAAGAGGTGGCCGATCAAAATGCTTCACTTGAACTTGCCAAACAAAAATTTGACCCCTCACTTTTGAAAGTCTTTGAAAATCTTGATCGGAGACTACAAGCCGCAAACCAGCTTTTGGCGGGGCACAGCACTCTTTCACCTCTATTTGATACGCTTGACCAGTTGACACTAAAGAGTGTGCGATATAACACTTTCAACTACTCCAGTAACCAAAGTGCTGCAGCGGTTAAGATAACCGGAGAGGCGCTTAACTTCCCTGCGGTGGCACTTCAGGCTCTTGCCTACAGCAAGGACGATAGGATTGTTAATCCAATTTTTTCTAATCTGGGTGTCGAAGCAAGTGGTAGAGTAACTTTTGATGTGTCGTTTGCTCTTGACCCGGCCTTTGTTCTTTTCGCGCCCAAGACTGAGAGTAAACTCCAAGGCCTATGATGCGCATACTCGTGCCACTTATCGCTATAATCGGAGCCATAGTGATTTTCGCTGGCCCTACCCGTTCAAATCTTGCCGCCACCAATCCACTCATTGCCGAGCGTACCGAGCTTGACGCCGCCCTTGATAGCGCACAGAAGATTCAAGTAGTGCGCGAGACTCTCCAAGAGCGATACAATGCTTTTCGCCCGGACGACCTCAATCGCCTTTCGAAAATGTTGCCCAGCCATGTCGATAACGTGCGCCTTGTCATCGACATCAACAACATGGCCAGTGCTTACGGCATGGTCCTTAAAGATATAGAGATACAACAGACCGTTGATAATGTAAAAAATGCGGGCGGCATAATCAAAGGGGACGGCCCGGAGCACCTAGATTTCCGTTTCGCGGTTTCAGGTAGTTACCAAGCGCTTAAGCTGTTTTTGGCCGACCTTGGCAAATCACTGCGCATTGTGGATATAACGGATATGACTTTCAGCGCCAAGGATACAGATGTGTACGATTTCACGGTTGGTTTACGCACATATTGGCTACAAGATAGATAATATGACAACAAAATAATGGGTATTATAGGTAAAATAGTTGCGGGGTTGGTGGTGGTGTTTTTAGCCATTGCTGGCTACCAGTTCTTGATTAAAGATAGCGCGGCCAATCCAAGTAGCACGGTGCCTGGTGGCATCGTGACAGAGGACTTTACCGCAGGTACGGCGGACAATCAGGAGTTCTTGCGTGTTTTGAAAAATCTGGAGAGTGTTTCTCTCGACGGCTCAGTGCTCTCAAGTGAGGCCTTTACGAGCTTGATAGATTTCTCGGTCGCTCTCCAAGACCAACCCAAGGGCCGGGTTAACCCCTTCAAACCCATCAACCCCTTCGAACCCGGACTCATAGACGCAGGAGTGCAACCAGGTGTCCCCGCGGGAACACCCGTTGCGCCTGCTACCACCACAGCGAACTAGGCCGCAGGCCGTATAATCCTCAGCACCTTCGCAACACCTCCAGTGGTGTTTGATAATTAATACCCATGTGCAATCGCTTGGTATTGTAGTGCTTTAAGTACGAGGGCACAACGTCTCTGAATCTCTTGAGTGCT
>DATDSR010000013.1:0-13187 GCA_036517855.1 Minisyncoccota bacterium | reverse complement strand
GCGGGAGAATGGGACTAGCCCTTGATGCCGAGGGCTTCGAACCCCTTCACTTCGAGATACCAGCAGACGCAAGTAGCATAGGGAACCTCATCGGTTGAAGTTGCGAACAGACTCGAGGATATCACGTTGTCGCTTTTTGAGCGCTGTTTTCTTTGCCACCGTTTTACCCCCTTCCATCTTGAGGTTAGCATGGTTATGTTATACTTTCAAATACGATATTATCAAGGCTAGGCCTTTGTGCTAGTATTGAATTATGTCAAAGATTGAAGAGATTAGGCAAAAAGTAACTCCTATTTTAAAATCTGCCGGAGCTAGTCGGGCGGCCCTTTTTGGATCGTATGCACGGGGAGAAGAGACGGCTGATAGCGATGTTGATATTGTTATTGAGCCACCCGAAGGAACTACATTGTTTGACCTTGTTGATATAGTTGAAGGTTTGGAGGGTGTCCTTGGCCGCAGAGTTGACCTCCTGACTTATGGTGGCATTAACCCACGTCTGGAGCCCTATATATCGAAAGATGCCATCGTAATATTCTAATTGCCCGCCATGAAAGAGAACAAAATATGGCTTGATCACATGCGCGAGTCTGTTGGAGTCGTCGAAGATGGGATAAGAGGCATCTCCTTCGGCGATTTTGCAAAGAATGTTCACCTCCAAGATTCCGTAGTGCGTAGGATAGAGATTATTGGTGAAGCCGCTAGTAATATACCAGAGGATTTTCGGGCGAAACATCCCCAAATCAAATGGTCTAAAATTATCGGTATGAGGAATATTCTAGCCCACGAATATTTTGGAGTTGATCTGAAAATTGTTTGGCTAACGGCAACAGAGAGGTTACCAGAGTTGAAAAAGGAACTTACCAAATTGAATGTGGCGCAGTGAGTTTGGGTTTGTTTTCTACTTGCACCTAGCGTTGATTCTTTTGGTTTTGGCTTCGCCTTGGCTTGTGCCTTGGTGGGTGATTCTGATTGGGATACTGATTTACTATTTGCAGTTGAAAGTGTTTGGCCACTGTTTGCTCACGGCTTTGCAAACTGGCTCGCGCAAGCGCACCCAAACCTTTTGGGGCCATTACCTTGAGCGCCTAGGCTTACCCATCAATCAACGAAAGATGATTGTGTTTACGGATTATTTCTTGCCCTGGCTGATTTTAGCTTTTGCGTTATACTTTCAACTATGGGTTGGGTAATTTACGCTATTCTCTCCGCTTTCTTTGCTTCTCTGGTGGCCATCTTTGGCAAGATTGGGGTGACGGGGGTGGATTCAAATTTGGCTGTGGCTTTGCGCACTATCGTTATAGTCTTTTTCGCTTGGGCCATTGTGCTCATCCAAGGCAATGCTAGCGAAATTTTCAAAATCTCACGCCACTCTCTCATATTTATCGGCCTTTCCGCAGTCGCCACCGGCCTCTCTTGGCTCTTCTATTACAAGGCGCTACAACTGGGTGAAGCGGCTCGAGTGGCGCCTATCGACAAACTCTCACTGGCGCTCACTATTCTTTTAGCATTTGTCTTCTTGGGTGAAGCGCCCACAATAGGTAAAATCCTAGGCGGCTCGCTTGTAACAGCCGGCGTGCTTGTCACTGTTTTTGTGAGATAATCCATTTTGCTTTTCGTTAACTTATGCGTTAATCTTGTCTGGGTTTCTTCGTTCCTTCGAGCGTCCTTTAACCGGGGAAAGAGAGGTTAAACGTTGAGCAACAACACGCTCACGGCGGTCGCCGTCTTTGTGCTTTCTTACACACTCCTGGTTGCGGCGGCCTTTGCCGCCTGCAAAGCACACCTCTTCCGCCCACGTCAGATGAGGAAGTGGGGGCTCCTCCCGGGTGTTCCATTCATTGGGAACGGCGGAGTGTTGAGTGAGTTCCTAGTGCTCTCGCCGTGGCTCGCGGCGGTTGTGTACAGGTGCGCCAACCTCTGGGTTTTCCGGGACGTGCTTGGCTCCTTAGTAATCGGGTTCGCTCTTAGCCTTTCGGCGCACCTCTCGATTGCTCGGTCTCATGCGCCGGACGCACTGGGCTACAGGGAGCGCATAACCATGTCCGGGCGGTTCCACATCGCTTACGCCACGGTGGCGCTGACCATTGTATCGTTGTTGTACACATGTACAGACGCACCACCGGCGGGGCTTGTGTGGTGGAGTACTTATCTGCTTATAGCACACCTTGTGCTGGCCAATCACATGCCACTCGGCATCGTGAAGCCCAGGTGGTACGGCGGTAAGCCGCACGCAAGCGTGGCTAGGTGGACAATTGTCATAGTCTCCTCCAGTTTACTTATCTGGCGGAGCGTAGTCATCACCCGCTAGCCACAGCCGCTCCCTGACGCGCCCTCTCGGGGGCGCGTCCTACTTTTATTTGACGACCAATGTGCCCTTCATCCCCATCGCGCGGTGTTGACCGACTGAACAATAGTACTCAAATGTGCCTGCTTTGTCTGCCACAAACTCGACTGTTTCGCTCTCTCCTGTGCCGAGTTTCTTTGTTGCCACGCCGAGCTTGTCCACCTTCCAATCGTGCGTACCGTCGTCGTTATTGAAAATTATCTTAACAGTGTCACCCTTGTTCACTGTAATGGTGCTCGGGCTAAACGCGAAGTTACTACCCGTAACCGTGAACTCCTTTACACCAGATACAGGTGCTGGCGGGTTCTCTTGCGTTGTTATGGGTTGATTTTCCACCGTTGCGTCTGACGTGCTCGATGTCGTAAAACCTGATAGATACCAGATACCGCCAATAACTAATATTGCGATAACGACAATCCAAATTAATTTTGTCATAACTGAAGTGTTAATAGTATGCTACTAATTTATGTGACGTCATATATAATAACACAATGCGGCAGTACACAACCACCTTTTCGCGTATCGCTCTTTTTGTAATCTATTTCTGGTTCGGCTTGCTCAAAGTTTTGGGTTCTAGCCCAGCAAGTCCACTTGTTCTCGAACTTCACGCAAAGACGGTTTCTTTTATCTCACCCGACTTATTCCTAGCATTGTTTGGTGGGTTTGAGGTGCTCATTGGTTTGATGTTCCTCGTATCCATCTTTTGGCCCGAGGTTCGTGTTGCCACGGTTGTGTTGTTTGCCATACATATGTTTACAGCTATCTTGCCCCTTGTGCTTGTGCCTGGCATGGTCTGGCAAAGTGCCTGGGTGCCGACCCTCGAAGGCCAGTATATTATCAAGAACCTCGCGCTCATCGCTGTGGTGTTGAATTTGTAATGAATGCAAATTATAAATTGATCGTTTTTGATCTTGACGGTACTCTTGCTGAGAGCAAGGCTGTTGTTCCTCCGGAGATTTCAAATTTACTTTGTCAGTTGCTGGTGGTTAAAAAAGTGGCGGTGATATCAGGTGGTTCTTTTACTCAATTTGAGCGACAGTTACTTAAACACATTTCGTGTAAAGATGAGATGTTTGAGAATTTGTATTTGCTACCGACGTCAGGTGGAGATTTGTATAAGTTCGAAGAGGGCGAATGGCATTTGGTTGCAAGTCATGAGTTGGGCAGTGAGGACAAGAAGAAGATCAAAGAGGGTATTGTCAAAGGACTTAGCAGTTTGAGTTTCGCCCTGCCAGAGAAAACTTATGGGGAGCAGGTTGAGGACCGTGATAGTCAGATTACTTTTTCAGCCCTAGGCCAGCAAGCACCTGTGGAAATTAAGAAAGCTTGGGACCCAGATCACTCAAAGCGAGCAGAGCTAGCTTCGAGGATTAAGGAATATTTGCCGGAGTTTGAGGTAAAAGTGGGTGGTAGCACCTCGGTAGATATCACAAAACGTGGCTTAAATAAGGCCTGGGCCGTGGGTGAGTTAATGACACGCCTAGGGTTTGACAAGCATGAGGTGCTGTATGTCGGTGATGACTTGTTCCCTGGTGGGAATGACTATGTGGTCACGAGCCTGGGGATATCCACACATTCGGTGGCGGGACCTGTGGATAGCGCTAGCATTATTCGCGAGCTTATTGTGCCATAATAGTGTATGTCCCCAATTGAAGAAGTCCGGCCTTGGGGCAAGTTTCGAACTTTTGTCAAAAATGAGCCGGTCACGGTTAAGATTATTACCATAACTGCAAAATCTCGTTTCTCTTTGCAAAAGCATGAGAAGCGCGCGGAGTTTTGGAAAGTTTTGGTGGGTTCGCCGAAGATAACAGTAGGGGAGCAAGTAGTAGAAGCGAAGGTGAGGGATGAGTTTGAGATTGGGGTGGGGGAGCTGCACAGGATAGAAGCAGGGGAGGAAAATGTGGAAGTGCTTGAGATTTCGACAGGTGAGTTTGATGAAAAAGATATAGTTCGTTTAGAGGATGACTATGGCCGCAAGTAAAAAGAAACTTAAAAAGAAGAAGGTTGCAACAAAGAAGAAGGTTGTTCGCAGAGTTGTAAAAAAAGCAGCCAAGAAAAAGGTTGTAAAAAAGAAGGTAACTAGAAGGGTAGTTCGCAAAGTCCATCCCCGGGATCGAAAGAAGACCAAGTTAGATTTGATACGTCACCAGGGTAATCCAATACTTGCGCCACAAGGAGAGAATCATTGGGAGGCACGAGCCGCCTTCAACCCTACGGCTTTGCTCGTGGACGGTAAGATCCATATTTTATATCGTGCTATCGGGGCAGATGACCGCTCGGTTATCGGCTACGCCGCGAGTTCCGATGGCTTTCACATAGACAAGCGCTTGCCACACCCTGTGTACCTCGACATTCGTATGCCCAAAGCTGGTTATGAGATACAGATACCATACAGTTCAGGCGGTGGTACCAACGGTGGTAGCGAAGACCCGCGTGTCACTCTAATTGGTGACAGGGTTTATATGATATATACGGCCTTCGATGGCTGGGGGTCGCTGCGCCTAGATCTCACTTCTATTAGACTTGATAACTTCCTCAATCACGTGTGGAAGTGGAAGAGTCCCGTCCATATTTCTCCTCCGGGTGAGATACATAAGAACTGGACTTTGTTTCCTGAGAAGATTGGCGGCAAGTTTGCCATACTGCACTCGATAGTGCCAAACATCGGCATAGCCTATTTCGATAATTTAGATGAGCTTGATGGAGAAAGTTTTATCAAAAGTAGCTTCCTCGGAGGAGGCCGCAAGGGAGAATGGGATAACAGAATGCGTGGTGTAGGCCCTGCTCCCATAAAGACAAAGCATGGCTGGTTGGTCCTGTACCACGCCATGGATAAGAACGACCCCAATCGTTACAAACTAGGCGCGATGCTCCTTGACCTAGCAGATCCAAACAATATTTTGTATAGATCGAATCAGCCAATTTTAGAGCCCGACGAGTGGTATGAGAATCAGGGTTTTAAATCTGGAGTCGTGTATTCCTGTGGGGCGGTGGTAAAAGATAGTAAGCTTATTGTTTACTACGGAGGCGCTGACACCGTTGCTTGTGCTGCTGTGGCGGACTTAGACATATTTTTGCGGGAGTTGATGCGCACTGGTAAAACCAAACTCAAGCGCAATGTTCACCGTTAGACGCTCTATACATAACCCAATACTAAATCCAGAACGGCATGTGCCGTGGGAGGCTTTCGCAACCTTCAATTGGTCACCGGTAAAAAAGGGTGGCAAAACATTCGTAGCCTATCGTGCCATGAGTGAGACGGCCTATCATGAGGGTGTGCATCTCCGCCTTTCAACAATAGGTGTGGCAAGTTCCACCGACGGCGCGCACTTTAGGAATCGCAAACAACTTATCGTACCCCAAGAAGAATGGGAGCGATTCGGTTGCGAGGACCCGCGTGTTTGCAAAGTCGGCCGTGACTACTACATCTTCTACACGGCGCTCTCCAACTTCCCATTTAACTCCGAAGGCATTCGCACGGCTGTGGCTGTTTCGTCTGATCTTGTGCATATCAAAGAGCGACATCTGGTAACCCCTTTCAATTCTAAGGCAATGAGTCTCTTCCCCGAGAAGGTGGGGGGCAAGCACCTGGCCATACTCGCGGCTCATACCGATTCGCCGCCAGCCAAGATTGTTTTGGCCCCTTTCAACAAGTTAGAGGATATGTGGTCGCCCGAGTATTGGCAGAAGTGGCATGAGAAGATAGATAGCTACACCATTAATTTAAGCCGAGCTGACGACGACCAGATAGAGATAGGCGCCCCTCCCATCAAAACGACGCGCGGATGGTTGCTTGTTTATGCGCACATTCAACACTATGGCAAAGGAGACGTGGTGTTCGGTATTGAGGCGGCGTTACTTGACCTTAGAGACCCGCGTAAGATAATCGGTCGCACAAAGGGGCCCTTCATCACGGCCGAAGAGACTTATGAGCGTTACGGCCAAGTGCCAAACATCGTTTTCCCCTCCGGCGCGCTCATCATAGGCAAAGATTTACGCGTTTATTATGGTGCCTCTGATACCACAGGTTGCTCGGCCGATGTCAACCTCGATGGCCTGCTTGATTCAATGATACCAGGTGCACAAGATAAACTGTTGGTCAGAGGTCTGGCAAACCCGATTATTGGCGCCTCCTTGCAAAATCCGTGGGAGAGCCTGGCTACATATAACCCCGCCGCCATCGATCTGGGAGGTAGAGTACACATTCTTTACAGAGCGCAAGCTTTGGATAACACGTCGACAATTGGTTATGCCTCGAGCAGGAATGGTTTGACCGTAGACGAACGTCTCAATGACCCCATCTACGTACCGAGGGCAGACTTCGAACGTAAGGGCGTGTCAGGGGGTAACTCTGGTTGCGAAGACCCGCGGCTCTCGAAGATAGGCTCACGCATTTATATGTGCTACACAGCCTACAACGGTATTCAAGCACCGGCTGTGGCTGTTACTAGTATTAGTGAGCGGGATTTCCTTGCGCGTAAGTGGGATTGGACGCCACCGGTGCTCGTAACCCCGGGCGATACCGATGACAAGGATGCCTGTATCTTCCCTGAAAAAATTAAAGGCAAGTACCTCATCCTACATCGCTTGGACAACTCTATCTCGGCTGACTTTGTGCCGGACTTAAATTTCGCTGGCCCACGTTTGGGTAATCGTATGCAGTTAATGGCCCCGAGACCGGGTATGTGGGATTCAAACAAAGTTGGTATCTCGGCCCCACCTATTAAGACAGACAAGGGTTGGCTACTCCTTTATCATGGTGTTTCGCAACACGGCATATATCGGGTGGGCGTGGCCCTGCTCGACAAGAAAGACCCCACCCAGGTGATAGCGCGTGGTGCCGTGCCAATACTCTCGCCTCATACAAATTATGAAAAAGTGGGCCAGGTAAATAATGTGGTCTTCCCATGCGGCGCGATTGTTCGCAAAGGCGTGCTTTATGTTTACTACGGCGGAGCAGATCTAGTAGTTGGCGTGGCCACAGCGCCACTGAAGCGCATCCTCGCAACGCTCACCTAGTGTGCTAAACTGGTTGTGTGCTTGTAGATGACGTTACAATTAAGGTTAAGGGTGGGGATGGTGGCCGTGGGTCGGTCGCTTTTCAAAGTGTAAAGATGGCACTTGGGCCAACTGGTGGTTCGGGTGGGCACGGCGGGAGCGTGTACTTGGTGGGCGTGTCAGACATTTCCGCCCTCAAACAATTTAGATTTCAAAAGGATGTAATTGCCAAGGATGGTGAAAATGGGCGTAAGCAATTCGTAGATGGTGAACGAGGCGGTGAGCTTAGAGTACCCGTGCCAGTGGGCACTGTGGTGCACAATGTCGATACCAATACTACCCGCGAGATTGTGAAGGTTGGCGAAGAGCTCTTGGTGGCTAAGGGTGGGCGAGGAGGTAAGGGCAACTTCCACTTTCGTTCTTCTACTAATACCACACCAAAAGAATTCCAACCTGGTTTGCCAGGCGAGATCTTTAATTTGCGACTTGAGCTTCGCCTCATTGCCGATGTGGGTTTGGTGGGTTTGCCAAATGCGGGCAAAAGCTCGCTACTTAACACTCTCACACGCGCTAGTGCCAAGGTGGCCAACTATCCATTCACCACACTCGAACCGAACTTGGGCGCCTACTTTGACCTGCTCATTGCCGATATCCCGGGCATTATTGAGGGCGCTTCAGAGGGTAAGGGTTTGGGTGTTAAGTTCCTACGTCACGTGGCTCGTACCCGAGTGCTCTTCCACCTTATTTCGCTTGAAAGCGCTGACGTACTCGCTGATTACAAAACAATCCGCAATGAACTTGAGACCTACGACCCCATTTTCAAAGAAAAGAAAGAATTTGTGATTTTAACTAAAACGGACATGGTCACACCTGAAGTTGCCAAGGCGGCAATGACAAAACTTAAAAAGCACAAACCCATTGCCATATCCGTAATAGACGACGCATCTTTAGAAAGTGTTAAAAAGATCTTGAATGCACTCGCCAAAGAGAAACACGTCTAGCACCAGTTGGGGCCCGGTAGCCGACTGGTACGAGGGGCACCTAGCAAGTGGCGACACATACCATGAGCGGGTAATCTTGCCGAACCTGTTGCGTTTGCTTGGTGATGTTAAGGGCAAAAAAGTTTTAGACCTTGCCTGTGGTACCGGATACTTTTCGAAAAAAATTGCCGAAGCGGGGGCGAGCGTGACAGGCACTGACGTGTCACCCGAGCTTATTGCCAAAGCCAAGCAGAATTTACTTGGTTACCCGACCTCCAAGTTCGTAGTGACACCCGCGCATGATTTGCACGAGCTCAAGCACGTAAGCTTCGACGCAATTATAAATGTTCTCGCCGTAGACAACATAGCCGAAGTGCCGGGTCTGCTTCGCGAGAGTGCCAGACTTTTAAAGAATGGGGGCGCAATGCACATTGTGTTTAATCATCCGGTAGTGCGCATACCCGGTGCAAGCTCGTGGGGCTTTGACCAAAAGAGGGGAGTGCAATATCGTAGACTCGATAAATATATGAGCGAGAGTAAAGTAAAGATTGCCATGCACCCCGGTCTTAACTCCCAAAGCACCACCACCTTTCACCGCTCGCTCCAATATTATTTCAAAATGTTTCGCGAGGCCGGTTTCGTAGTCGCCAACCTCGAAGAGTGGGTCTCCGACAAAGTAAGCGAGCCTGGCCCCCGTCAAAAGCCCGAAGACCAATCCCGCAAAGAATTCCCCTTGTTTCTCTATTTACAACTTCGTAAATAGTGTTAAGTTTAGGTGAGGGAGGACAACAACATGCCAATCCTTTGGCCGTTTCTCATCGGGGCTGCGTATATAGTCCCAGGTATCATTACCGAACTCTTGCTCATGGATACTAACCAGTGGCCTTACGACAATGACATGATCGTGGCGGCCTGGCCACTCATTTGGTTCTACTATGGGGCCAAGTATTTGCTCAGCTGGTCACTGCGGTGCTTCGGCTTTCGAATAGTATGGCGTTAGCCGCGACGAATCGCGCTCGAAGGCCTGTAGCAGGGCATCCCCTCAAACCTGCTATGGGCTTTCATCATTTATATATGTGTGATATAGTGAGTTTGCCCTTCGGGGTTTTTTATTTCATAAACATGGAGATACGAAATATTGCAATTATTGCTCACGTGGACCACGGCAAGACGACCTTGACTGATGCTCTTTTGCGTCAGACGGGGGTTTTCGAAGAGGGGCAGAGTATGGACACTTACGCTCTTGAGCGGGAGCGGGGGATTACTATCTATGCTAAGAACACGGCCACTTTCTATAAGGGCACTAAGATAAACATCATCGACACTCCTGGTCACGCAGACTTCGGCTCGGAGGTGGAGCGCATACTCCGTTCCATCGATTGTGTGCTCTTGGTAGTAGATGCTCAAGAGGGGCCGATGCCTCAAACGCGCTTCGTACTGAAGAAGTCGCTTGAGCTCGGTATCAAGCCAATCGTAGTTCTCAACAAGATAGACAAACCCGCCGCGGACCCCAAGCGAGCTGAAGAGGAGGTACTCGAGCTCTTCCTAGAGCTTGGTGCTACCGATGAACAGGCAAGCTTCCCGGTGGTCTATGCCAATGGGCGAGCTGGTATTGCCAAGCGCAAGCTTGAGGATGAGTCTAAGGATTTGATGCCCTTGCTTGATGTGGTGCTTGAACACGTGCCTCCAGCGCCAGCGCCAGTTGATAAACCTCTGCGCGCCCAGCCATTTAATCTCGCTTACGACAATTACCTTGGCCGCCAAGCTGTGGTGCGCATATACGAGGGCAAAATTAGGGACGCGCAGATTGTTTATGCCAAGGATATGCACGGCAAGAGCATACAGGGCAAAATCACCAAACTCTTTTCATTCAAAGGTATGGGTAGGGTAGAGGAGAAGGAGGCTGGAGCTGGAGACATTGTGATGATTGCCGGCATCCCCGAGGTTTACATTGGCGACACTATCTGCGATAGCGTAGATGCCGAAGTTCTACCGGCTATCTCGGTGGATGAGCCTACTATCGAAGTCTACTTTTTGCCGAACAGCTCCCCGCTAGCTGGTCGTGAGGGCAAGTTCGTGACCACGCGTCAAATCCGCGAGCGTCTTGAGCGTGAGCTTGAGGTCAACGTGGGGATGAAGGTTAACTTCGACGAGGCCGAGCGCTTCAAAGTTTCGGCCAGAGGCGAACTCTCGCTATCGATTGTGCTTGAGAATATGCGTCGCGAGGGTTACGAAGTCGCCGTGTCTCAACCGAAAGTTATTATCAAAGATATTGAAGGTGTTAAGTCCGAGCCGTTTGAGGAGGTTACTGTGGACGCACCACAAGAGTTCCAAGGCATCATCATTGAGAAGCTTGGCAAACGTGCTTGCATAATGACGGACATGAAGGCCCACTCAAATTCTGTGCGCATGATGTTTGAGGGTCCGACTCGTGGCCTCCTGGGTTATAGGGGTGAGTTTATTATCGACACCAAAGGTGAAGGCATACTCTCGGCGCGTGTGCTTGGCTTCAAGCCTTACGCGGGTGAGATAGAGAAGCGCTCGGCCGGCTCAATGATATCAATGGCTACGGGCAAAGCACTCGCTTTCGCTCTGTGGAACTTGCAAGAGCGGGGAGTGCTCTATGCCGAACCGGGTGACGAGATATACGAGGGCCAAGTGATAGGTAACACGGCCAAAGGTGATGAGATGTCAGTGAACCCAACCAAGGGCAAGAATTTGAATAATATGCGCTCTCGTGGAGCTGACGAAGCTATATATCTCGATCCGGCCTGGCGCCTCTCTATAGAGCGCGGCCTAGAAGTGATGGCCGAGGACGAGTATTTGGAGGTTACACCTAAATCCGTACGCTTGCGCAAGCAGTACCTCACAGACCTTGACCGTTCACGTGCCAAACGTGTAATATAGACTCAAATATGAACAAGCAAAAAGGTTTTGTGTGGATAGTAGTAGCCTTAGTAATAATTTTAGTAATTATTTTCTTTTGGAATAAGAAGGCCGTGGCTCCCACAGCACAAGATGGTTCGACAGTAGAATTACAAAATAGTAACTAGTTATGCAAATTGAAATTAAGTGTACTGGCATCGAACTTACCGAGGCGTTGCGAGCTTATGTTGAGGAGAAATTGGGCCGATTGGGTAAATTCGTGAACGGTAAGGACGCCTTCTTGGTAACAGTGGAGCTTGGTAAGACAACCGCGCACCACCACAAGGGCGAGGTTTTTCGTGCCGAAGCCAATATGAAGCTTGAGGGCACCCTTCTTCGCGCTGAGGCAACAGCGAGCGATTTGTATGCTGCCATTGACCTACTTAAAGAGGAGGCAAATCGTGAACTTGTTAATCGCAAAACAAAGCGAGAGTCGCTCGCAAGACGGAGCGCCCGCAAACTTAAAAGCATATTTAAGAGAGAAAAAATATGAGAAATTTGGTAATTGCCGCTGTTATTATCATTGCTGGTTTGGCTTTGTGGCGTTACTACGGTGGAGAGTCTGCAGAGCCGACAGCTAACTCAAACAACAAAATCGTGACTATACACACAACCAAGGGCGACATTAAGCTCGAGCTCTTCGCCGACAAAACACCCATTACGGTCAAGAACTTCACCGACCTCGCGGGCAAGGGTTTCTACAACGACACCCTCTTTCACCGCGTTATCCCAGGTTTTATGATCCAGGGTGGTGATCCCAACACACGAGCAGGCCAACCTAATACTTATGGTATGGGTGGTCCAGGCTATGCTATCCCGGACGAATTCGTGCCGGGTCTCTCAAATGTTAGAGGCACAATCTCAATGGCCAATGCCGGGCCGAACACTGGAGGTAGTCAATTCTTCATTAACGTAGCCGACAACACCTTCCTTGACGGCAAGCACACAGTCTTCGGCAAAGTGCTCGAAGGTATGGGAGCAGTTGACCAAATCGTGAGCGTTCCCCGCAACGAGCGCGACGTCCCCCTCGACCCCGTCCGCATCGACTCTATCGACGTAGAATAACCGAGCTTGACAACCGCCATATATCTAATGTAATATACTGGGCAGCAAATAGGCCTTTGACGGCCAGAAGGAGGACTGGAACATGCCCGTGATCGAAGTCATGCTCCTGCCCGACATGGAGCAGGAACAGCTCGAGAAACTTTACGAGGACATCTGGGACCAGATCGAGAAGATCTCGGCCCTCAAGTTCACTCGCAAGCGACCCCAGGACGTGACCGTGCTCTTTCCCAAAGACATGATGTTGAAGGGCATCGGCGACTACTTCCTCGTTCGGGTCTCGAACCTCACCCCCAAGCCCGAGCGCACCACCCAGGTGCTCATGGGCCTGGCCCACCGCCTCGCCGACATGATGGAGCGCTGGTTCCCCAAGGCCAAGTTCATCGAGGTGATCATCGACGAGAAGCACCCGACCACTGTCATCTGTGCCATCGACAAGACCAGTTCCTAGGAGGAGAGTGCGATGCGACTCATACTGGACGACTCAGATCTGATCGCGAGTGCGAGAAAGCTCACGATCAGCGACATCGGCTTCCCGCACCTCAAGACCCCTACACAGGAAGCAGTGTTGCTGATCGGAGAGGCGACCCTGTGTCGAGGTGGAGGTGCCTGCAAGGGAGACGTCGTGGAAACGACAATCCTCCGCCCTTCGCCTACCGTCGAACGGAGCCCCTTCAAGGCGCTGATCATCATGGTGCTCGATGTTGCGCCGGGCAGGAAGCTCACCCTCAACCAGCTCCTCGCCCAGATCGGTCTCAAGCGCGGCTACACGACCTACCTCGACGAGCTCAACGCGAGGGGCGAGGTCACCTTCGCTCGCCGCCAGGAGGGCTGGGAAGGATACGAGGTCATCACCCTGGAGCAGTAGCCATCGCCGA
>DATDSR010000012.1:0-5875 GCA_036517855.1 Minisyncoccota bacterium | reverse complement strand
GTATCCAGCAGGCGTTTACACATTCCCCCAGCGCAATCGCTTGATGGCAGGCCTGGTGAAAGCCGTGCTTGTGATAGAAGCTGGCGAAAAATCTGGCACGCGCATCACCGCGAGACTTGCAACAGAATATAATCGCGATGTGCTCGTGGTACCCGGCTCTATCTTTTCCCCTCAATCGGCTGGAGCTAACCAACTCTTGCGCTTGGGTGCCACACCTATTACCTCAAGTAGCGACATCCTCACGGCCCTCGGCTTTCAGGTTGACGAATCCGGCCAGCGCGAGCTTGACCTCACAGATTTAACCGACTGCCAACGACAAATTGTGGAAATGCTTAGCATTGAACCATTGCCCCGCGACGAAATCCTGCAAGCCCTCGAAACATCGGTAGCCGAAGGCAACAGCGCCCTAGCCGCCCTCGAAATCAAAGGCGTGATAACTGAAACCTTAGGCGAAGTGCGTCTTAATTAGTCTTGTGCTAGGATTGCCACGGAACGCCTAGGTCACAGGAGGTCAAGATGCGACAGAGAAACATCGAAATTGCAACGGAACAACTGCTCCGGTGCATAAAGGAGCTCGAGAAATGCCACACGAACTTCACCAACTTGCCAGCCCTAGAGGCGGCGGCGAATAGAGTGCTCGCGTTCGCCCAAGGACTCGAGTTCAAAGTTGAGGATCTGCCAAGATTGATAACCGTCCTGCGCGAGCTTGAAAAGGTGACCGCCAAGGAACACGGTCCAATCAGCCACTTCGCCGGCAGAGTTGCTCATGAGAGGGAACAAGAACTCGAGGCCCGGGCAAATGCTCAAGCCGACGCGGACCTGCGCGAGGAGGAGCGCAAGGACGAACCGCCTGGTGGCCAACGGGCCGAACTGTAAACCCTTTACATCGCCGCACATCGGTGGTAGTAAATAGGCAGGACGCACGCACAATCAATGGGAGGAAAATTTGGGACACCATTTCGCTGATTCACCAACGTCCCGGGCTATGGCCCCGGAGGCAATCAAGCGCGATCGCGAACGCTTGGCCGGCATGACCCCGGTCACTCATCCCAAGATCGAAAAGTCCAGCAAGGCGAAGAAAAGGTCCACCAAGAAAAAGACCGCAAAGCGGCGAAGGAGGACGGCATGAGTCTCAATAGGAACCAACAGCTCCGGCTCGAAAAGGACAAGGAGCGGGTCAACAACGTGTTGCGTGTCACGCACGAGATCGTGGCACGGCACAAGCATGATCACACCAAGATCAAGTTCGACGGCGAAGCCCCGCCCGATGGTGGGGAATTCAAGCGCGTGGTTGACGCATGGAAAAGGGGTGTGTCGAGTCCTAGGTGGTTCTCGCTAGCCGACATCACGAAGGTCCAGGTGGCTCTTGACGAGAACGACTTCAAGCCGGCGGAGGGCACAGCGGACGGCAGGTGGAACAAGTACTGGGACGACGTCATGGCGTCTGCTCTCGACCTCGCACAGAGGAACTACACCACTTCTCACGGGTAGTGGATGGTCCTCGGCCCCCGGAGCGATTCGTTCGCGCCGGGGGCTTACTAATTTGACAGTGAGGGCGCGTGGGAGTAGCGTAACAAACAGAACCGCGTACTTTCGCGGCAGTACAAGGAGGCAGGAGATGGTGCAGGAAAAGCTAAACAAGGTGGCCCACCACCAGCATGTGGTCCACGAGCTGTCTCGTATCGGGATTGCTTACCCTCCGCTGTGCGAACACGAGATTGGCTACTTGCTCAAGGATATCGGCATGGTGATTGTCCCCGGCAAGCATGCTGGTACGGTCCATCAAACTCTCGTGACTGCCACGGGAGCACTCAAGGCAATTTACCCACAATTGGCTCTCGTCGCCCAAGCACTGGCGGTGGAATTACGAGCGGACCAGAACTGCGACAACTGCGGCAAGTGGTTCGACTACGGCAAGGAGTGCCCGAACTGCAACACGCAGGTGGGCGTGCCCGATTCACCCAACGGCGAAACACCATGCGCAGTGGACTTCGCACCATGTGGCGTGCATAGTGCTGCCCCGGGGCTTGCTCCGCGTGACTGCCCGAACGGAGAGAGTTGCGGGGATTTCGCATAAGAGCACTAGGCGGCCGGACTTCCACAGGGAGGCCCGGCCGCTTCTCATTTGCATAATAAATGAAGTGCCGTTATAGTGACGGGAATGAAACTGGTTATTGTAGAGTCTCCCTCTAAGGCCAAGACAATTGAGAAGTACTTGGGCAAGGAATATAGCGTGCGGGCCTCGGTGGGTCACGTGCGTGATTTGCCCAAGTCAAACAAGGCAGCCATCGACATTGAGGGTGGCTTCATCCCCCACTATGTCGTTACTCCGGGCAAAGAGAAAGTTATTGCCGAATTAAAACATTTGACGGCAAAGGCAGATGAGGTTTTCTTGGCGACAGACCCCGACCGAGAGGGTGAGGCGATATCACATCATCTGGCCGAGGTGCTGGGTCTGAAAAAGGCTAAGCGCGTTGTCTTCCACGAGATTACCAAGGAAGCGGTGACCGAGGCTTTCAATCATCCTCGACCGATTGACGAGAAGTTAGTACGAGCTCAAGAGGCGCGGCGTGTGCTTGACCGCCTTATGGGATATGGCCTGTCGGGCTTGATTTGGAAGAAGGTCCGCTACGGTCTCTCTGCTGGCCGCGTCCAATCCCCCGCCTTACGCATATTAATGGAGCGCGAGCGCGAGATACGAGCATTCATCCCAGAGAACTTCTGGGTTATCACAGCTGACACTCTCACACAAAACAAAAAGCCGATTACATTTACTTATTCGCAAGAGCCAAAGACACAGGACGAGGCTGACAGAGTAGTTGAAGAGGCAAAGAAGAATAAGTGGCAAGTAGCCGATGTTGACGAGGGTCAGGCCAAGCGCTCGCCTAAACCGCCCTTTACTACCTCAACATTGCAACAATCGGCAAGCACACGCCTAGGTTTGTCGCCTTCAAACACAATGCGCATCGCCCAGAAGCTCTATGAGGCAGGGCACATCACTTATATGCGCACAGACTCGCTTAACTTATCGAAGGAGGCCATGGCTGTGGCGGCAGGTGTGATTGAAAAGAAGTGGGGCAAGAATTATGTGGAAGTGCGCGAATACAAAACAAAGAGTAAAAACGCTCAAGAGGCCCACGAGGCCATACGTCCAACTCATGTCGACAAACTCTCGGCTGGCGCAAGTGAAGACCAAAAGAAATTGTACAAATTAATCTGGGAGCGTATGGTCGCAAGCCAGATGAGCGACGCGCAAGTTTTGAAAACGAAAATAAGCGCCGAAGTCCAGACCCCGAGGTCGGACCTTAAGGGGTCCCAAGGTCCGACCTCTGAATTACTCCCTTTCGTAGCCAACGGTTCGCGCGTTGTCTTCGACGGATGGCTGGCAGCTGACCCACGGGCACGGGGCGAAGATGCGGAATTACCTAAGGTGGCAAAGGGTGAAGCGCTCGAGTGCTTGAGTGTTGCGAGCGAGGGCAAACAAACTGAACCACCTAATCGCTTTACCGAAGCGGGGTTGATAAAGGAACTAGAGAAACGTGGTATCGGCCGGCCGTCAACTTACGCAAGTATCTCTAAAACAATTGTGGACCGTGGCTATGTGGCCAAGGAGGGGCGGACTCTTATCCCCACGGACACCGGGGATGTTGTCAGCACCTTTCTTGAAAAGAATTTTGAGAATGCCATAAGCGATTCGTTCACGGCCGATATGGAGGAAGAGCTGGACGAGATAGCCAGCGGCGAAAAGCAGTACGAGCCTGTACTAAGCAAGTTCTACAAGCCTTTTGCTAAAGAACTGAAACTTAAGGACAAGTCGATTGGCAAAATTACGACTCTTGGTGACACAGATGATAAATGGAAGTGCCCAACCTGCGGGGGCAAGATGGTGTGGAAGCTAGGACGCTCGGGCAAGTTTATGAGTTGCGAGCGCTTCCCCGATTGTTCGGGTTCGCGTACAGCAACAGGTGAGGAGATGAAGGCGCCACAAGAAACAGGCGAGACTTGCCCCCTATGTGGGGAAAAGGACGAGGGCAAGCTTGTTGAGCGTATTGGTCGCTTTGGCACGTTCATCGCCTGTAGCCGCTATCCAAAGTGCAAATATGTTAAAGAAGATGAGGAGGCCAAGAAACGGGCTGACACTGGAGTGCAATGTCCTATTTGCCCGCCTAGCCTAGTCGAGGCTGGCAAAAAAGGCACAATGGGCGAAAAGCGCGGCCGCTTCGGAGTTTTCTATGGCTGCTCAAACTACCCTGAGTGCAAAAATATCGTAAAAGCCAAGCCGACCGGGAAACTTTGTGACCTCTGCGGCAGTTTAATGATGGAGGGGACCAAGACCATACCAGAGCGTTGCTCAAAGAAGGAATGCCCCAACCACAATCCACACAAGAAAGAGAAAACAGCGCCATAGAGGACATCCTCGAGGGCCGGTCAGAGGACGACAAAGTCCTCTTAAAACACGCCTTCACTTTTGCAAAGGAAAGCCTCGGAGAGAAATTACGTAATTCAGGCCAGACCTTCCTCGAACACAACCTGGAGACTGCCCGCACACTAGCCGAATGGAAGATGTCCACACCAACTGTGTTGGGAGGATTACTTCATAGCAGTGTCGACAGTGGCGCAAATAAATCTGCCGACATTAAGCGCGAGTTCGGCCCAGAAATATTGAGACTCGCCCAAGGCACTCGTGCCCTAACAAGCCTACGCTATAAAGGTAAAGAACAATATCTAGAGGATCTTCGTCGCTTTTTTATTGCCCTTGCCGGAGATATAAGAATAATTTTGATAACGTTCGCGCACAGACTTGATAGTATGCGCAAGATTGCATACAAGCCAACTGCGGAGCAAACACGGGTAGCGCTCGAAACCATTGAGGTATACGCGCCACTTGCCAATCGGCTCGGGATGGGCAAGCTCAAAGCCGAGTTTGAAACTTTAGCCTTCCCTTATGCTTATCCGAAGGAATATGCCCTTACCCGCAAACTGCTCGATAGTCGAGAGAAACATGCCCGCGAACGTTTGCAAAAAATATACCGCTCTTTGCGGGCAGACTTTGCAGCGAGTCCGCCAGCTGGCGGATTGCCTATAGTCGAGAGCGACTATAGGCTGAAAAATATATACAGTTTATATAAGAAACTTTTGCGTCACGATATGGATATAACCAAAATCCACGATCTTATCGCCTTGCGCCTAGTAACAGACACGGTCGAAAACTGCTATCGAGCACTCGGGATAATACATGGCAAGTACAAACCAGTGGCTGGCAAGGTCAAAGACTACATAGCGAATCCGAAACCTAATGGCTATCGCAGTATCCACACTACAATTTACACCGGTGATCCAGCTAAGGGAGCGGACCTGCCTCGCCGTGGCCCAGGCAAGGCGGGCGGTGGTACAGCCGAAGTGCAAATTAGGACAAAGGAGATGCACGCCGAAGCCGAATACGGAGTGGCAGCGCACGTAGCCTACGACGAAGGCAACAAGAGCAGAAGCGGTGGGAGGTGGGCAGCCAGTCTCGCTTGGGTACGTGAACTAGTGGAACTCGCCTGCAAGGCGAAAAATGTAAACGAATTTGCCGAGGCGGTTAAACTCGATTATTTCAAAAATCAGATTTTCGTCTTTACGCCCGATGGTGATGTTGTGGAATTGCCAGAAGAGTCAACTCCGATTGATTTCGCATATCGGGTCCACTCTGGATTGGGCGACCACGCCCACGCAGCCAAGGTAAATGGCAAATATGCCGCACTTTCAACTAAGCTGCACGGCGGCGAAACAGTTTTCATAGAAACCAAGAAGGATGCTCACCCGACAGCCAAATGGTTAGACTTCGCCAAGAGCACCCAGGCTCGAAAAAAAATTAGAGCGTATCTGTCTAAAC
>DATDSR010000011.1:0-20872 GCA_036517855.1 Minisyncoccota bacterium | reverse complement strand
AGAAGAAGGGGAGAGAGTATTAATAGTTCCGCCTTTTGAATGCAGGTAAGCGGCGATGCCAATCATAGTGGCGTTGTCGCCGGTGAATTTCATATCTGGCAGATGTAAGTCAAACTTAGCGGTGAGACCGCTCAGTGAAGCGGACTCACCGCTCTGGGAACGGGCACGGGCCTTCGCCTCGCCATGGCGGGCTTCGGCCCCGCGAAGGCGGGCAGAGAGGGTGCTGGCTAGAGCAAGGACACGGTGACCATACTTAATACGCAGAGCATCGGCTCTTTGGTGGACAAGGGTGCGATTGGATTCGTGGGTGCTGGTGCCAAACAAGTCGGGGACGAAGGCCAGACCTTCGGTTCCCGAAGGACTAGCCTTGGAAACGGAGAGGGTTACGCCGGTACTGCGGTACTTTTCGTTAGTTTTAAAAACTTCGTAAAAATGGGTGCGGGTGTGGGCTATGACAGTCTCAGGCGCGCTGGTTTGTGCTGGAAGTTTAAAGTTAAAAGCGCGATAGCGAAACTTGTCGGTCTTGAGGAAGAGGGAAACTTCGCTCGCAGATTTACCCAAATCACGGGCGTAGGCGAAAGCGTTCTCGATATTCTTGGCTAAGTGGCCAAAAACTATTTCGCTACTGCCTGACGCAGGCCAAAAAGTGCGCGTTTTTTGGATTGATAGGTGCTTGCTCACATTACCAGACGCCACCGACCAAACACTTTTTCCAGAAAGTTCTCGATGTAATTCGACAAACGGCAGGGCAAAGCGCTCTCTTAGCCAACTCTCATCAAGAGCCACAAAATCGCCTACTGTGTTTACACCAAAAGCCTTCAAAAGCGGAATCGAGCGATACCCAATCCCCCACACTTTATCGATGGGCATGTGGTAGAGCTCGGTGGCAACGCGCTCGGCAGGCACAAACACAAAGCCATCTGGCTTGTCGCGTTTACTACAGAGCTTGGCCAGGGCTTTGGTAGGCGCCACGCCAACAGAGAAAGTCATACCCAACTCACGAAAGAGGGTTTGTTTTATTTCCAGGGCCAGAGGTCGGACCTTGAGGGGGCCCAAAGGTCCGACCTCTAATTCGGCAAAACACTCATCGATACTATACTCCTCAACCACACGAGAGTAGCGGCGAACTATTTCATACATTCTTTCAGAATAATATTCATAGAGTTCGAAGTCCGAGCCAAGCACTGTCACTTGTGGAAAATCTTTGCGTAATTTAAAGACAGGGTAACCGCGAGTCACCCCCAAACGCTTAGCCTCATAACTCATAGCCGAGGCTATGCCCCTCTCGCCACCAGTCACCACGGGCTTGCCCCGCAAGCCTGGCCGGCGGGTGAGTTCACAAGCCACAAAGAAAGCATCCCCATCCAAATGCAAAACTAAGTTTTGCATAAATCATAAATCCCAAAGTTCAAAGCTCAAATTGGGATTTATGACTTGGGATTTGGTTGAGCTTTGGTGTTTGGTCATTGGTACTTACGAATAATTGAGCGCACTACTGCCTCTATCTTTAAATCTTCTTTTGGGATGATTATCTTATATCTGGGATTAGCCGCTTCGAGTACTGCTACGCCTCCACGCTTGCGATAATACTTCATTGTCCAAGCCCCATCCACTTCGGCAATCACAATATCCCCCACTTTCGGTTCCACTCCGCGCTCAACTATGGCCAAGTCGCCCTCGCGAATACCGGCGTCTCGCATCGAGTCGCCCTTCACCCGCAGCACATAGGTGGCCGAACGATTACCAATCAAGTACGAATCCAAGTTCATCGTATCAAGCACCTCCTCCTCAGCCGCATTTGGGAACCCCGCCTCAATTACGCCCAACACCCGCACTTGGTTAAAAAGCTGGCCGGCTGATAAACGGCCGGTCCTGTCCTGGCTCACAACCCCAGCTTCCTCAAGCTTGGCCACCCATTGCGAAACGGCATTTTTTGAACGAAGTACGAGTAACTCGCCCAGCTCGGCGTAAGAAGGCATCCGCCTTTTGGAATTGAAGAACTCCCACACACGTCTCTCCACTTCTCTAAGAGTCCTTTTCCCCTCTCGCATTGGCATATATAGAGTATAGTGAACGAACGTTCACAAGACAAGAAAGGGTTGTGGATAAGGGGGTAAATTGATAATATAGCCTCGTTGCGCGGTTAGCTCAGTTGGTAGAGCATTGTCTTGACGTGACAAGGGTCGGGGGTTCAAATCCCTCACCGCGCACAGATGAAAGTAATCAGCAAAACGGAGAGTCGTATCGTCATCAAGGATTACATAGGAATCCCGTGGTTTGTTGGATTCGGCACTATCTTCTTAAGCGGCTTAGCTACTTTTGCATACAAACTATTGTCTGGGCAACTGAACAACTCGAATTGGCCTCTTTGGTCATTGTGGATTGCACTCCCGCTTGTTGTCGTTTTTTTTGTAGAAATCACCGAAACTTTAGAAGCAGACAAGACATCGGGTATGTTGAAAGCACGAGTAAAACGCCTAATATACACAAAAGAGCGCTCTTGCGAGATCGCAAACATTGAGCACATCGGTCTTGGCCTAACAAGTGCCGCGACACGGAGGGCAGGTACACTAATGTACACCCGGCCAGAGGCACGCATAAAAAATGGGAGCATATTCGTGATCCTTACCGCCTACCATGGGGCGGGGCGATACAACCCTCTCTATACTCCCCTGCGAGAAGTCAAATTCTCCCAAGCCTCTTTGGCTGGATGGCCCCAGATACAAGAGCTAGCCAATTTCCTCGACGTGCCATTCACTCCTGCTCAAATTTACTAAAGCACTGTGACTTATGGCAATTTTTCTACAACCGCACTTCTAAAAGCGTCGTAGACAGCCTTAAAATCAATGTACGATTTGCTAGCATCAAGTTGCTGGAGACTGAAGGTCACCTTATATTGTTCGTGTTTGAAGTAGCCCCCACCACTCTTTGTGTATAGCTTTTGTGACTCCGAGTACTCCGGTAAAGCAGAGAGGTCTGGACACGGCGACCCACCAACACAGACGTGGATAGAGCCAAGGGCACTCAAACTTTTGGTGCGCAAAGTGATGGGGTCATTCGGCAATATCTGCGTGAAGTGAAAGTCACACCTTGCGTTTGTATCTTGATAATACTTGACTGTCATTGACAGACCAAATATTTTCGAAATTTGGTCAGCAGGGATAAAATTCTGGCACCAGTTCCCTGCCAGACTTTTAGGAGCAGTCGAATTGGCGCTCCCGGTTGAGGTGGCAACCGACACAGATGAAGTAGCCACTGGCGGGGTCGAGGTAGCAACTTGTGTTTTACACTTATCCTGGCAGGGCAATTGTGAGATTGACTTAGATGGGTGCTGGCTTGGGTTCTCGGCGACAGTATAATCTCTGGCGATGGCGAATGCTTTTTGGTAGCGCGCGGAATCAGTTGCCTTCTGCTTGGCAAGGGCGTCGGCAAATGAACTGCCAAAGAGCCCGGGACCCGTATTGCCAATGCTCGCATGAATGAGCTCTCCAAAAACTTGCCCTAGTGTGGGGCTTTTAGAACCAGCACTTTCAGTACTTGCACTCTCGATACTACGAGCGTCAGTAGCCGCGTAAGCCTCAAGACCAGGGACTTGTTCGATAATGTTTGCTACGCCCACACCCGAGACACAGGCATCAACTACCAATGTCTTGTGACAAGAGGGAATGGTCTCTAGCAACTCTGCCAAGCGCTTATCGGTCATACCATACGCTGTGCCAAATTTAATGAGACGACCAGCACTTTTGAGATACTCTCCCGATAGTGGCGACTTGGTTAGGAAGTTCCAACGCTTTTCTATCTTTTTGA
Source organism: Minisyncoccota bacterium (assembly GCA_036517855.1). Lineage (GTDB taxonomy): Bacteria > Patescibacteriota > Minisyncoccia > Phycocordibacterales > DATDSR01 > DATDSR01. Next base: position 17,065 of record DATDSR010000011.1, on the reverse strand, counting down.
TTTTCCAATTTACACTTTCCCCTGGAGCTTCAAGCAAGTACGGGTACTCCCCCATACCAAATTCCACTTCCTGACCAGTACTACGGTTTAACCAAGTAAGCACACTGCCCCAACCACCATGCGAGGCGATAAACACCAGTACTTCATCATTGCACGACGTCTCACTTGCAATATTTGTGATGGCCGTCTTTAAAGCGCTCGTACCTGAATCTCCATCCACTCCCTCTCCTCGCCACTTCGATTCTGGAGCAAGATACGTGATGTCAGCATCTGAATATCCCTGCGCTTTAAGTGCCTTGTACATACGATCGGCGTCGAGGAAGAAACCGCGCTGGTCGCTCGCCCCGGCAAAGATAATGGCCCTGCGATGTGACAGCGTGCTCTCCTGTGCGTTGGCAACGTTGGTATCAAATAGACGACCGACACTCACAACCAATTTTGAGAACTTGTCAGTGGGTACAAGCGCCAAGCTCAGACCATTGATGACGGGATAATATACCTCGCGGGAAATTACATAACCACCCGTGGCTTTGTTGATAAACACGTAAGTAACCGGGTGTTCAAATTGGGCGTTCGGCGTGGCATCAACGTAGAAAAACCAATACTCGCCCTCGCCAAGTTTAAAAGAACTCCCGGCGTATGGCCTGACATCGTCTTTGTTTGAAAGTGTTTTCGGCCAAAATAGGACTGTCGAACTTGCACTCAATTTTTCGCTCGAAGATATCTGAATATAAACTTTTTTTGCATCTGCGATGGTGGGTACGGTTGAGGTCGAGGCCAAGGTCACTTCGGTTGGACAAGCGTGAGCATATTCTGCGACAACATCCTCACGCAACAAGCCCAAACCTTCGGTAGTTGCATCTTTGGCGATTGCATCATCAATAGAAGCAAGTGTGGCCACTTTATCGGCGCAATTAAAATCGCTCTGCTGAGCTTTCGCTATGGCGCCGAGCATCTCCCGTTGGGCTTCATCTGCAACTTGCTCAATCGTGGGAGCAGAGGATGTAGCCACGTCTGTTATGACAGGCACAGCGACAAATCTCATATATTGCCCATAGGCAAACCAGGCACCAGCTATAAGCACTCCAAGAACGAGTGGTATCAAAATCCACAGCCACTTGTGGGATCTGCGCGGAACTGATTCCAGCTGATTCACAACTCTAACCGAAGATAATAGTGGCACATTTGAAACACTGGGATTTATCTGGTTAACCGCCTCAGCTACTGTTACTGCATCCCAACCGGCAGAACGCAATTCTTGCCCAATAGTAATATCACTCGCTCCTTGAGCGCGCCTCCCAGAGATGTAACTAGCAAGGTTCGGATCTACTGTCATATCATTATTCTAACACAACAAACGGAGGCGGGAGGATTCGAACCTCCGATGGGGTTTCCCCCACGCCAGTTTTCGAAACTGGTGCCTTCAACCACTCAGCCACGCCTCCTTTGTTTCGCAATCTTATATCGAAAATTGCAAATTGTAAAATTGCAAATTGGCTAAAAATAAGGTATATTTTTTGCGCTGGCCCTATCGTCTAGTGGTTAGGACACGTCCCTTTCACGGACGGAACCCGGGTTCGACTCCCGGTAGGGTCGTTATGCGAATTTTGGCTATTGAGACAAGTTGCGACGAGACGGCTATTTCTCTGCTCGAGACGAGCGATGGGAAGATTTTCGATGTGCTTGCTCACGAAGTTTCAAGCCAGATAGATGTGCACAAAGAGTGGGGCGGGGTTGTGCCTATGCTTGCCAAGCGCGAACACCTTATCAATCTGCCCCTGATGTTAGAAAAAGTTTTGCCTGACCTAACACCTAGTACCAGCCAACTAGTACCTGATTTGATTGCTGTCACTTATGGCCCAGGTCTTGAGCCGGCCCTGTGGACGGGCATCTTGTTTGCGAAAGAACTTGCGACAAAGTGGGGCGTGCCGCTTGTGGCCACAGACCATATGCATGGGCACATCGTTTCGGCACTACTGAAACTAAAATCACCAGCTGGATATGAACTGGGACAACCAGAATTCCCGGCGATTGCACTACTAATTTCAGGCGGGCATACACAACTTGTGCTGATGCAAGATATGGACACGTTCGAAATAATCGGCAACACACGGGATGACGCCGTGGGCGAGGCATTTGATAAAGTAGCGCGGATACTTGGCCTCCCCTATCCAGGCGGCCCAGAGATAAGCAAGCTGGCCGAAAAGTACTCGGGTACGCCCACCATCACACTCCCCCGCCCAATGATTCACTCAAAAGATTTAGACTTTTCATTCTCTGGCCTCAAAACAGCCGTGCTGTACTTGGTAAAGAAAATTAAAGAAGAAAATAAGCGAGAGCTCACAGATGATGAAAAGATTGAGATAGCCCACGAATTCGAGCAGGCAGTTACCGAAGTGCTTATCAAGAAAACCCTAACTGCAATCGACACTTACGATGCTAAATCGCTACTAGTTGGCGGCGGGGTGATAGCTAACAAAACTATTAGGGCAAGACTTACAAGTGAAATAAAAGTTCCACTCCACCTCCCTGACAATCGCTTCACTGGAGACAACGCCACAATGATAGGCATCGCCGCTTACTTGCATTCAAAAGGTGGAACTACTAATCTGCTTCCCCTTAACTCTCTCGAACTCACAAATTTACGAGCGCAAGGCAATTTGTCTTTATATAAATGAACGAGCGGGGCCTCCTTGCCCCGCTTCGTGTATAGCACGTTGCTAGTTCCTCACTCCCGTAACCTTGTACAGCATCTTGCCACATCCTTCTGTGCCGCAGACCCAGAAAAAATTGCCCGTGCCATCCGGCATTGCTTTAGGCTGGTGATGTGGGTATTTGTGATCGTGGGGGTGGTCAACATGCTTCTTCTTTTCCTTACTCAATTCATGTCCTCCCATGCTCCGGTTAATCTTGTGGAGCAAAGCCAGAGACAAAATTAGCACAGGCTAAGCAATTTTGCTAGTATTGAGGCTATGGAAATTGAGGGTAAATTAACTAAACCGTACAACCCCAAAGAGACCGAAGAGCGCATTTACAAACTCTGGGAGGAGTCTGGACACTTCGCACCCGAGGGTAACGGCAAGCCATTCACCATACTTATGCCACCCACCAACGCCAACGGCTCGCTACACGCCGGGCATGGCCTTGTGATGACGATTGAGGATATCATGACCCGCTACAAGCGCATGAGAGGATTCAAAACCCTTTGGCTCCCTGGCCTTGACCACGCTGGTTTTGAGACTCAAGTAGTGTACGAAAAGAAACTTGAGAAGGAGGGCCGCTCGCGCTTCGAGATGGAACCAGCGCAACTATACAAAGAAATTCTTGATTTTACTCTGACAAATTCTAAAAACATTAAGGCTCAAATACGGAGCATGGGCGCCTCGTGCGACTGGTCTCACGAACGATTTACCTTAGATCCAAACATTGTCAAAACTGTCTACCAAACATTCAAAAAGCTCTCTGACGATGGCTTGTTATACAGAGGCAAGCGAATTGTAAGCTGGTGTCCCAAGCATCAAACTTCGTTTTCTGACCTAGAGATTGCTGACGACGAGCGAATTGAGAAGTTTTATTATTTGAAATATGGACCGTTTGTTATTGGCACCTCCCGACCTGAGACTAAGTTCGGCGACAAGTACGTGGTAATGCATCCATCTGACAAACGTTATGAGGCCTATAAAGAAGGCCAAACACTTGAGCTTGAGTGGATTAATGGACCGCTGACCGCCACAATACTCAAAGATGAAGCCGTAGATATGGAGTTCGGTACGGGTGTTATGACCATTACACCGTGGCATGACACGGCAGACTTCGAGATTGCTAAGCGACACGACTTACCGATGGAACAAGTGATTGACTTGCGCGGCAAACTCCTGCCCATCGCTGGTGACTTCGCGGGTATGAAGATAACCGAAGCGCGCGAAAAGATTGTGGAGAAACTAGCAAGCAAAGGGCTGGTTGATAAAGTTGATGACAAATATAAGCACACAGTCCACACGTGCTACAAATGCGGCACGACCATAGAACCTCAAGTGCTACCGCAGTGGTTCGTGAAGATGAAGCCACTTGCCGAGAAGGCCTTAGAAAAAATTGAGTCTGGAGAAGTAAAGTACCTGCCCGAGCATTATAAGAAAATCACCACCCACTGGCTCACAAACATAAATGATTGGAACATATCGCGCCAAATTGTGTGGGGTATACCCATACCGGCTAAGCTCTGTGATGGTTGTGGCGAGGGTTATGTTGATTTGGATGATTCCTTGACCGAGTGCAAAGCATGCCACGGGGGGTTACGCAAAGATACTGACACCTTTGACACTTGGTTCTCCTCGGGCCAATGGCCCTTCGCGGCGCTTGGCTATCCAGATGACGCAGATTTCAAAACATTCTTCCCTACCGATGTACTTGAAACAGCGGGCGAAATAATCTTTTTTTGGGTCTCACGTATGATTATGCTAGGACTGTATGTTACTGGTAAAGTCCCCTTCAAGACAGTCTACCTGCATGGCTTGGTGCTTGATGCCAAGGGTCAGAAGATGAGCAAGAGCAAAGGCAACGTAATCAACCCACTTGATCTAACCGATAAATACGGTACAGACGCCTTCCGTATCGGCATGGTCATCGGCAACACCCCCGGCACATCACTCGCCCTTTCTGAAGACAAGATTCGCGCTTACAAAAATTTCGCAAACAAAATTTGGAACGTGGCACGATATGTACTCTCAAATTCAGAGGTCGGACCTCTCACGAAGAGGACCGACCTCGGGGAAAAGGAGAAACTTTGGCTTGATGAGTTTGACGAACTTGTGACAGAAGTCACCAAAGAGATGGATGAGTACAAGTTCTACATCGTGGCCGAGAAGGTTTACCATTATATTTGGCACACACTGGCTGACAAGATTATCGAAGAGAGCAAAGGCAAGCCCGAATATGGGCCCATCTTGCGGTATCTATTTGAGAATTCGCTCATGCTCCTCCACCCATTTATGCCGTTCGTGACTGAGGAAATCTGGCAGTGCCTCGCCGAAACCAGAGGTGAAGGCGTGGGTAATGATATACTTATGATACAACCTTGGCCAACCAACTCACAAGTTTAGGACTTCTCTCACTGCTTGCCGCAGGCGTCTTGCCTCCTCTCGTGTGGTTGTGGTTTTGGCTCAAAGAAGACAAGACCCGCCCCGAGCCTCGCAGTCTCCTTGTACTCTCCTTTTTCGCTGGAGCTCTCTCGATAATAATAGTCATCCCACTGCAATTTGTCGCAAGGGACATAATTGTCCCGGGACTTGCGCTTTTACTTGCCTGGGCTGCTATCGAAGAAATTGTGAAATACGCGGTGGCCTATATAGCCGATTTTCGCAAACGCACCTACGATGAGCCTATCGACTCAATGATTTATCTCATCACCGTGGCCCTGGGCTTTGCCGCGTTTGAGAATGTACTCTTCTTGGTCAAGAGTGCCACGGCAGGTGGGCTCTCTCTGGGCATCACCACCGCCCTAATGCGCTTCATTGGGGCCACGCTACTACACGCCTTCTCAAGTGCCTTCCTCGGAGGCTTTATTGCGCTTGCCTTTTACAAATCACGAAAAATGAAGCACCTTTATGCCATAGCGGGGTTAATCACCGCCGTAGTCTTGCACACAATCTTCAACTTCTTTATAATGAATGATGGATTCTTTGGTGGGAGCATCAACGTACTATCTGTTTTTGCGGCCCTGTGGATTGGTGTCATCGCCCTCCTATTATTTTTCGAAAGAGTCAAAAATGTAACAAGCAAAATATGAATAATAAAAAACCTTCTTTTTTCGAACGGCTAACGGGTAGCCATTATTATGAAGACGAGCCAGAGATCAAGCTTGATACGAACTTACCGGCAAACAAAAATGGTAAGAGCAAGGCTGTGAATGTGGCCGGAGAGCCAGAGGACGAGGGCGAGGGCCAACTAACAGTAGATGTATACCAAACGCCAGACGATATCATCATTGAGGCTATGATACCAGGCGTTAAAGCCGACGACCTCGACATATCCATTACTCGCGAGATGGTGACCATCAGAGGTACGCGCGACCGATACCGAAGTGTGGAGGACGATCAATTCTTCTTCCGCGAGCTCTTTTGGGGCTCCTTCTCCCGCACCATCCTCCTCCCCCAAGAAGTTGAGCCCGACGCCGCCGACGCCCGCGAGAAAAACGGCGTCCTCACTATAGTCCTCCCCAAGAGCCAAAAAGACAAACAACACAAACTCCGCGTCAAATCGAGCCAGAGTTGAGGTTGATTCGAATCAGCAATTAATATAGAATGCTCGGGTTGCCGAGGTAGCTCAGTTGGTAGAGCATCGCTCTGAAGAAGCGAGGGTCGCCGGTTCGATCCCGGCCCTCGGCACTAGTATTTACTTCTTTTCAACAATTTCAATCCTGCGCTCCCAGCTCTTGCCGGGGTTTATGATGATGCCTATTTGGTATTTATTCTCGATGGGTACTACTATGCCTCGCTCCAAGAAGTCTTGCCGGTAATATGGCAATTCACCCAAAGCAATGAGTACATTATTAAACGTCTCGAAACCGAAAGCGGCATCATTCCACATATACCTGTCAATATCGTAAGTCAACACGAGTATCATCACGATAGCACTTGAAACCGCCACAGTGACAAAATCAAAAAACAGACTGCCAGTGCGCAAACCAAAAAGGGTCGCTACTACGGTACTAGAGAGCATAAAGAGTACCAACCACTCAAGTGGCGAGAGTGATCTATTACCAAGAGCGGTAAGATGTTGACGGGCAGAGATCACATCATCCATTCTATCTAATACATTTTGGTGTACCGACGATTTTGCTTCAACAACCGGTAAATTAGTTACCAATTCTTGTATAGGCTTAAACTCCGGCTTCGTCTCGCGAGCGTAATCTATGAAATCATAATCGAAGGACCGGATAATGTATTCCGAAAGGAGTGGTTTAAGTTTGGCCGCCTCGGATTTATCATATACTTGCAATGTATTGTAGAGAGAAATCCAACCCGCCGTTTCGTCCGCGGCCAAGCCTCTAACAGAATTGTAATCGTTTGTAGTTACCAAGATGCAAAAACCTGCAAAGATTCCTAGCAAGAAGGTAGCAATGGTGAGGATAACGTTGCCATAGTCAGTGTTGATGAGACCAGTAGGTATAATATACGCCAGCAGGGCAAATACAAGCACAGAGGCAATAAAGAATCGTCTTTGGAGCGCCTTGCTGTTTACAAGACTTAACATAGTTTAATTCACCCGCCGAAGCTGGGGAAACTGCCAATGGTACTTTGAATCTGCTCATAAGTCTTGAGCAGGGTGACAAGGTATGGCTGGATATAATAATATGTGACAAGCGAGGTGACGATGATAACAAGCCAGTAGATAGCGTGCGAGAAAGTGGCCCAACGGTTGTGCGCGCGCAAACTCCTTAAGATTTTATTATTCTCGCGGGTGAGTTCTAAAAGTTCCTTCTCAGGGTCTACAATCATATTGTTTAAATTATTGTGCTAGTATAACACCCATAGCCCCCGTAGTTCAACGGATAGAACAAGCCCGTCCTAAGGGTTAGATGAGGGTTCGATTCCCCCCGAGGGCATTATCCAATCAAGCCTTTCAAGAAGGCCCCAACTAGGTAGGCAATGGCCGCGGCCGCTCCTCCTATAAACAAAACTTCCAGACCAGAGGTGACAAAGTGCTTCTTGGTGTAGTGACTGCGCATCGCACCCACGAGGAAGAGGCCCACCACAGTAGCCACCACTGACGTTCGCCAAGCCCATGCATCACTTAGGCCAAACAGATACGGCACAAGAGGCACAAGGCCCGCAATGGCAAATGCCCAAAAGGTGTACCAAGCGCTACGCCATATATGAGCCGGCTCACATTCGGCTACCGTCCCCTCTTTGGCCTCACATTCACTCTTGGTGCCAAGGTAGTCAGAGGCCGCCATCGAGAAGCCGTCGGCGAATATATTGGCGAAACCTATAATAAGGATGACTGAAGTTGATAAGTCAGCCCCAGCCACACCCGCAATCACAGCAAAGGTGGTGACGATACCATCGTTGGCCCCATATACGATCTCCTTTAGATACTTTTTAACGTGCAACTGCATTATGTACTTATTTTACGCATAACGTTAAGCAAGGCCCCAGTATCGTCACTCTCTCCTGCTTTGTTCCTCTTCAGCATACCGCACTTCTCACATTTGTGCACAATGACGGACCCAGCACTTTTGTACTCCACGCTCACTGGCTCCATCAAGCCGTCACATCCGTTAGCTCTATCACCCGGACTATTGTCCACATGCTTGCTCCACAGACATTTATGGCAATGATTGGTGTAGCCATCACCCTCAACTTCAGCCCCACAATACTCGCATGCAAAATCCTCGATTACGCGTCTAAAGTTTTGGGTCATACTTTTATTTTGTGCGGGATACCGGAATCGGACCGGTGCCTAATGCTTGGGAAGCACTCATTCTGCCACTGAACTAATCCCGCGAGCTGGTGCCCACCAATACTATCACTCCTTCGCCAGGGAGCGCCACTTGGTAGTTACGCCTTATCTCGGCCTCTTTGCCTGCGTCAGTACCTAACTCTTTAATTTGCTTCTCGAGCAAAACCTTGCGAGCTTCGTCAGCAGAGAGCTTGGCCGCGGCTTGGTTGCGGATAGCACTAGCGGTGCTGAAGCGGCCATAAGCGCCCCAGAGGGATGGCGTAAGAGCAAGAAAAGCGATGACAAGTATAATAAGTGAAGGCCACGAGTAAGCCGCTCGGCGCCAACCGTGGTAAACCGCTCGGGGCGACCATAGCCCACGTTGAGCAGGCGAAACCGAGCTTTTGCGCTTGACATCTTGATACCGTCGCATAATTCCATTATAATACCAACCATGTTATTCGAGAAACGCAATCAAAAGAAACTCAAAGCCATCTGGACAGTCCTGGCTGTGATTATGGTCATCGGCATGGTCCTTTTGTATATCCCCGGCCTGTTCGGCTAGCCTAAATCACTCTTCGTCATCTTTAGATAAACGTCGGGAGGGATGGAGACACTGCCGCGGGCTTGCATCTTCTTTTTACCTTTCTTTTGTTTCTCTCGGAGTTTCATTTTACGGGTGATATCGCCGCCATATAAGTAATCTGTCACGTCTTTGCGCAGCGCGCTTAGGCGGCGGGCGGCGATGATGCGGCCCATGGCTTTGGCCTGAATCTTCACATCAATCATCTGACGCGGGATGAGCTTCTCTAGTTTGTCGGCCGCCTCATTTGCCTCATGCTCAACACGCCTACGCGAGACCACGCGCGAAAAGGCGGCTATCACTTCGTCGTTTACCATCAAATCCAAACGTACAATGTCGGCAGAGCGCCACTCTCCTATCTTATATGAGAGCGAGGCGTAACCGCTCGAGACACTCTTGAGTTCATCGAAGAAGTTGCGCATAAGTTCTCGCAGAGGCATCAAACCCTCCACGTTGATGCGATCGCCGGCCCAATTCTCAAGGCCAGTTTGTTCTACCTCATGCTCGTGGAAGAGAGCTTGCAAAGCGCCCAACGTGCGCGAAGGCGTGATGATGTTGATGTGTACCCACGGTTCGTAAACCTTGTTGTATGTGCTCTCGTCTGGGAAGTGGACTGCCGAATAAACTTTGACCTTCTTGCCCTTCAAGTCCTCTACTTCGTAGGTGATAGTGGGTGAAGCGACAATGAGCGACAAATTAAATTCGCGGCGCAAGCGCTCACTCACAATTTCAAGATGCAACATGCCGAGCAAGCCCGCCCTGAATCCCCTACCAAGCGAGCCACTAGCCTCCTCCTCATAAGATAAAGAAGAGTCAGAAAGCGATAGGCGGGCCAGTGACTGACGCAAGAGTACGAAGTCATTTTGATTCTCGGGGTACAAACTCGCCCACACAACAGGATACGGTTTACCAAAACCGGGTAGGGCAGGGGCCGGTTTGCTTGCGCTTGTGATAGTGTCACCGATGCGAGCCACACCCGGTTCTTTGATGCCCGTCACCACATAGCCAATCTCACCTGCCGATAGATGTCCGGTCGGCTCCTCTTGTGGACGAAACACACCCACTTCGATAGCATTAAAATCTTTGCCCGATGAAGTGAAGCGCAATTTCTCATTCCGCTTGAGCTCCCCACCGAAAATCCGCAAAAACAAAATCACCCCCCGATGAGTGTCGTAAGCAAAATCAAAAACTAAAGCTTGGAGGAGTGTGGCCACCTGGTGGCCACTGGTCACCAGGTGGCTTGCCGGCGGCGGGATGACCTCGACAATCTTTTGCAAAAGTTCAGCCACACCCTCCCCTGTTTTACCCGACACACTTAATATGCTCTCGCGCTCACAGCCAAGCAAACGCACGAGCTCATCTTTGGTTCGTTCCACTTCGGCGTGAGGTAGGTCAATCTTGTTGACCACCGGCAGTATCACCAAATTCTGCGCCCGAGCTAACTCAAGCACGCTCAAAGTTTGGGCTTGCACTCCCTGTGTTGAATCAACAAGCAGGATAGCCCCTTCTACTGCACTAAGCGCGCGCGAGACTTCATAACTAAAATCTATATGCCCAGGGGTATCTATCAAATTGAGTATGTAGTTTGAACTTTGAACTTTGGTGCTTGATACTTCCGCATGGTACTCCATTCGCACGGGTTGCATCTTGATGGTAATGCCGCGTTCACGCTCGAGATCCATCTGGTCGAGCACCTGCTCGCGCATCTTACGCTTCTCAATAGTATGAGTCTCCTCAAGCATCCGGTCGGCAAGCGTAGACTTGCCGTGATCAATGTGAGCGATAATAGAAAAATTCCGTATATTTTGCATTGCCCCTTATCCTACCATAAAATCGAAGCGGCCAGGCGGGAAGACTCCCGCCGGGCGCTGAACTGGCTTAGCCGTTGATGAAGATGTCGGCGCAGGTATCAGGATCCAACGCCTTACTCACGAAAACGACCTCCTCATCGGGTACGAGAGCTGTGTGCACGAAAACGGAGGTGTCCCTGAATTCCCGATAGAGTCTGACCCGGCGGGCCATATCGGCAAGACCGCGAGAGCAGAAGACGACGCTGTCGACACGGGGCTTTGCGCGAAGCCTATTGAGCACAGCGTCTTCGCCGTCACCACGGTCAACGATCTCGACGTTGGCCTTCCGACTCTGGAGGACCTCGGCAAGAATATCCGCTGATCGGCGGGCGTCCTCGTGGGTAACGTCACCCCAGACGCCTACCACGAGCAGAATGTTTGCTGGCTTTGGGGACACAGTATCACCCCCTTTGTCCCTTCTGGGGTAAACATTACTCTCTATTGTGTTTAAGTCAAATTAGATCTGGCTCGGCTCCTCTGGGGCAGGCAATAGGACTTTGGCTTGCCAGAATTTGGAGCGCAGCGCCGCTAGTATATTCAAAAATTCTTCATTCTTCAAGACGAGCAAGAGGGCCACTCCGCCGGCTATGCCTACGAGGCCAGCGCAGAGACCCTGGAGGAAGACTCCAGGGCCGGTGTTGATGTTAAAGACATTGTCGAAGAGGTTGAGGCCTTGGTAGGCCAAGAAGCCCGAAAGAACAGCGGTATATAGACTGTGGCGAACGGTGCGGCTGAAGAGGCCCATAAAGCCGTCGTACTTCCGGGCGAAATCCCACCAATGCAGGGCGAGATTCACAAACAAGCCTATGGTGTAGGCAAGGGGGAGCATTAGCACTTCAGTGCCAGGGACATCATCTACACGCAGTAGTGAATTGATGAAATACTTAAATTCGGGCAAGTTGCGATACACATATAATAGGAGAGGGGCCAAGAGAACGATGAGTACGAAAGAGAGCACGTTGGCGTAGAGGGGTGTCTTGGTGGAGCCGCTGGCGTAATAGCCGCGCACAAAGAGCAAGACCAAACATTGAGCAACGAGAGATATCGCAAAAAGGGCCAGGGCGGCGGCCACCAAGCGAGTAGCGGTCCAGTCGAAGTTGCCCGAGCCCAAGATGGTGCGCACCACTTGAGCACGAAGAACAACGAAGAGGGCCGTGACGGGCAGAGACCAAAAGATAATCTGCCGAGCGGCGAGCACCATCTGGCTCACGAATTTATCGCGCGCCCCAGACGAGAAAAGAGCCGAGAGAGTTGGGAAGGCGGCCATTGAGTAAGACACGCCAATAATTGAAAGCGGCACAGACTGGAGGTTGAAGGCGAAGGTGTAAGCACTAATCGAACCTATTGAAAGCAGTGAGGCGATAGAAGTAAGCACTAAGCCAGCCAAAGCTGTGGTGCCCAAGGTTATAGTGCGCGGCACAGAGGCAAGAAAAACCTCGCGCACCCGGGCAAGATCGGGTCGGCGTAAAAAGCGTGGGGCATAACCCGTAGCCCTTACCGCCGGAACTTGTACGAGTAAATGAAAAAGTGCACCCGCTATCACCCCAAGGGCAAGGCCGGGTAAACCGAAAGTTGGGTAAAGAAAGAGCGCCCCCAATATTATACCCACGTTGTATAACACGGGCGAGAGGGCATAGGAGACAAACTTTTTGAATGACTGGGTGATACTCGCGATGTGGCCCGATATGCCCAAGAGGAGCGGTGAGAGCAGGAGGATGCGCGAAATGGTTATAAATTGAGCGCGAGCTACCTCATCGAAACCCGGAGCAACAAACCTGGCTAGATATGGTATGAGAAAGAAAGTCACAAGCGCAACAACTGAAAGAAGGGACACGAAGACTGTGAAAACTGAATCCAGGAAAGCCCGTGCGCCCTCTTTGTCTTTAGCATACTCTCGAGAGAAGTATGGGATAAGCACAGTCATTGACACAAGTGATGCGATAGTGACAAAGAGAAAGTCAGGTATACGAAAGGCCGCGTAATAGATGTCGAGCGTGCGACCAGTGCCGAATATTGAGGCAAAGATACGATCGCGGATAAGGGCCAGGAGTTGAGAGGCCACAGAGGAGAAGGCAAGCACAAGAGCCGCCTGGTGCAAGCTATCGAATCGCGAAGAGAGCAAATCTTTAAGGCGTAGAAACACGTTCAAAAGGGCCACGACCGGCTCGCAAATTGGTAAGTATGTCCGTCACTGCCTCATTACTTGGGTTGGGGGCAAGCAACTCTTCAAACTCTCCTATGGCCAAAGCAACTTTCCCCGTTTGGTAGTATGCGAGACCCAAGAAGTACTTGGCATTGGCGTAACTGGGGTTGAGCGCCAAAGAGCGGGAGAGAGCCTCGATGGCCAGTTTGTATTCTTCATTCTGATAACGTAAATATCCCAATTGAAAGAAAGCGCTGAAATCGCTTGGCGCCGCTTGCGTGGCCCAGTCACTTGTTTTGATAGCCGTGTCGAGGTCGCCACTTGCAACAGATATCTGCGAGGCAAAGAGAAAGGCCGGGGCGTAATTGGGCTTAAGAGCGATAGCCGCGTTTAGATACGGCACTGCCTCTTTAGGCGTCAGGTGTGCAACCTCGAGCCGAGCCATGGAGAGTGGTATGAGCGGGCTGGTGGGGTTAAGGCTTGCGGCCTTTTCGTAAGAGAGCTTGGCTTGTTCGTAGGCGCCGTCAACTTTGAGACTGACCACATCGGCGTACACCGTGGCGAGTGACAGGTGATTGAGATAATTGGTCGGGTCAAGCGAGATGGCCTTATTTGCCGCGGCCATGGCTTTGTTATAAAAAATAATAAAGTTCTGCTCTAGAGTGGTGGGGTCATTTTGATTGGCCACATTACTTCGCGCCAAGGCCGACAGGTTAAGCTCAGCTAAGGTTCTATAGTATGCATCCAGGCCATCAAGAGAGATGGCACGTTCTATTTTGACCACAGCCCCGTCAATATCGCCATTGCCTCCCGCCAAGAGGGCTGACGTAAATGTTTTAAACGCCAGGTGCTGTGCCGCTGTGGCATACCCGACCCATCCGACCAAGAGTACCAACAAAATCAGAATAGATGAGATTAAACTTCGCAGACGTGGCCTGCCCTCGGTGGTATAAACGCGTTCTGGGACCTCTTGTAAATAGAGACGGCACGCCACTAGTACTCCTGTAATTGTAAAAGTAAGAGCGAGAAGGGCGTAACCGGTCACAAAAAAGATTTGCATAACCCACAAGAGGCAAGTGCCAAATAAAGAAGCAAGAGCGTATGTGGTAAGCAAGTTTTGGCTTTTTGCCCGCTTAATGACACCAAAACCAGTTATGCATAGGGCAACGAGAAACAGCGCCCAAGTCGCTAGACCCAAAAGACCGGTCTCCACGATTATTGTTGGGATAAAGCCTGAGCCCGTTGTAAAATCCATACCCCAGAACTCTGTTTGGTTCACCTCTAGCGGTTTGTATTTTACCCACTCTCTTGCAAAGAGGTTCGGACCAGCACCCAAGATTGGATCTTGAGAAAAGGTGGCCCACCCCACCCCAGCCGTAGTTGCAAGGCTTGGACGAACCGACAGCGGAGCAGGCGCCACTCTGTTGATTATTGGCAAGAGAAACCCCCCAGACCTGCCGCCAATCAAACCTATGGCAAGCACGACCATGGCCACGACCGCAAGCAGAGGAAACTTTTGCTTTAGTGTGCCAGTAATTGTGGTGAGCTTAAGTATGCAAACAACAAAAACAGAAATGAGTAATAGCAAACTTATCAACCAAACGTTCACAAAGGTGATGGCAATCAGAGAGAGGACGAGCCCTGTTATGCCAAGGAGACGAAGAAATGGAATTTGGCGTGAGTATTCTGAAAGTATCACCGACAGAATACAGATGAGAGCAAAGAAGATGCCTACGTCACTCCAACTACCTAAAAGCCCGAAATGGAAAACTTGAGCTACGAAGATTGGTACAGAAACAGCAAACAAGAGGGTGTAGAACAATGCCACTCGCGACAGAGGCTTGAAATAGCTGGAGGATAAGTAGAGCAAGGCGACACCGACGGTAACGCTCGACAGAGTAATAATATCAAGCGGCGTGCCCCACAAAGATACGGTACGGGCTGGTGAAAAGATTGTGCTAAAGAGTGTCACAAGCCAAACCAAAAATGAGGCACCCAAAATCGAAGATCGTGGCAAATCAAATTTTTGCCCCTTAAAACGGGCCAGGAGCCACACAATAACGGTGCCTAGCGTTAGGATTAAGAACAGTGAGCGCTTTTCGGCCGTGGCCAAGGTGCTATTGGCGGAGAAGATTACAAGAGGCAACGCTACCACGGAAAGCGCAAGGAGAGCGAATACGAGCTTGTCAGCCCAGCTAATCGCCGAAATACTTGATTGACTCTCCCCTTCCATGATATGAATAGTATATATGAACCGTGGCTTCGTGACTATTCGCTCTGCTTCGGAGATTTTGCGAGTCTCAGTTGAAACTTTGCGTAACTGGGACCAAGGAGGGAAGCTAAAAGCGACAAGAGACAAGAACGGCTACCGTATGTATAAAATCTCCGAACTTGAAAAGTTTGCCGTGGCAAACGGTCTGCGGCGCCCTAAGCGAGTACTCAAACTTGAACCTTAACCCCGCAAACATACGCGGGGTAAATCAAAAATCCCCGCGGTAAAGCAGGGATTTCTGATTAACTTTGGCGTGCCTATAAGCCGGATTCTGTATTTGTATGGCCATCTGTCTGTCTCGCCTGTCACCAGGCGGATCGAGCGTATGCTTCCGCCAGAGGCGGACCCGATACTTGCACACAGGTAAGAATTTTGCCGTTTCACCTCGACTTCGCTCGGTGCAAGCACTGGGCCAAATCGAGCTCGTCTCTGTTCGCATCTCTATCCCGCCCTTTGCGGGACGGCAGGCGTTACCTGCTACCCGCCCAATCTTGCCCACCGAAGGTGGTTGCAAGAATGAGGCGCCCTTTCGTAGCCTTGGCGAAGAAGGGCCTGTCCCACTTCGCTAAAGCTCCGCGGGATTCTCATTTTTGCAGCTGCCTACGGCAGGCAAAATTGGAATGTGTCCGGACTTTCCTCACTGCTTCGCACAAGGCTACGCAGTGCGGCCACCCAGCACGCCACAACAATCATACCACAAAAGTACGTACTTGCAAAAACCGTTAAATTAATACACTCTCCGCTCTCTAAAGATGTGAAAACCCAATAATATTATTAACAAAATTATCGCCCCTAACAATACCCTGTTGTCCGCCGCGTAATCCCACCACGATCTTGACGCTTTAAGCTCCACATTCATATGCACCCCCTCACTCTCTGTGACCACAAAGGCTCCGCTGTCGTAGCTCGGGTAATCGGGGTGAGTGACCCCAAGGCGGTAGGTCCCAGGTGGAACAAGGAAGGAGTACTCCCCGCTCTTGTCGGTGGTCTGGGGGTTAGTTTGGCTGAAGTCGCTCGCATTCCATATCCGCCAGCTCCCTGCCCCGAGCGGTTTATCCCGAGCAGGGTCGAGGGAAGTCGAGGGGTCATCCTTCATATATATAGTGACAGTGGCTCCAGTGATACGCACCTCGTTCTCTCCTTGCTTCTGGTATATGTAGCCCTCGGGATCAACCACCAGGGTCAGGCGCAATTCCTTCTTCTCATTGTTTTGATAATCAAGCACAGTCACGATCTGGTATGTGGAGGCTGTGCCGGGAGCACTGATACCGGCAGTGTATAGGCCGTCACCGTCAGGATCAGTGAAGGCGAAGGTGTCGGTGTATGGCAAGACTGGTGGAGAGGGAGCCTCTTGAGTGAGATCGGTATAGGCGGTAATGAGGGAAGATAGTTGGGAGGAGAGGGGCAGGGAGAATCGATTCTCGCCTGCCTGTGGTGAGCCTGCCCTGCCAAAGCGACTCTCCTTGAGCACAAGGTAGCCGGTGATGGACTTAACGGGGGCGTCGGGTTTGACGGAGAGGTTAAGGGGGAAGCCGGAGATGGTGGTGATGGACTGCTCCACATCACCCTTGTTTGAGATAGAGAGGGTAGAGTTAAAGTCGAGAAGTTTCTCGCCCGAACGAGCAAAGATAACGTTGGTGGGTACGCTGGAGAGATTGGCGAGAGTTGGAAATGAGAGCTTGGCGCTGGAGAGGCGGGCAAGATCGGTGGAGGAGGTCACCCCGAGTTTGATGAAGGTCTCCGAGAGGGAGGGGAACTTGGAGAGGAGGGCTCTTATG
>DATDSR010000010.1:0-2512 GCA_036517855.1 Minisyncoccota bacterium | reverse complement strand
ATCACTATATTTAGTGGGGCGGGCGGGGATGATGCCGAGGACTTCTCCCATATGCTCTATGAGATGTATCAGAAGTATTGCGCCCGCGTAGGCTTTGCTACTACTTTAATTCATGAAAACCAGAATGATCATGGGGGGTTTAGGAATGTGACATTTCAAGTTTCAGCCCCACTTCGCCAAGGCTCCGCGGGGCATATGGCCTTATGGCCATATGGTATACTCAAGAATGAGTCGGGGGTGCACCGACTGGTGCGGGTGTCGCCCTTCAACGCCAAGGGTTTGCGGCACACTAGCTTCAGTTTGGTGGAGGTGATACCCAAGCTCCCCAAGACTGGCCACGAGCCTATACCACCCGAGGAGCTTGCCGTTGAGTTTGCACGCTCGTCTGGCCCCGGGGGGCAGAACGTGAACAAGCGTGAGACGGCTGTGCGCATTGTGCACACACCCACAGGCCTCTCGGCTCATAGCTCGAACCAGCGATCGCAGTTGCAGAACAAAGAGACGGCCCTCGAAATACTCACGGGCAAACTCTACAAACTGCGCGAGGAGGAGCGCGTCAAGCGCGAGAAGGGGATGTACATCTCCAAGACCACCGAGATAGAGTGGGGCAATCAGATTCGCTCGTATGTGCTCCACCCGTACAAGATGGTCAAAGATCACCGCACAAATTATGAAACCAGCAACGTGGACAAGGTCATGAATGGTGAAATCGAAGGATTTATCGAAGCCGAACGAAACCTCTAAGTCCTAAGTTCTAAATGCTAAGTTCTAACAACATGATAAGTTTCGAAAAGGTTACAAAAATTTATGGGGACAAGTCGGTTGCGCTTGAGGATGTTACTTTTGCCGTGGCTCCGGGTGAGTTTATGAGTATTGTGGGTCACTCAGGTGCGGGTAAGACGACCCTGCTTAAGATGGTGATGGCCGAGGAGACGCCCACCAGCGGTACTGTATTTTTCGATGGGGTTGACGTACATCGCATCAAGCGCAATCGCATATCCGATATGCGCCGGCGGATGGGGGCCATCTTCCAAGACTTTCGACTCTTACCCGGCAAGACGGCTTATGAGAATGTGGCCTTCGCAATGGAGGCGGCAGGCCGACCTGATGATGTTATCAACACCGACGTGCCCGAGGTTCTCGACTTGGTCGGCCTCTCCAACAAGATGTGGAACTTCCCCAATCAACTCTCTGGTGGCGAGCAACAGCGCGTGGCTATCGCTCGAGCGCTTATCAATCAACCCGACATTTTGGTTGCCGATGAACCTACAGGTAATCTCGACCCGGTCAACACCTACGAAGTTGTGCAGATATTGAAAAAAATAAATGATTTGGGAACTACAGTGGTCCTTACCACCCACAACCGAGGCGTGATAGACTTCTTAGGTAAGCGGGTCGTCACCCTCGACCGCGGTAAGGTTGTGAGAGACGACCCGACCGGCAAGTACGTGCTGTAAACTTAAATGGTAAATGGTAAATCTTAAATGTTAGGCACGAACATAAAACGAGTTTCGAGGCAAGGGTTCATAAGCTTTTGGCGTAATGGTATTGTTTCTTTCGTTTCAGTTTTCGTCACAACTGTCACACTTTTCATAATCGGTACGGTTATCGTGGGCAATGCCTTCCTCACTGCCTCTCTGGCTGATTTGCAAGACAAAGTGGACGTGAACGTTTACTTCACCATCGCGGCTCCCGAGGGGGAGATTCTTGATCTTAAAACGCGCATCGCCTCACTACCTGAGGTTAAATCTGTCGAATACACCAGTCGCGAACAGGCTTTGCAGAATTTTACCGAGCGCAATAAGGGCAACACTCTTGTGCTACAATCACTCCAAGAGCTTGGCAGTAATCCGCTTGGCGCGGTGCTAAACATCAAAGCCAAAGACCCGAGCCAGTATGCAGGCATAGTCACTTATCTAGAGAAGCAAAACCAAAGCACCCTCTCTGGCGACGCCGCCATCATCGACAACATCAACTACTCCCAAAACCAGCTCGTTATCGAACGCCTATCTAAGATGATAGCCGGTCTTGAGAAGTTGGGTGCCTTCGTTTCTCTTATCCTGATATTGATGGCTGCGCTTGTAACATTCAACACTATTCGCCTGGCCATATACAACTCCCGCCAAGAAATAGGCGTGATGCGCTTAGTGGGAGCGGGCAACAGCTACATCCGCGGCCCGTTCATTGTTGAAGGTCTGATGTACGGGGGAGTGGCTGCCCTGCTTGCTATCATCCTGCTGTACCCGGCCACACTGTGGGTGGGGCAAACCACCTCAAGTTTTTTCGGCGGAATCGACCTTACCAAATATTACATAGCCAACTTCCTCCAAATCTTCGTCCTC
The DNA here is from genome assembly GCA_036517855.1 of Minisyncoccota bacterium. Taxonomy (GTDB): domain Bacteria; phylum Patescibacteriota; class Minisyncoccia; order Phycocordibacterales; family DATDSR01; genus DATDSR01. Next base: position 170 of record DATDSR010000010.1, on the reverse strand, counting down.
CTCATCGTCTCCGGCACAGTCCTAGGTATGCTCTCCTCCTTCGTCGCCGTCCGCCGGTATTTGAAGGTGTAAACCCTGTAGTGAATTTTGGCATCGACTTACGTCCTGCGCTTTTAGCGCAATGCCAAAATCTACTACAGGGTAAAAACGAAGAGGCCCGTTCGGTCTTG
>DATDSR010000009.1:0-7930 GCA_036517855.1 Minisyncoccota bacterium | reverse complement strand
ACCCTCACCGAAGCAGGAGCCTCGGTGGCGGACGGCACCCTCCAAGTGGCAAGCTCCGGCACCATCACCGCCTCATACACCGACAACGAAGACGTCACCGACACCACGGCCAGCACCACAGCCACGGTCACTGTGCCACCCCCTCCGGCCTCCACAGACAGCGGGGGTGGCGGGGGAGGCGGTGGCCCCCTGGGCCTCTATGGCACAGTGAACACGAATCCGCAACCCCCTGCTTCGCCTCCCGGCTTCGCAGGGCAGGCCCTGCCACTCCCACTTTTTGTCGCATACATCCCACCTTCCATCCCCAATGTGGCCAATGTCATCAAGGCCATCGCGGACTTCTTCTTTACCCAGAGCACGGTCGAGGGACCTCCCCCTCCCGCCCTCGACAAGCTCGGGGCAAGCAGGCCTCTTGTCTTCTCCGGCCTCTGGCAACTCCTTGACCCCGAGCCCATCATCGCTTTTGCCCTGGCCCCTCTGCCCAAGCCCCTGGCCCTGGCCGCCCTGAAGTTCCCCGAGTTCGCCGCCACCTTCGAATCCCTGGGCGTCTCTCGCCTCTCCGATCTCGAGAAGCTCCTGGGCTCCTCCTTCGTCCTGCCCAAGGTGGAGAACTTGGCCGACCTGCCCACCGAGACTATCCTGGCTCTTGGCCCCACTTCGCCTACCGGCTTCGCGGGCCAAGCTCCTGCCACCCCCTCCATCTCCTACGCCAACTTCCTGGATATCTCCGAAGAGGGAGTGATCACCCAGAGAGTGAACGCCGTCTCTGGCCAGCCCCTGACCCTGGCCGTCCGCCCCGAGCGGCAGGCGAGCTCGGTGACCGGCTATCTCGTCCTCAAGGAGAACCGCTTTAGTGAGGCTGATACGAGCAAGTTCTCCCTGCCCCTTTCCTCCCTGGCCGCCTCGGCCATCCTCTCCCAGGAGCCCCTGGGCAAGGCCACTACCGACCTGCCTACCATCGAGAACCACCTCCTGCTTAACAAGTTTGTCTTCGAGGACGAGGACGGCGATAGCGTGTGGACAGCCGACATCCAAGCTCCTCTGGTGGCCAGCCTCTTTGAGGTCATCACCGTCATTGACTATGAAGATCCCGACCTCGGCAACAAAGAGCTGCGCTTCGCCCTGGTGGTGGACCCCGAGGGGTATGTGTATGCCAATCTCTCGGGCGGAGAACTCCGCGTTGAAAAGGCCGAAGTGAGTATGTTTGTCAGAGACAAAAGCGGGCGTTTTGTCCTGTGGCCAGCGGCGGATTATCAACAGCGCAATCCGCAAATCACGGGCCGGGCCGGTGAGTACTCCTTCCTTGTGCCACCCGGGGAGTATTATATGAGCGTCGAGGCGAGCGGCTACAAAGCTTACCAAGGCAGTCCCTTCATGGTTACCGAAGGATCGGGCGTGCATGAGAATATAGAATTACAGCCCTCCGGAGGGTTATTGCGCGGGCTTGGCTGGCCGTGGGTCTCGGTTGTGGTTATGTTGCTTGCGGTTATCTTGCTTTTGGCTTACAATTTTTATAAGGATAGGTTGCGCTCTCGTTATTGAACAAACAATATATGGATACCACATCTCCCTCAAGTCATCGCGTTCATGTTGCCACAACTGTAATTATTGGTATTCTAGTCATTGCCGTGGTCGGCCTCACGATCTATGTCAGCTCATTGAAGAACCAAATTACCGGTGAAGTGCCAGTGGTTGGGCAAACGAACAAGAGTGGCTACGTCCTGTTATTTATGGAGGATTTCGTCAACTCTGTTTTAGACGCTCCCGGGGAGGTTGACTTCGAAACTCGTCTGCGCCTCGAGAACGAAGTGCGCGAGACCAAGGATGCCGAGATCCTGGCCGCTTGGAAGGCTTTCACCGACAGCAAGTCAGAGGGGGACGCCCAAAAGAGCGTCGTCCAGTTATTGAAAATTCTTGTGGTCAAATTGAAGGCGGGCTAACGGCCGGTTATCAGACAAACAATACTCCCCTTTGGCTGCCGGCCAGTTTTAAGAGCCTGAATTAGGCCTGCTAGCGACAAGGCGGAGTTGGGTGAGAGTTCTATGCCTGTGTATATTTTGGCGAGCTTGATCGCATTCTTGATCTTGCCATTGCTCACGACGTAGCCACCTTTGGCCAGTGTGTGAACTTTGTCTTTACGCAAAGCCACGATGTCTACAATAGCATCAGCCAACGTTTCTTCCACGACTGTTCGACACTTAGTGTTGAACAAATCGGCTATCGGGTGGCAGGAGTTTGGCTGGACTATGTAAATTGGTAAACCACCTTCGGCAAGTGCCTGGGCCGTTGTGCCGGATGACGTGGGTACAAACACAGCACTGACATTTTCAAGCTCTTTCAGTTCATCCACTAATCTTTTATAACCAGTCAAAGCTAAATCATCATTCGACTGACGCAAAGCTTTAGCCTCACCTTTCTTATTCAAAACGTGCACAGCTTGCTTGGGTTTGTCTGTTTTAATTATTTTAATTCTATCATTGTTTGCAAATTGCTCATTTAACATTGCAAATTTTGCCGTGCTAATATTTTCACCCACGTATATTTCAAGCCAAAGAGGAGATTCAGTGAACTTAATATTGTAGTCTCGCAAAAAAAGCCCGGCAGCAAGAGCCGCGTTCCCCGAACTTGAGATGGCGAATTTAGTGTGCCCGCCCTTAGCGTATTGTTCGAGCATGTAGGGGATAGAGCGCCCCTTGTGCGAGCCGTAGGGGTGCAGGTCCTCCCGCTTGAAGTAGAGTGGCACAGTAAGGCCCAAAGCCTTGGCCAATTGTGGTTGTTCCTCTTGCGGCGTAACCATTGCGTTAGTATACTATGAGCGTATGAAAACACTAATTTGCCCTGAATGTAAAAACGATGTGGACTTGGAGGCTTACCCAAACATTGCCACCGGTCAGATAGTCGAGTGCGACTCCTGCGGCATAACACTAGAGATAACAGACGACGCGCAGGAAGAACTTCAAGCCGAGATTGTAGACGAAGGCAAGTAGGCCGCTCGGGATTGGATAGCAAGACCCCGGGATAAATTTGTTGGTACAAATTTTCCCTGCTCTCGGCCAAATGTGATTTGGCCTGCGAGAGGGTCATTGCTATCCCAATCCCTCGCTTAGTTTAGAAACTACTTGTTCGATCATCCCGCGGAAGCCGTGAGAGCCTAGGAAGGCTATTATGTTGCCAGCATTTGGAGACCGGGTAACCAAATCAACTACTTGTTCGACTAGTTTGTCGTCGTTGGGGATGTAGCGGACGTCGGAGTGGCCGCGGGCTATGAGGTCGGCTAGGTCTTTGCCTTCTATGGGGGAGTTTCTTGTGGTGAGCGAAGTCGAACCAGCCGGTGATGCCACTTTAAGTTGGGTTAGGCGGGGGATGATAACGGCGTCGGCCCCGCTGAAGGCGTCGGTATATTTGGTAGCCGCCTCTGGGCTACGGCCTCCGATGTTTGGTTCGAAAATCGCGATGATGCGGCCTGCTTGCCCTGAGCTTGTCGAACGGGGATACACGTCGCGCAGTTCGTGGAGTACGGCTTTGGCCTTCTCGGGCGAGTGAGCTATGTCATCGATGACGGTGACTTGCTCGCTCTCGAAGCGCTTCTCAAGTCTACGTTTGATACCACCAAACGATGAGATTGCTTTCAAAATATCTTTGGGTTCGATGCCAATTTCCTTGGCCAAAGCAAAACAGCCAGTGATGTTCTCAGCTTGAAAGTTGCCGAGCAATTGGCTCTCGGCCGCATAGCAGACCTTGCCTTGGCAGATTCCGAAGCGCAAACCATCGCGCGACTGGCCCACTTGCATATATTGATAGTCGGCCGTGCTACGTTTGCCCGCTTCGCCCTTGCGTAAGCGAGGCGAGCCGTAGCGAACGACGCGACACTTGGCCAAGCCAATGACTTTGCGTACACCTGGGTGATCCACACAAGCCACAATCAAACCACTTTCTGGTACTTCCTCAACCAACTTTTCGAATACTGCGAAGTAGGCGTCTTCAGTGGGGTATACGTCGGCGTGATCCCAAGATACGGCACTAAGTAAAAGATAAGTTGGGTGTAGGTAGGCAAACTTTGGTTTAAGGTCGGTAGGTCCAGATTTATACTCATCACCCTCAATCACACTCCAATCACCCTCGCCAAGTTCGGCCGGGTCTAAGTCGGCCGGTATGCCTCCCACTACGTAACTCGGCTTCTTTCCCGCCTCTCGCAATATGTGCGCGAGTAGTGCAGTGCTTGAAGTTTTGCCCCAAGTGCCGGCAGTGACTATTGCGTTTTGTTTTGTAAAATACTGCCCTCGTACTTGGGCGTCCGAGAGTTCAGGTATGCTAAGTTCGCGCGCTTTAGCAGTTTCAGGATTTTCAGAACCAGAGGCAGTGCCTATTACCACCAAATCCGGCTTGCCCATTTTCTCTGGATGCCAACCGGCATAGAATTCCACACCTGCCTTCTCGAGATTCGTTGAAACAGGGGGGAAGAAGCCTTTGTCCGAGCCAGTGACTTTGTACCCGGCTTTGTGAAAGGCGATAGCGAGTGCCGAAGTTGCCACCCCGCAAATGCCAATGAAGTGTATATGGCTACTCTTTGAGAGTTTGCTTGAGGAGGTCGAGGTCTGTGTTCCATTTGCTTCCATCCCACCATTCTATACCCGTGAACTGTAGTTTGTAAGTGTCTGTAGGGCGTTGGGCACTGCCTAGGTAAACGTATTTCTTTCCCACCTCCTTAGCCCATTGTACTGCCTGAGTCATCATGCCCAAGCCCATCGACTTAGCGGTCTCACCGCTCAGCGAGTAAAAAGGGTAAGAATAATGGAGAATATTTTTGCTTGCATAACATATCGCGTACCCATTCCCGAAATTTAGCAACGTATTAAAGTTCGATTTCGTTTCATCAGTCAGTAGCTCTTTAGCCTTATTCGCACTGAAGGTCCTATCACCGAACTTTGTGTCATAAAAATCTTTGGCCATTTTTGCTATACTCCAATCGTATTTAAAACTTCCGTCCCATAATTCATAATTCACAATTCCTAATTCATCCGTCTTCCCCAGTATCCGCCTGTTCTCACTCGATAATTCGAACTTGCTCAAATCCACACGCATCGAGCGCGTCTGTTGCATAACCCCTTTACCCAAACGCGTAAAAACAAACCCCCGCCCATACATGCGTTCAACATTCGTTTCCGACCAATCCGTAATTCTTTCCTCTGCCCATTTTAGATACATAGTGGGATTATCTCACCCGGCCGCCCTTGGCGTCCACCCTCCCTTACATAAGGGAGGGCTACGGGAGAGATAAGAAGAAGGCGGCAGGTTTGATCCTGCCGCCCGGTCGCGTTCCTCCTCGCGCTAATCCTTGGGTAATCCTGCCGCGTCCAGCTCGCGCTCGCCTCCCCCTTTGTATACAGGAGAAACGTCCACGACCATCGAGACGATGGCCTGATAGCCACCACTAGTCGGTACGACGGTGACAGGAGAAACTTGAACCACCCTCACCACGGAGGAACTTTCGGCAAGCTTCTTCAGTTTCTCTTCGATGGCCCTCTCCAGGTCCTGAGCGATGTAGAGATCGACTCCAGATTGGCTTTGAACGATGGCAGTCTGATTCATCGGTTTGTCCTCCTGGCGCCAAACTACCACAAATATTTATCAATGCAACCCTAGCCAGAGGCCGAAGAGGACGGCGGCTAAATGAATTAGCCAGAAGCGCATTACGATTTTCTCCTCACTCCAACCGAGCATTTCGAAATGGTGGTGGAGGGGGGCCATGCGCAAGATGCGTTTACCGAAGAAGGTGCGGCCTCCCACTTGCACTATCACGCTCAAGGTTTCGATGACGAAGATAAAAGCGATGAAGGGCAGGGCAATGATGGCGTTGGTGACAACTGCGTTGATGCCCATCAAGGCTCCGAGACCTAGCGAACCCACATCGCCCATTTGAAAGCGGGCGGGCTTAACGTTGAAGTAGGTGTAGGTTACAAGCGCGCCCATGGTCACGGCGTCGAGGATCGCTATCTCTGGCAAACCTTTGGCCCAAGCGAGTAAGCCGAGCGCGCCGAAGGTGGGTATGAGGGCGCCACCGGCAAGGCCGTCGAGACCGTCGGCGATGTTCACCGAGTTTGCCGCCGCCACAATCACAAACACAATGAGAGGGATAATCCAAATGCCGATGTTGATGGAGCCATCAAACGGGATGGCTATCTCGCGCCAGTTCTCGCCGAGTTTAAAGTAAACCCACCAAGCGCTCACGCCTCCGGCCGCGATTTGGAGGAGCAACTTCTCATGCACATGCACGCCCTTGCCCGGATGCGACCCGAGCCAGAGTGAAGTGCGCTTGAAGGCTGCCCAAGGCAAAGTGAGTAGTAACCACAAGCGAGCAGTTGTGTCCTTGTGCACTTTAATCAGTCGCCAAGTTTGAGCAAGCCTGCGACTCCTGCGCGCCGTGCCGAAAATATTTAGTAAATCATCTATCGCACCCAAAAAAGCGGAGAGTGCCATTACGCCAATAGGCACATATGTGAACTCGCGTGACCAGTTGAAGAAGTAGGTAATGAGCGCCACCGTGATGATGACGAGTAGGCCACCCATAATGGGCGTGCCCTCCTTCTCTTTATGCCCCTTCATCGCAACTGTAGGATCATAAGGGTTCCGCCGAGTGATATTGTATTTATATAGAAAGTGCGTGAGCACAGGAGCCAATATAAAAGCCACCGCGCAAGCGAAAAGGGCATACCCAAAAATCGAAGTAAGTAACTCAATATTCACACAATTAATATAGCACAAAATGACTAAGGCCCGGCTACTTGCCGGGCCCAGTTCGTAGGGGGTTGTGTCATTCGTCTCAGGGTATCTCCACGTCGTGATGGACCGCGACCATCCAATTGATTATTGCAAGATTGCGCGCACCTCTCCCATATCTTCGCGTCAAGCTTGCTCGCGCCTTCTTCAAGGCCTCCGCATCATCCCGTGCCGCCACTCGGTCTTCCCCTTCCATGGGCAGACACATCCTGTTCATAGGTTTGATGAGCCACCGATACATGTATTCCATCCTCTTTCCTCCTAACGGGTGGTGTCTGCATAGAGATTATAGCAAGTCAATTGTTATGTCAATGCTCAAAACCAGTTAAGGCGGTACAAGGGGAAACCCCACTTCACCAAGGCTTCGCGTGGTAAATTTTCGACGCACACGCCGTTGTTGTAGCGGCCTTCCTCGGGGAGGGCTCTTGATTGGGCTACGGTAATTGTTACAGGAGTACCGAACTCCTGTATAACCGTCGTTACAATGAAAATGTGGTCGCGTTCTGATTCGGGGTCTTTTTGGTTTCGCAAGCGCACGAAAAAATCTGCGGGTTTGATTTCTGCCACTGGGATTTCGTGTGAGTTGGCAATGTGGGCAAATGTTTTCGCGTCGGTGTTTTCTACATAACGCCGACGAAGTGAGCGGCCGAAGCTTGAAAGGAGACTGGCGGAGTACGGGAACTTGAGATGTTTGTGGAGCGGACCAAGTCCACGAGCGCGGGATTCGGTGTCGAGGATATGGTATGCGAAGCCGGAGCAGTCTATGCCGAGTTTGTGGTCGACGAGGAACTTCTTGTGCATCTCTGGTGTGAGCACGGCAAGGTCGACGTGCTCACGGAAGGCGGCGAGCTGGGCCTCCTCGGCAATCTCCTCGGGTGTGCCTTTGCCCACTTGGGCGCGTAGGCCCATACGCATACGCTCACGCGAGTTGTTGAAGTATGGTGTACCTTCGTAGGCTTTGAGCAGGTCGAGGGCCGGTTGGGTGAGTGTGGCCATATTCCGATTTACACAATTCGATTAACTGTGCGCTTGCCGCTTGCCACGGGCACAAGAGTTTCGCCTTGGTAAGGTAGCTCCAAAAGTGCGGCCATATGCGCCTCGAAGGTGGTTACCCAGAGGTCGGACCTCCGGGCCCCCTCGAGGTCCGACCTCA
>DATDSR010000008.1:0-16995 GCA_036517855.1 Minisyncoccota bacterium | reverse complement strand
CAAGATACGCCGCATAGAGAGAACGTGCCTCTTCAAGGTCGATATTAAAGCCCTTCGCGATATCTCGCGTTATTGTGTGGGCGCCGAGTGGAAATGACACACTCTCGGTAATTGAATTTTCTTCAATCAAAGTCCATTCCGAAACCTCCCCCCCTATATCGACAAAAGTTAAATTTGGGATATCCCTTATCAAACTTAGGCGACTAGCTTGCCAAGCAGCAAACGTAAATGTGTGGAGACTAATTTCGGAACGATGGTAGACGAATGCAACCTCCTTTCGTACCATCTCCAGCAAAACCTTGTCCATCATAGACAGATAGAAAATGATCTCAAGCTCCCTGGCACGCTTACCATATGGGCTGTTAGTTCGATAACCGTTTAGGGTTGTTTTCATTACGACTCTCTCAATGATCTCCACAGGGCGATTGGGATAGTGCTCTTTTGTAAATGAATCAATTTCAGTGTCCAAAAGACGACCCACAAGTTTTCCATCCACATTCATCGGCCCTTCCCCCTTATATATGACTGTACGTGTCTGCGAAAGATACCATGGTGTCCCAATAATTACAGACAGTGATCTCGGATGTCCCGGAACATGTTTCCTCGTCACATCAAGAGCAAGCTTTATGCCAGCTGCTAGATTCCCTAGGCCTCGCTCGCTATCGAACTCCCTTTGTAGGGGGATCTGAATACGCGTGGCAAACAGGCAAGTGGGCACCTTAGCTCTTTTCTCGTACGCATAAGCGCACGCCCCGACAGACCCACTTCGTAAATCTAAGATCAAATCAAACTTCACGCTCATTACTACTATTGTAACACGGCTTTGATTCTACGGATGCCACTACTCACAGCCTCTTCTTTGATGATTTTAAAGACTCCAAGCTGGTTGGTTCCTGTAACATGCGGGCCTCCGCAAAACTCTAATGAAAAATCACCAATCTTGTACACCCTCACTTTGTCACCATACTTTTCTTCAAATAAGCCTATGGCTCCCCTTTTTTCAGCCTCCTCAATTGGCAGATCTTCGTAAGACACGGCTAAAGCTCTCTTAATCTGCTTGTTCACCAGATCTTCCACCTTCTTCTTCTCTTCATCTGTCATCTTGGTGGGGTGGGAGAAGTCGAAACGTAGTCGCTCTGGCGTGATATTACTCCCTTTTTGAAAGACGTGTTTACCAAGGACCTCGCGCAGAGCCTGCTGTAGCAGGTGGGTTGCGGTGTGATACTTCACGCTCATATCGCTTGTGTCTGCTAAGCCACCCTTAAATTTGCCCTCACTCCCTGAACGCGAGAGAGCTTGGTGCTCGCTCATTTTCTTTTTGAATTCAGTCTCGTTTAGCTTCTCACCTCGCTCGGCCGCTAGTTCGGCCGAGAGTTCGAAGGGAAAGCCGTACGTGGTAAACAAAACGAAGGCATCGCGCTCGCCTTTCTCAAATTCATGTAAACCGCGCTTGAGGGTGTCGCGAAATTTCGCCTCCTCTTCGGCAAGAGTGTGAGCAATGTCTGTCCACAATTTTTCGCTGTAACCGAAAACCTCGCGATACATAGCAAAAGCCTCGCCACTTTGACCATAAAGCGAACCCGCGCCAATGCCCAACTTATCAACGTGGCGCACAGAGCGGCGGATGAGCCGACGCAACACGTAGCCCTGTTCACTGTTAGCTGGTCGCACGCCATCGGCAATGAGCATAATGGCGGCCCGCGTATGATCAGCTACGATTCTGAATGATTTAGTAAAGGCCGGGTCACGATATTCTTTGCGCGACAGCTTCTCTAATCTACGAACGAAACTGGCAAAGACATCGAGATTAAAAACATCCGGGTCGTTGTTAGCCGCCGCTGTTATTCGCTCAAGTCCTCCGCCAAAATCCACGTTTTTGCGAGGAAGTAAGCTGAACTTACTTTCACCCGTCTTCTTGTAAGTCATGAAGACGTTGTTGCCTATCTCCATATAACGGCCACAATCACAATTGGGATGACAGTTCTTGCCGTACTTAGTATCGTGCACAATCTCGCTAAACTCGTAGAACATCTCTGAATCAGGCCCACCGGGTTCGCCTGTCGGCATTTTGTCTGGTATCCCCGCGCGGCTCCACCAATTCTTCTTCGCGGGATAGAAAAGTATGTGTTCTTTGGGCACACCAAGCTTCATCCAGATTTTGGGTGTCTCACTATCTTTGGGCAATTTGTTAGCCTCATCGCCTTCGAAGCAAGTGACCCAAAACTTACTCTTATCAATACCAATCTGCTTAATCAAAAAATCGTAAATCCACGAAATCTGCTCCTCCTTCCAATAATCCCCGAAGCTCCAATTACCCAACATCTCAAAGAAGGTCGTGTGGCGGTTGTCACCCACCTCTTCAATATCTTCAGTACGGAAACTCTTCTGCGAGTCGGCGATACGCGTACCTTGAGGGTGCTTCTCGCCCAGTAAATAAGGAATCATCGGTTGCATCCCAGAGCCCGTAAACAAAGTCGTAGGATCCCCTTCAGGCACCAAATTAGCGCTAGGCACAATGAAATGCCCCCGAGCCTTCATAAAATCCAAGTATCGTTTGCGTACTTCTCCAACTGTCATAAACGCGATTATATCACGTTTTACCTCCCCCGTCGAACAACTAATTTAGGCAACGATACCGCCGCCGAGGCAGATATCTCCGTCGTATACAACTACGGACTGGCCGGGGGCCACAAGCGTGGGTTGCGTAAATTCTACCTCACAACTGTTCGAAACCGAGTTTGGCACAGTTAGAATTATTGGATACTTCTCGCCGTGATAGCGGGTTTGAGCCGCAAGCGTACGAGCGCTAGGCACTAATCCTGAAATCCAGTTTACATCGCGAAGATCAATAGTATCCCTCCCATGCCCTCCTTTACTGTAAGGGAGGGTCGAGACGAAGTCCGGGGTGGGATACTTTTTAGCCACAGTAATTGTATTTCTATCAATGTCCTTACTCACTGCTGACCACGGCTTCTTCCAAACCTGCCCGATGGTATAAAAAACGGCACCGTCGTGCTTACCTATCACTTTGCCTTTTTCGTCGAGTACATCGCCGAGTTTAGTTTTGATGTAATGCGAGAGGAAATCTTTCATGTCGACATTGCCGAGGAAGCAGATGCCTTGGCTGTCGCGCTTCTCGGCTACTGGCAAACCAAATTCTTTAGCTAGTTGCCGCACTTGGGACTTCAGCAAATGACCCACTGGAAAAATGGTCTTCGAAAGTTGCTCTTGATTAAGCGTCCAAAGGAAATATGATTGGTCTTTGGCTGGATCAGCCCCACGTAGGAGACGTATCCCTCCCCTTCCCTCCCTTACATTAAGGGAGGACCGAGACGAAGTCCGGGGTGGGATACTTTGTGCATAATGTCCGGTGGCAATCATGTCGGCTTCAAGCTTGAGCGCGTGTTTGAGGAAAGCGCCGAACTTAATCTCCTTGTTGCACATCACGTCTGGATTAGGCGTACGCCCAGCCGTGTACTCGGCAATCATATAATCGGCCACTCCCCTCTTATATTCTTTTTCTAAATCAACAGTTATGAAAGGAATGTCCAAATGAGCCGCCACTCGCATAGCATCCCGCCGTTCTGCCCGCCAACTACACTTATCTTCCATCCACTCCGGATGCCAAGTCTTAATGAAAGCCCCCACAATTTCCACGCCTGGTTCATGCCTGCTAGCGTGCAGGCGTGTTAAAAGCGCCGCAGATACAGCGCTATCTACCCCGCCTGATAAACCAACAACAACTTTTAAACTCTTCATTAGAGCTTATATATCACATCTTTGCGCTCTACCACAATCTCCCAACCCATACGCTTGGCATGCTTGTATAACTTTTGATTTGGGTTGAAGGCTATGGCTCGCTCCACTAGTTCGAGCATGGGCACGTCATCTTCGGTATCGCCTACGGCCACCGAACCTTTGAGTGTTAAGTTTTCCTTCTCGACAGCGCGCTTCACAACATTGGCTTTGTTGGCTATCAAGTGAAGGTCGAGAATGTTACCTGTAAATTTGTTTTGCGGGCCGAGTTCATATATTCGCCCGTACACTTTATCGAAACCATAACGTCTGCAAATGAAATCTAGAACTGTCTTGGGTGATTGTGAGATGGCGAGCAGGTAGTAGCCTTTGCGCTTAAGCTCCACTATTAGTTCGCGAGTAAAACGGTACGTCCTGTCGCGGTGTTTGAGAGCCATACTCTCGGCCACGTCGGCGAGCTTGCTGTACTCAACACCCTTAATATATCGCATGTAAGTTTCAACTACTGATTTTATATACCTCTCATAATCTCCCTGCCTATCGAGCCAGCGAGTATGGTCACGCTCAAATTCCTTAGTTGCCTGGGCTGGGAAGATCTTGCGAGCAATCAGTTCGTCGGTAAGAGCAATGAGCACACTCGAGCGAAAAATGGTACCGTCTATATCGAAAATCGCGACCTGCCTGCCGGCAGGCAGGCCTTGCTTTTTGGCTTTTGTGCTCATTCATTCATTAATTTCTTGTAAAGTTCGAAGCAGGCTCGGGCATCAGAGAGGGCCGTGTGGGCGCTCTCGTTTTCAATATCATAATAGTTACACAAACTACGCAGAGCATAAGACTCAAGCACAATATCGCCCCGCAACACTTTGCGCGAGAGTGTGTAAGTGTCGAGCGAGTGGCGCGGATTCCAAGTAACCCCGAAGCGGGCGAAGAAGCTTGCTAGCATCAACACGTCGAAATGTACATTGTGCCCAGCCACGGCCACGCTATTAACTTTAGCGTCATTGGCATCCGGCCGCTCGAGTATCGGCCCTAGTATTTCGAAAGCTTCTTTGGCAGAAAATGCGTCTTGCCAATCCTCGGGCTTAAACTTGTTAATCTTAAAAGCAATCGGGTCGGCATCTGCCAATCGTTCTGGTTTAATCTTAATCTCGTGCTCGCTTAGCACCTCATAATTTAACCGCTCCCCCACTCGTGTTTCCCGAACCTCCAATATCCCCACCGATATAACCTCATGCACGCGATGATTAAGCCCCGTAGTCTCCGTATCTATGAAGTGAATTACGCGTGAACCGTCTTTCATCTCTTTTTATATCCCATACCGTTCGCGGTTGGCTTTGTGCTCGGCGAAGGTGCGGGTATAGTGCATTGTGCCAGATTTGTCTGAAAGATAGTACCAGTAGGGCGAGTCGGTGGGATGTTCGACCGCTTCGATGGCATCAAGGCCGGGGTTATTAATGGGGGCACTGGGCAAGCCAGTGTGCTCGTAAGTGCTGGTAGCCACATCAACCTGCAAGGGCATCCCAATCTTTAATCTTTTCAACAAGACGCCGGCAACCATGCGCCTATCGCTTGTTGTAGCTGCTTCAGCTTCAATGATGGAGGCCAGAGTTACGGTGTCTTTGGTCGTTGTACCAACTCTCGCGTTAAAGTTATCTTTCATTCGCGCGCGCACTTCTTCGGCTGTGCTGAACTGGTCGAAAAAGTACGTATCTGGGAAGAGGTAGCCTTGATCTTTTTCACCTAATTCCACGCCAACTAGCTTACTAATTTGCTTATTAGTGAACCCTTCGGGTATTGTTATTTTTCGCGTTTTGGTACCATATTCTCCACGCGAAACGCGACCAATGACTTGCCAGAGGAAAAGTGGTTTTTCGAAAACATACGTACCAGCTTTAAGTTTAGAATCCACTCGCAGAAAAAAGGCATAAGACAGGAAGGTTTTTATATCTGAATTAATAACATGTTGGTCTTGAAGTTGCCTTCCAATTTCACGAAGGGCAGATCCTTGGGTAATTCGAACGGGTAAACCGGTAGGAAAATCGCGTGGGGGCAAGACCGACGCAACAATTGCAAGCAAGAGAGCGACTCCAAGAGCAAGCCCGACAGCCTCTCTGTTGCTCATATTGGCAGATTTGTAGGCGCTTCAGACTTCTTAGACTCGATGCGAGGCAAATTGCCCGTAGTAGTTACTCCACCGGGGATGTGAAAGATGGTGGCAAGCTCCTCGGTATTGAGCACAAAAGGATGTGGTTTGTATTTGTGGTGGTATTTGTGCGGGAATGGCGGGTAGAAGAAGTTACGATTACGATAGTCATTGGCTATAGTCTCTTTGATGTACTTGAGCTCATGTTTGGCCGAACCTGTCCACTGTTTGAAAACAGATTCAACTGAAGTGTCGTACGCACCCTTGAAACCATTGAGGTTCAAGGTCGTGTACTGCGCAAGAGTGTTACCCAGACCGAGCTGGTGGGGTAATTTGTAGTCCTCCTTTTTGGCGGCATAGAGACGCCTAATACCGCAATCAAAACCAAGTTTACCAAGAGAGCGCTCAACTGCCTTCACAATCTCTGTCTCGCCAGGCGTAAGTTTAAACATTGCCGGTATCACTGGGGCATCGCCCTTACCCGCTTTGACAGCATCGTCTTGTTTCGAAATTTTCTTGATTAGCTCTAGGCCCTCGTCATGCCAATCTTGCTTCTCAAACCAAGTCCCAGGTTTGTGAAATCGCTTTTGGGCTGCCTGTACTAATATTTGGATAAAAGCATATTCTCCTTTACCGAGTGAACCCAAATATTCGATAGTTAGGTTAAGTGGATCGGTTTTGGTCTCTTCCTTGCTGGCCAAGTTATCCAGACCGTAATCAACATATGTTTTTATAGGGTATGCATCTGGCTGTGCTAACTTCATGACATGTCCAGCCAGCTCCCAGCCTGGCTCAATGCCATACTTCATCAAATGCGTGTAATCATCAGCCTCTCGTATCTCCACGTCTGGGTACTGTCCATAAATTTGGGTCTCTATCAAATCTTTAAAGAATCTCAAAGTGCGAATGTAGAAATGCACCTTGCCCTCAAGCGAAACCATCTCAAGAGAAAACCAAGTGCGATAAGTACCTTGGGTCAGTCGTGTCCACCAAGTACCTGCGTATGTTTGCTGAAAGGCTCCCAAGACAATCTCCATCGATTGCGGTGATTTGAAGACATTCTTAGGCATAATTATCTCGAGCAAGGCCCAATCAGTTTTCAAAATATTCTGAAGGCGGATGTAATCCATCCAACGTTTGCGTAAAACATACACCAAGAGTGGTACTCCGACAATCGGCACCAAATAAAAAAGTGGTGTATGTAAATAAGGCCAAGCCCAGATAACTAAAGAAAAGGGATTGTTCATGTAATTTAGTCGAAATTATGCCGCGCAATCGTCCTTTAAAGCGCGGCCATATAATTATACCAAACCGCCTGTATTAAAACACTGCGGCCGGGCACTAAGGCCCGGCCGTCTTTTGAGACCATCAATTAACCTTCTCGTACACCTGCCTCAGCTAATCTTGTGGAGGACCATGCGGCCCTGTTCCGGCTTGTCGCCGTCCCAGTACCACAAGGTGAAATCGAGATTCGCATCATGACGGTAGAAGCGGTCGCGCGGGTACTGCAGGATCGTCGTCATCTTCTCCTGGTCGGCAGTGATGACGAAAGTATCCTTTTTGCCCTTCCCGTCGATGATCGTGATCGTGCCGCCGTGTGAGATGATGTTCGCCTGGAACTCAACGACTCGCGCCGCGTTCATGGGCGCGACCGGCCGATCGACGGTGACGGGGTCAGCTAGTAGGAGCACCAGGACCCTGAACCCGATGTACATGAGGGTCGAGAGCACTCCCACCCTCCACGGATTGATTCTTTCGTTCTCCACATTGCCTCCTCTGGCTTCGGAATTGGCGACGGTGTCGCTTTTCCTCAGCTCAGTCTAAAAAGATGCTAGCAGGTTAACGCAATTATGTCAATAGCAAAAACTATACTAGGGCGTAGCGGCCTTTGGGGTCTTTTTTGAAATACTTGGGGTTTTGGAGGTTGACGTAGATGGTGTTCTCTTTGACTTGGCGTTGCTTAAGCACTTCTTTAACTAACTCCTCTTTAGTCATTGGCCCTTTCTTGAGAACACTCGAGATGACCTCGCGCACAATCCCATTGGTATACCCCCATTCAGAAAGAGCGTAGAGCCCTCTGCCCACCAGCACGAAGCGGTCAGAGTCCTTAATCAATTCGTTATGAGTGGTTGCCACATGAGCCTTACGATCGAACATCTCTTCAATCTTTTTCGCAACTTCAGTGAAATGCAGAGGCTTGCCCTCATTCCTCAAAACTAAATAAGCATAGTCGCGCATGCCACGCACTTTAATATTCGGAGAGTCAGCTAGACCCCACTCACCCAATGGGTTAGCGCCAATGTGTTTGGAGATACCCAACCAATGCTTGGCTTGTTCAGGACTCACGTACTCCTTGATATCTTTAGCCAAATGTTGGGAGAAACGCTCAAGCATCTCCGCCTCAGCAACCAGATCTTCATAGGACAAACTCTCATGGAGCGAATGAAGGGCGCTGTGAACTTTCTCACTAGTCTCTTCGTCGGTTGTCCAGCGATGGTGGAAGTGATCATCTTCCTTAATGCGAACAAACGAATCGCCGATGTTTAAAAGAAAATTTATGTGATTTTGGGTAGTTTTATCCTTGGAAAGTTCGTTCAAAAAAGTTTCCTCCTTTACCAAACCTCCACGATTTGCCATCAAATCTTCCAAGTCCAACAGAGCGGACTTGGCCTTTGCATAATTGTCGGACTTACGGATAGTGTCGGTTGCAAAATTCTCGATCTGACGTACACGTTCGCGGGTAATACCATAAATCTGACCTATGGCCTCGAGAGTCATCCCTTCACCCTCGGTACCAGTGAGTCCATAACGACGCTCTACTATGTCACGAGCACGGTCAGAGAGTACCGCCAAAAGCGCCTTGGTAATAGTCGCAGGTTTCCAATTAAGTTTTATAGTCATAGTACCGTTCTTATTTATCATTTCCTATTTCTATCACTAAGCCTAAATTAAGTCAAGTGCTTGCGCCGCGAAGCCTTGGCGAAGTGGTGTGGATAATCATTTAGTAACGACGTTAACGATTCTTCCGGGGACGTACACCACTTTGGCCAGCTCCTTGCCCTCCAACCATTTTTTCACAGTAGGGCTCTGTAGGGCCGTATTTCTCACAGATTCCTCATCCGCACCATCCTCTATAAAAATAGAGTCCCTGACTTTACCATCAATTTGGACGGGCAAATTGATGACTCCCGAAGTGCTTTTCTCCAAATCATCATTTTGGACTTCGGGCCACTCGCTTAAATGCACCGAACCACTTTCTGCTAGGCTACTCCAGAGCTCCTCCGCTAAGTGTGGAGCGAAAGGAGATAGCAATTTCAGGAAGATCTTTATCTCTGAATTGCCAGTTTCGGACTTTTCGAGCTCATTCAAGAGTTTCATCAACTCGCTAACTGCAGTGTTGAACTTAAGCGCCTCAATATCCTGACTTACTTTTTTTATATACTTGTCTACGCCAAATCCTTTTACCCCTGCGGTTTTAGCACTTGTGGTTTTTACCAGTCTCCAGACTCGTTCGAGAAAACGGCGTGGCCCAATAATGGCATCGTCATTCCACGCTACGCTGTCTATGAAGGGGCCTATAAACATTACATAGAGACGCAAAGTGTCGGCACCGAAACGGTCAACAATATCATTAGGGTTTACCCCGTTACCCAGACGCTTACTTATCTTGCGTCCATCGGCTCCCAGTATCAGTCCAAGATTTAAACGCTTAGTAAATGGCTCCTTCGTTGAAACCAAATCTTGATCGAAAAGAAACTTGTGCCAAAAGCGTGCATAAATCAAGTGCCGCGTTGTATGCTCCGAACCGCCAACATATAGATCAACCGGCGACCAAGCTTTCTCAATCTTTTTATCTACAAAACTTTTGTCATTGTGTGGGTCCATGTAACGTAACCAATACCACGAACTTCCCGCCCATTGAGGCATTGTGTTGGTCTCGCGTTTGGCCTCACCTCCGCACTTTGGGCATTTCACATTCACCCACTCATCAATATTGGCCAAGGGAGATTCGCCTGTGCCTGTGGGCTCGTAATGTTCAACTTCAGGCAGCTTGACCGGCAACTCGCTATCAGGCACAGCCACAACGCCACACCCGCCCGAACGACCGTCCGGTCGGGCAGATTTGCCGCAGTGAATAAGTGGGATAGGCTCACCCCAATAACGCTGTCGCGAGAAAACCCAATCCCTCAGACGATACATCGTCACTCGCCTAGCCCAACCGTTGCCCACTACATACTCAGCAATTGACTCACGCAACTCTTGACCTGTTTTCCCCGACAAGTTAAGCGGCTCAAGCAATATGCCGTTTTTAAAATCCGAGTAGCAATACTTAAATGTCTTAACCCCTTCTTGAAGCTTTTCGTCTTTGGGTACTAACACAACTTTAAGTGGTATCTCGAATTTGGCAGCAAAGGCAAAATCGCGCGGATCATGAGCAGAGCATTTAACGATGCCTGTACCGTAGTCTGACAAAGCGTAGTTGGCCACCCAGATAGGCAGGTGCCCATTGCCAAGCGGGTCATCAAGATAACGGCCGGTAAACACACCATCTACTTCACCCTCCTTGTAACCAGCTTTCAAGCGTCTGATATTGATGTCATCTATCTTGTTCTTTATTTCCTCCTCATTTGATACACCCACGATAAGTTTAGCCAAGAGCGGGTGATCGGGAGCAATAACTACGAAGGTATCGGCGAAACACGCTTCAAAATGCGCGCTAAATGTCTCTACCTCAATGTTGGTATCTTTAACTTTGGCACTAAAAATTAATCCGTCAGAACGGCCAATCCAAGCACGTTGCATTTCTTTAATATGCTCTGGCCAATCGAGTTCCTCTAAATCCTCAAGCAGGCGGTCAGCGTACTTGGTGATGGCCAGTACCCACTGGCGAATGCGTTTCTTCTCAACCACCGAGCCGCAACGCTCACATTTACCATCCTCTAAATCTTCGTTGGCAAGACCAGTCTGGCAGGATGGACACCAGTTGATGGGCTCATTCGATTCATAGGCCAAACCCTTCTTAAACATCTGGAGGAAGATCCACTGCGTCCATTTGTAGTAAGCAGGGTCAGTGGTGTTGACCTCCCTACTCCAATCAAAATCAAAACCGAGTTTGCCTAGCTGACTTTTAAAATTAGCAACATTCTTCTCTGCGGCGATACGTGGGTGAACTTTGTTCTTAATAGCATAATTCTCGGCGGGCAAGCCGAAAGCATCCCAGCCCATTGGGTGTAAAACCGAGAAGCCCTTCATCCGCTTGTAGCGCGAGTAAATGTCGGTGCCTATATTGCCCCGCAAGTGCCCTACGTGCAAACCCTCACCCGACGGGTAAGGAAATTCGTTTAGTACGTAGCACTTATCTTTGCCCCCCTCAAGCTCTTGCTTATAAGTACCCTGCTCTTGCCAGAGCTTCTGCCACTTCCCTTCAATCGACTTATGATCATACGGCTCCATTGCTTGATTAAATCATAAGTTATACCAAAACGAAAGCCTCTCTCTGGAGCAAGACTGCCGGCTTCAATCAAAAAAGGTGAACCGCCCCAAGCGAGCCTGCTAGCCGCGGTGGCAAAAATCATAATCATTGCAAAGGCTCCGTAGTAAGCAAAAACCATCCACCAGATAGCCGCGTAAACCAGTATCCCCAGCCAGGCGTAGTGGAAGATTACAAATATGCTTGCGATTAAATCTTTACGTCCCATGCATACAGAGACGCTAGATCTTGAATTCAATTACATCGCCCCACCTTCGCCAACAGAAAGCGCGAGTAAGCCCTTGCCTACTCGTGCGTTGGTCATTACTAACGTTCCCTCCTGCGGAAATTGGGCGCTGGTTGGAAATAGTGCTTTGCGCGCTCAGCCATAGCCGCGTACCTCTGTTTCTTGAACTTGTCTCTTTCAATTGTAATCAGCACCACCAGAGAAGGATCCTCTCTGTCTCTGACAAAAACCATCCGCCAACCTGAATTGAAAAGGTAAACGGCAGGTTCACCCTCATTGGCGTTTTGCCGCAACCTAGCAACTTCGGGTGTCATGGTGAAATCTGGCATCGCAGTTTCGATGAGGCGCCTGATAGAACGTTCCGGGTTCTTTGGAGCAGCGCCGAACCCCGCCTCTACCGAACGCTCGACAAAGCGCCTAATCGTATGATCCCTAATGACAACTGTGTTGTGGTCAATCTTGTCCTGCAACTCCCCACCCCCTTCCTTATTGGGTAGACCGAACCTGTAACATTAAACACCCAAAAGCGCTGGACAGCAATCAGATTTTAAATTCTATCACATCCCCGTCTTGGACGATGTACTCACGCCCTTCGGTGCGCACCAAGCCTTGCTCGCGGGCTTTGGCGTAACTACCTGATTTCATTAGGTCATCATATGCTACCACTTCGGCTCGGATAAACTTGTCTTTAAAGTCAGTATGTATAGCCGCCCCCGCCTCCGGCGCCGTACTCCCCGCTTTGATAGTCCAAGCTCGCGTCTCATCCTCGCCAGTGGTGAAGAAGGTCATAAGGCCTAACATCTTGTATCCCTCTTTAATCAGGCTATTAATCCCATCATCAGTCGCGCCCAATTCGTTTCGGAACTCTGCCTTATCCGCCCCCTCAAGTTCCGAAAGCTCCTGCTCAATCCGCGAATCAACATATACGTAGCTACTCCCGTGCGGAGGCTTAGCCTCCGCATTAGTAACCCCGGCTTTGCGATTGAAAATGTAGAGAATGGGTTTGGCTGTGAGGAGTTGCAGGTCAGCAAATTCGGGACCAACTAGTTTACCCGCTTCAAGCAACTGCTTCGCGTCAGTGATGTGGGTAGCAAGCAAGGCCGCTTCTTTGTCTCCCCGCTTGGCATCACGCTCCACGTTAGGCAAGCGCTTGGTCACACTCTCAAGATCAGACAATACTAATTCCATATTCACCACAGCAATGTCATCCTCGGGCGTATTGCCGGTTTTGATGATGTCGGCATCTTCAAACACTCGCACCACTTCGGCAATGGCGTCCACCTCGCGGATATGGGAGAGGAACTTGTTGCCCAAACCTTCACCTTGAGAGGCGCCTTTGACTAAGCCCGCAATGTCCACAAACTCAATTGCCGCGGGTACTTTCTTCTTCGATTTACTAAACTCATTCAACTTCTCCAACCGCTCATCAGGTACAGCCACAACCCCCACCGAAGGATCGATAGTGCAAAAAGGGTAATTCTCCATCGGCACCCCCTTTTTGGTTAGTGCATTAAACAATGTCGACTTCCCCACATTTGGCAAACCCACAATTCCAATCTTAAGCATTTCGCTAGCTTACTATTTTTTTCACTTCTTCGCTAGTTCCTTTTATCGTCACAAGTTAGACGCTATAGCGTCTAACTTGTGCACTCATAAAGAGAACTCAAGACAACTAAATCCTTTTTATATCCGCACCGAGTTTGGTGAGTTTGCCGACTATATCTTCGTAACCTCTATCGATGTGACCTTGCGGGTCGAGGATGGTGCTTTCGCCTTTGGCGAAGAGGGCAGCAATTAACACTGTGATACCAGCTCTTACGTCGAGGGAGTCGACGGTTGCTCCCACAAGTTCAGTTGGCCCGTACACATACGCACCATACGGATCACCAGCGTTAAACTCACGTTCGTTGAAATTGTAATCATTGGCCGTGTAGCCGACTGGGTTGAAAAGTTCGTAACGCGCTCCCATCTTGCCCATCTCACGCAAGGCGCTCCAGCGTTGTTCATAAATCATTTCATGCACCTCAGAACGCCCATGGGCTTTGAGAGCAAGCAGTAGTGTAATTATCGGTTGCCAGTCGGTCATAAAGCCGGGGTGCACTGCCGTTTTTAAGGTACTAGGTGTCAGGTACTTGGTACTAGGTATTGCTGACACACTGTTACCCTGCCACTTTAGTTCCACTCCAATCTTCTCCAACTCTTTAACAAACGATACAAGCATGGCCGGGTCAGCATTTCGCACCTCCACTCCCCCATCATTCATCACTGCAAAAGCTATGGCCGTGGCCGCCTCTAATCTATCGTAAACAGAGACACCAGTTGCGCCACTCAAGAGTTTAGGTACACCTTGTATTTCAATCGCGCGTTCACCCACTCTTCGCACACGCGCGCCCATTGCATTTACAAACTCAATTAGGTTATCGACTTCAGGCTCCTCTGCCGCGTTACGTATAGTTACATCACCCTCATTAAAGATTGAACCGAGAATTAAACTCTCCGTGCCGGTGTGGGTATTCTTCGCAAATGTATAATCGCGAGAAAGTGGGCGCTCGGGTAAAGTCATCTCGAGGAAATTAGTTGTCTGATTTACTGTGGCTCCCAAGCTCGCAAGCCCTGCCACCAGTCGATCAATCGGCCTCTTGCCGATGTCATCCCCACCCACTTTGGCAATCCGCACTTTGCCCAAACGCGCGAGTGTGGCGCCAATAAAGAGTACCGCGTGGCGCGCAGTGAGAACAACAGCTGGCACATCTGATTTGCTTAATAGGGCGCAATTTACTTTTACTTCATGATCTCCTGACCATTCGCACTTACCTCCCATCTCATTGATAGCCTGCACAATCTTTTCTGTATCAGATATGCGCGGGACGTTGCGCAGTGTGCACTCTTTGTCACTAAGCATGGCGGCAATGATGAGCTTAGGCCCGGCGTTCTTAGCACCAGAAACCTCGTAAGTGCCAGCAAGCTTCTTGCCCCCATTAACTATAAACGTTGCCATATGAGAGATAATATCATATGATACCTCGCGGAAGGAGGTGAGGAACTTGTTCAGGTCAATCCAAAAAAGGTGTAAGGGGTGTGGTCACCCCTACAACTGCCTCGTTGCCGGGACGCACGAATTCACCGACAGGTGTTTAAGGTGCCGGCCAAGGGCCAGACACACACCGAAGAGGAAAATCTGTTGCAGGTGTAAAAGGAGAAACCCTGTCGGGTATTGGCTCGATAACTGGCATCCCGTGTGCCACTCCTGCCAAGGGCTGGAACGCTACCACAACCCCCACAAATGGGAAGTATGCGTGACCTGCCCCATCCGAGACAAGCACGGGCGTTTTGCAAAAAGGCGCAGGGCAGTCTGGCGACGGCTCCCTAACGGACCGCAGTGCTCCACCTGCTATTACAGAGTGCATCGCACCGCCGCATGAGTCGCATAGAAGGGGGCTAGGCGACGAATAGTCATTATCAACCCCCACACAAGGGCCCGTAGCTCACTTGGTAGAGCGCATCCATGGCATGGATGAGGCAACCGGTTCGATCCCGGTCGGGTCCACAATTTCGCAGTTTCCGAAAAATCCGCATCGCGCGCGACCGACCCGACCGACCCAAGGCGCCCATCGGCAAGGTAGGCAAAGGGCTTGAGCCAATCGAGAGAGAGGGTTCCCGACGTGAGGCGAGGGTTCGATCCGAACCGAACAAGAAAATCTCTCATAGCTGGGAGATTTTCTTGTTTAACGAGATTTTCGGCTTGGTTGGCCTCTAATATCCAGGTTCGCATGAGTTCGAGCCATTGATTGCCTGTTCGCTCAAAATCAGACAATTTCTCCTCCTGCGTCTTCTTCTCCGACAGCAAAGCATTCTTGCGCTCCTGATAATCAGACAGGTCAAGTGCTTCAGCCAAGTAGGCATCAGTGAGACGATCAAGCTTTGCTTTGATGGCGGAAATCTCCAGACGCAGGTTTTGAGCGAACGTGTCCGAGACCTGGCGGGACTCGCGAGATTCACTGTCCAACCGCTCAAGATACCTATCCCGCCAGGTATCGGACAGAGAAACTGATTTGACCATCCCTTGTACTTGTCGAGCGAATTCTTCTTCCCGCAAAAAGACTCTTTGGGAGCAAGTGCGGGTACGGCTCTTGAACGTGCAATGATAATAGTGATAAACAAGACCAGACTTTTTGATCTTGCGCTCAGCCGTAATGGCATACCCGCACTCTCCACACGTGGCAAAGCCCAAGAACTCAAAACCCTTTTTGCCACGCTTTTTGCGTCCCTTTCCTCGCTCGACAAGTGCTGTCTGTATTTGGTCAAACAGTTTCTTGGCAATCATTGGCTTATGCGAACCGGGGTGCACCTCACCACGATAGCGAAAGTGACCGTAGTAGAAAGGATTAGTGAGCATATGTTCAACGGATGAAAGATGAGGAGGTGCACCCGTCTTCTGGCCAACCAAGCCCAGAGAAAACATTTTGCGCGCTATGGCAGTGAGGGTATATTGGCCAGTACCAAAAAGCTCCAATACTTCCTTAACTTTGCGAAACGTGGCCTTGTCGGGGACTATGGTCCGAAGCCTCGGTTCGTTGATATACCCTATTGGAGCTTTGGCAGATAACTCACCACGGCGGATCTTCTGACGGATACCGCGCAAAATGTTTTCTCTCAAATTGTCGGTGTAATATTTAGCTTGACCGAACGCCACACTTAGCATGAACTTTCCCTGTGGCGTCGGTTCAAACCAGAATGTAGGGAATTTTAGCGTGGTGATCTTGCCAGTATCAACGAGGTAAATCACCCGACCACCATCAATGGAGTTGCGAGCCAGACGATCGGGGTTCCACGCTAAGATTCCCTCGGCGGTGCCCTTCTCAATTTCGCCAAGCATGCCATTGAAAACAATACGACCAGGCTCTTTTGCAGTCTTGCACTCGGTGTATTCTTTCACCACGAACAGATTCTGTTGCTTGGCGAACTCACGCAATTCTGCTAGTTGAGCTTCGATAGATAACACCTGACGTTCCTCGTCCTCACTAGACTTGCGACAGTAGATAAAATATTTTTGCATAATTGCGTGAGTTAAATTTGGGCACCGCCTCTTCACCGACAATTTCCCGAAAATCTCGTTCTCGCCTCACGTCGGGAACCCTCTCTCTCGATTGGCTCAAGCCCTTTGCCTACCTTGCCGATGGGCGCCTTGGGTCGGTCGGGTCGGTCGCGCGCGATGCGGATTTTTCGGAAACTGCGAAATTGTGGAGTATCTACGAGTCGGCTCGAACTTACTTCGAGACGACACCGCTGTGATTAAACCCTGCTACTAAATCGGTGCGTCTCCGCCTGTGTGCGGAGTACCGCCCACCCCGCCCGCCATCCCCAAGGCCTTTGCTGTAT
>DATDSR010000007.1:0-7395 GCA_036517855.1 Minisyncoccota bacterium | reverse complement strand
AGCTACTGAGCGGTCTCACCGCTAAGTGAAAGAGCGAGGAGGTTTTCGAAGAGTTTGGCCACGGCTACGGGGCCTACACCGCCGGGGACGGGGGTCATTAGGCTTGCCACTTCGGCACAACGCGGATCGGCGTCGCCCTTCATCACCCCACCAGCTTCACTGGTACCGGCGTCAATCAGCACGACCTCATCTTTGATCATATTGGGCTTGATGAGACCAGGTTTGCCCACGCCAGAGATTATAATGTCAGCCTTACTTAAAATCGCTTCAGGATTTTCGTTCTCGCTTGTTATTAGGGCGAAGTCGATGCCCATATTCTGCAACCACTTGCCCACCGGCTGGCCCACTAGTTGGCCATAGCCAACGATGGCGATGTTGGCCAAATCAATGGCCACTTGGTAGTTATCAAATATCTGCGAGATGGCCGCCACAACCGGGGGCAAGATCTCGCTCTCCCCCGCCGCGAATCTCGCCTGCGATTCGCTACTTAACAAATCAGGATCTTTGACCGGCGCGATGGCATCGAGTACTTCGCGAGTATTAATATTGGCCGGCAGAGGCAACTGCACGATGATACCTGAAATCTTTTTGTCAGTATTCGCCTTTTCGATTAACCTGACCAACTCGCCTGTGCTCACGCTCTCAGGCAATTGCTCGAGTGCCACTTTTATACCCACTCGCTCGGCAAAAGCCCGCTTCATCTTAATGAAGCTCGTCGAGGCTGGGTTGTTGCCCACTTGCACCACAAGCAAGGTCAGGTCCAAGCTGCCCGCAGCTATCTCGCCTTGTATTCGCTCCCCAATCTCCAGAGCTATTGCTTTGCCATCTATCAACATAAGTTTATGCTCCTGCACGCGAAAGTAATGTGCGCACTGTTCGCAAGGCGATTTTAAGGTCTAACCAGAGGGAGCGATTCTTTACATAAAACAAATCATAGGCGAGCTTCTCCTTCGTCTGCTCCACTGCCGTGCCGTGGTGGGGGTGGTTGTCGTGATTCACCTGTGCCCAACCGCTCATACCGGGTCTAATGGTGTGACGTACGTCGTAATATGGGATCTGCTTGCGATACTCACTCACCAGGGCTGGCAACTCGGCTCTTGGACCGACTAATGTTTGGTCTCCCTTCAAAACGGAAATGAGTTGAGGCAACTCATCAATGCGCGACTTACGCAAAAAGGCCCCAACTTTGGTAACACTAAGTTTGGTTGTGCCTCCACTGTAGTTGCCCGCGTCGTCGCCTGTCATACTGCCAAACTTCTCTAATTTAAAAAGTCCGCCACTGCCTCCCACTCGCTCTTGCGACACAAACACTGGCCCGCGATTTTCGATTTTAATCGCGAGCATCACAAATGGGTAGAAAATTATTGAAACGACAAAGAGTGGCAGTGCGATGACAATATCCATCAGTCTCTTAAGTACAGTATAAACAATTTTGGGTTGGAGTGAGATATTTTCAATTACCCATTTATCAGACAGCTGCGATAACGCCACGCGGCCAAACACATCTTCATAGACACTCTCAAGATTCCAAAAACTAACGTGACTAAAGAGGAGTGGGTAGAGGTTGGGTGGCAAATTTTCTTTAGACAAATCTAAAATCACAACAGAAACTCTGGGTTCTATTTTTTCAACTACGTTAACACCAAAGTGGGGGTTGGCGGCGAAAACTTTTTTCAATTCATTCACAGTTTCGTCATCCCCCAAAATGACAGCCTTCTCTCGCTCGCCTCTCGATACTTTGCGCAGATACAACAGACGCCAGCCAATTACAAACGCGAGCGTGACTACCAGGTCAACAAACAAAACTGTCCTAGGCGTAATACCGAAATAAGGGATAAAGTAGAAAACGATAATAGCGATACCACTGTTTATGAGTTGGGCGTTAATGATGCGCGAAACAAGTCTTTGCTGGAAAACAGCTGCCCTAAATTCGTAGAGGCCAGCGATGTAAAATACCAGTAGCCAAATCAGGAAGATTATGGCAAATGGAATGATGTGGAGACTAAGTAAATGCAGATCTGGAAGCACGAAAGAACGCAAAATTAGGGCAAAATATAGGGCCACTATGAAGCAGGCCAGATCTCCCCAAAAGAGGTAACTTGCGTGTCTATTTGAGTGTTTGAGCATGTTATAGTAACTGCGTGGCCAAAGTATTATACCTCATAACCAAATCCAATTGGGGCGGTGCCCAGCGCTATGTTTTCGACCTAGCCACCCACCTCCCCGCCAACTTTGAACCAATTGTGGCTGTCGGAGGTGACGGCCTGCTTGTGCAGAAGTTACGAGAGAAAAACATTAGGGTCATCCCCCTGCCCGAAGCGGCTCGCGACATCTCACTCATCAAAGAAGCCAAACTATTGATCAGACTTTTCAAAATCATCCGCGACGAGAGACCCCAAGTGCTCCACGTCAACAGCTCCAAACTTGGTGGCCTGGGTGCTTTCGTCGGTTGGGCAACTTGGACGAGAACCATCTTCACCGCGCACGGCTGGCCCTTCAACGAAGACCGCCCGTGGTATTGGAAGAAGCTCTCCTACTTCTTCTCTTGGCTGACCTCGATGTTCGCAACGATCACAATCACAATCACTCAAAAAGATTTCGAGCAAGGCAAGAGAATGTGGTTCGTGGGTCACAAGATGCGGATGGTCCATAACGCCATCGGGCAAATTAATTTTTACGATCGACAAACAGCCCGCGAATTACTTTCGAGGTCGGACCTTAAGAATCTGAACCAAAGGTCCGACCTCTGGGTTGGCACAATCGGTGAGTTGCATAAAAACAAAGGTTTTATTTATCTCGCAAAGGCGGCCGAGCAAATTAAGAATGTGAAATTTGTAATTATGGGCGAAGGCGAAGAACGTCCAGTGTTAGAAAAGACAAATTTAACCCTGGCCGGACAAGTACCTGAGGCAAGCCGCTATCTCAAGGCATTTGATATCTTCGCCGACCCATCCCTCAAGGCTGGACTGCAATACGTGCTCCTTGAAGCCGCCCAGGCCGAGTTGCCGGTAGTAGCAAGCAACGTGGGGGGAAATCCTGATGTTGTAGGTGACGCTGGAATGCTAATCCCACCCAAAAACAGCGAGCTCCTTGCCCGCTCCCTCTCCGCCCTAATCAAAGACGAAAAGTTACGCCACACCCTAGGCCAACAACTCCAATCTCGCGTAGCCAAAGAATTCAATTTCAAAAACTTCCTCTCCCAAACTTACAAGTTGTATAACTAGGTTGGGCCTGGCAACTCGTGTCGCCAGGCCCTCGAGAACCGTCACATGTCGCGGAACTCGTACTCGACTTCGTAGCCGCTCTCGAGATGCCGATTCTTGAGCACAAGGATGAGGTCCTGCTCCTTGCCGACTCGGGTATCGTAGCCTGAAAGCACGAGGAGTCCCGAAGGATCACCTGTGTCCCTCCACTCTGACCACGACTTTTCTTCTTTGCGATACCGCATGAAGAGATGTCTCGGGGTATCGCGAAACTCAAAACTGACCGACAGGCTATCAGGACGGAGATCGTTCAGTCTACGAAGGATCTCCAGTACACCAACTTCGCCAAGTGTACCCCGATCGGTACCAGCCCCGACCAAATCCTCAACACTTAGTCCGTCGCCCTTGGGAACCGGTTCCCAATTAGCGTTTTCGCCTAGCTTGCGGAAAAGCCGACGTTTCGGGTCCATGACCACCTCCGATAACTATTCTACATCGTTATGCGCGAAACTCAAGCGTCTAATTTGCTGGCGATAGCAGGAAGTTTAGACATTTGTGATTTTGAATATTGAGATTTATTTGAGCTTTGAGGCTTGGTACTTGTGGTTTACGAAGGCTAAACCTTCGCGAAGGTTTAGCCTTCGTCTAGGTAGGTCCCAGGAATTCGTTGGAGGCATCAGAGGGGTGGACACTCCTCCCATAACGGGCCATGCCCATGACCATACCTAAGGCTAGGAATTCGGTTATTAAGTGCGAGCCGCCGTAACTCATAAAGGGTAAGGTGATGCCGGTGACAGGCAAGACGCCGATGTTCATGCCGATGTTGACAAGTACGTGAGAACTGATGAAGATGGCCACGCCTAAGGCAAAGAGGGTTTCGAAATTAGTGGCACCACGCAAGGCACTCCGAAGTACTCGCCAAATCACTATGCCGTAGAAGATAAAGAGAAAAAGCGAACCGACAAATCCCCACTCCTCGGCGAAGGCGGCGAAGATAAAGTCGGTTTGATACTCGGGCAAGTACGAGAGGCGCGATTGGGTACCGTAGCCCACGCCCTTACCAGTGAGCGTGCCCGAACCTACGGCCACCACGGATTGAAAGGCGTTGTAACCCGAGCCGCGGATGTCACGAGCCGGGTCGAGGAAGGTGAGTATACGATCCTTTTGATAAGGCGCGAAGGCGAAGACCCAAAGCATACTTAATGCCACAGCGCCCGCACCAAACACTACAAGCAAATGCTTCCACGGTATGCCCGATACGAGCACCATCCCAAACCAGATCATAAATAAAATCATAGCCGAACCAAAGTCTGGTTGTATAGTGACAAGTACGAAAACAATGAGAGCGTACACGCCTGAGACGATAATATGCTTCCAATTGGCTATCTCGATATGCCTCCGAGAGAAATATTTGGCCAAAGTGATTATGAGTACAATCTTAACCAAGTCAGCCGGCTGAATGGCAAAGAGCCCAAGCGAAATCCAGCTTTGCGCCCCGTGGCTCACAGCGCCCACACCAAATAGAGCAAGTAAAACAAGAACGGCTAAGGCGTAAAACAGCACCACCACGCTCGTACGTCGAAGGAAACGCCAATCGATGTTACTCGCGATAAAGCACACGAGTACGGCCACCAATATCCAAATGGGCTGACGGCCAGCGAAGTAGCTTGCTCCGCGGAAGGAGTACATAGTGATGAACCCCGCGCCCAAGATGGGCAAGGTGGCAAGCAACATTACCCAGTCGACACTGCTTACTCGCTCGCGCATCTTTGGCATAGCGGCTAGCGAGTGAGATCCGTGCGGACGAAAATGTCAGCCGACACAGCCGCGCTTGCCGGTGCCTTGGGCCAGGTAAAGACAACGTCGGTGGTACCACCAGGCAGGAGGGAGGACAACTTGCTTTTACTCACCAGCACGGCAGTGCCCGAGGCATCGTAGACCACGGCATCGGCCTCAATATCCGAAACTTCGAAGAGCGAGTCATTGCGAACGGTGGCGCTTAAGTTCACACCCGACGTGCTTGAGGCGAGGCGCTTGTTGAGTACAGTGAGCACGGGCAAACGCTCGAGACCGGTCAGTCTCTCCCACTCGAGCTTAGGGTCGAAAGTGACAGTGGGTTGGCCTTGCGGGGTACGAAAACCGAGGTTCACGTTTGTAATAACAATTAGCAATCGTTCGTGGGCGTTGACGAAGGTTGCTCCATCAACATCCTTAATCGGCACCAAATCTTTATCGAAAATGCGCACGTGGTAAGGAAGCGAGATAAGGGTGAATGGGTTGGGATTTTCGATGTATATGCCGACGTCATATAACGTATCGCGAGTGTGGAAGACGCGAGCCCAAATTACTTTGACCTCGCTTACTTCAAGCGCGCAAACTTTGGAGCAAGGCCCTCCGCAATCCACATCGAGCTCACCTTGGTTCTGCAAATTGTCGGTGCAAGAGTCCACGTGCCGATTAGCGGCAATGAGCCCAACGATTATCAATATCAAAATCAGTATAAAAACCAAAACAAAAGAAAGTTGCCGCCTTGTACTCCACGCACTCATAGATACAGTATAACACCCCGAGATTATCGCAGGGTAGTATTTAGGTTTTAAGCAGTCTGTTCCGGCGATTACCTACCCCACTTCGTCCCGCCATGGCGGGACTTCGCGGGGCGGGCTTTCCCCCTTGTTCAAAAACATTGTTCCGGCGGCTACCTACTTTCCCTTCACACTGTGAAAGTATCATCGGCGCAAGTGGGCTTAACTTCTGGGTTCGGAATGAGACCAGGTGTGACCCCACCGCCGAGCCACCAGAACAACATCTTCGAACATTCAAAAACCGCGCGTGCCCCGTAGAGAACGTAGTTCTTCTACTGGGGTCAAATCACCAGAACAGAATGCTCAATCAATTGGGTAATGCCCCCTCGACTTCCCTCGACTCTGCTCGGGATAAATCGCTCGGGGCAAGTAACAAACATATAGTCATGTGCGATTTCCTAATAAGAAATCTATCGACATATTAGTACGCCTCAGCTCAATACCTTGCGGTACTTCCACTTAGCGCCTATCAACGTGATAATCTCTCACGTGTCTATAACGATTCCTAATCTTAGGGGAGGCTTCCCTCTTAGATGCTTTCAGAGGTTATCCTTTCCCGACATAGTTACCCAGCGATGCCCTTGGCAGGACAACTGGCACACCAGAGGTCAGTTCTCCACGGTCCTCTCGTACTAATGGAGACTCCCTTCAAGAATCCGCGCCCGCAGTAGATAGGAGACCAACCTGTCTCACGACGGTCTAAACCCAGCTCACGTAACTTTTTAATTGGCGAACAGCCAAACCCTTGGTAGCTTCTTCACCACCAGGATAAGTTGAGCCGACATCGAGGTGCCGAACACTGCCGTCGCTATGGACGCTTGGGCAGTACCAGCCTGTTCATGATTTCTAATAGACTATATCTTCACCCCACTTCACTCGTACGAGCTTCGCGGGGGGACGGCGTCTGAGCATAGCGCTTGGCTAGCTCTCACCCACTTAAGGGATCAGTCGTTACGGGGTCAAGAAGATGGCCTCTCCCCAGCTATTTTGTAACTGAAGATCGGCAATATGTATTTCCCTATCACCTTGTGCAATTTTTTAGTTTCTGCAACCGGGAAATAGAGAGCAAAACCCTTGTGCTTTTTGTCATAAATCTTAGAAGCAATCGCGAAGCCACGAGCGATTGTGTCGCGGGCGATTTCGGCTTCAGATTTAGTGACTCTGCCAAGGTACAGAAAACTTCCTTTATCTACTGGATCGTAGTAGCCATCATCCATGTACCAAACCGCAAGACCTTGCGGATGATTTAGGATGAGTGGCAACGATTCTGGTATTTGCTTCTTGCCGTCGGGGTAGAACATCTTGCGCCATTTGCCTAACTCGGGATTCGAGTTTGACTGGATGCGCCAATATTTGTATGTTTTACCACTTATGGGATGCACTCGTTCGAGATACACTGGTTTTCCTTGGAACAACTTGGGGAATATGCCCATTTTCCAAATGAGATATTCCTTTTGGTCCGCTCCGTGCTCAAGCCGCAAGCGCGCGTTACGCACTCCCGTGGCCTGTATGTATCCGTCGCCCAGCACCATCCCGGCAAGAATCGCCTTCTGTTGTTTGTTTAATTTCATCTTCCGACTTCCCACGGTATTCCTCGCGCACAAAAA
>DATDSR010000006.1:0-11839 GCA_036517855.1 Minisyncoccota bacterium | reverse complement strand
GCGAGCCGCTCCCCCGAGCGGCTCGTAAACTTTTATACTAACTCTTACTTTTCATCCCTAAGGCTACTTGCATGATTCTGTCGCCTATCTCGCCCCAGTCAAAGTACTTTTTGAATTCGGCGGGGTCAATCAGTTTTATCTTCGTTATGTCCCCATCTGGGTCAGCGACAAACTCTCCGTAAGGCTCCACAATGCAAAAGGAGCGCACCTGGCGCTTCACCACCTCATCTGGCTCATAGATATCTTGATATCCGATAAGCTCCTGGTGGACCACCTTCATATTTGTCTCCTCTTTTACCTCACGTATCACTGCCTCTTGCCAAGTCTCGCCCGGCTCAATGCCACCACCAGGGGGAGTCCAGTAACCTTTTTCCTTTGCGTACACAATCACTAATTTACCATCACAGAAGCAATAGGCGTGCACACCTTGTAATTTCGCCCCATCCAAATCAGTCAGAGGATCCGCCTCTCTGTATACGACCCGCAACTCTTGCCCACTTCTGTTTGTAAGTGTTCGTTCAATACCCATGGCTTTGATAATGTCACGATTTTGGGGTAGTATTCGAGGTGCCGGTTGACATTGCGGGATCGTCTAATGGTAGGACGGCTGCCTTTGAAGCAGTAAATTTTGGTTCGATTCCAAGTCCCGCAGTCGATTTTTAAGCGTAAAAATCGTGTCGAGATGAGCACATCCTCGACGAGAAGTAGTTTGGTCAGCGAGCAAAAATGACGCAGAAATTAGGTCTATCGTTCATGATAGACACCTGTGGACGGCACCATTTCTGCGCAGAGAAATAAGCGTAAAAATCGTGTCGAAACTAGTAAGCTTTCGACGTAGGTTTTGAGATAGGTTCAGCGTCTAAGGAGCATTAAATTTATGTATAAAGGCACAATTATAGAGAATAGTTTAGTCGATAAAGAAATTCTCAAGGAAGTTAAGGTCGGGAAGAGTTATTCGTCGGGAAGTTGGATTCTCCACGATGTATTTGTAACCAAAGATCAAATTTCTGTACTGTCAAAAAGTCTTGCCGATGGACCTTGGTATATTCATTTATGGGAACCTGGCAAGGATGATGTCAAAGTGATATACAGAGATAAGGTTTTTGATATTAAGTTCTCCAATAAATCGACATGGGCCGATGCAGTCGAATATGGAAAGTCTCTGGGTATCCCGGAGGAGCAGCTCGACTTTCCGGTTGATTAATGCCCCACTATGTTTACATCCTCGAATGCTCTGACAAGACTCTCTATGTTGGATGCACGAATGATCTGGCGAAACGAGTTAAGCAGCACAACTCTTCAAAGTCGGGGGCCCATTACACTAAGATACGTCGGCCGGTGGTGCTCATGTACAGCGAGCAATTCCCTACCCTGGGCGCGGCTCGCAAACGCGAAGCCGAGATCAAGCGTTGGACCCGGCAAAAGAAAATGAACCTGATACAATCTATATAATCATGTACCTAATCGCACTAACATTTGGACTATGTTTGTCATACTTTGTGTTTACATTACTCTTTTCTGCTTTTTTCAAAAATCAGTTCGCAATTTTCAACTCAAGATCACTTTACTCGGTGATACTTATCGTAATCGCAAGTGTCATTATCTTCTCGATAAGTTTGAGTATCTCTGATATTGAGTTAAGTAACAGGGTCCTGCATGCTCTTGGTGGTGGATTCCTAACCTTCTTCGTCTGCTTCCTCGCTTTTAGGGATAGCCGAGTGGCTATTGGCAAGTTTCAGTTCCTCGTATTTAGCATCTTGCTTGTAACAACTCTGGGCGTGGCTAACGAGATACTTGAATTCTTTTTGCAAAGTTATTTTCACCTCCCGTTCTCATTAAATCCAAACGACACCTGGCTAGATTTGATTAGCAACACCGTCGGCTTATTGCTAGGCGCGATAATATTAGCCCCCTTCGTCGGCCGCAAAAGCCGGCCTTCACAGACCGGCTTGCATACCAACTAGCAGAGCTAAAACCTAGAAGCTAATATTGCCGATATCTGTGGCGTCGTAAGCTGCCGCACCACCATAGTAGCCGTTCATCATCGGGTTACCATCCATCATTCGGTTTGAACGATAAACTCCGTCCCCACCAAATCCAGCACTGAATGAACCCACAGCCATGCCAATCTTGAAGACCATAAAGAGAATTACCAAACCTAGAATCAAACGGATAAGCCAGTTGTGACCACCAGCGTGGAGACATCCTCCACACGAGTTGCCATGACAACTGCCTCCCTTGCACTGCTCACACGAACACCCACAATTTTTACCGTCCATATATTTTATAAATTATTTAATTATTAAAATTTGCAATTTGCAAACAAACCTAAGATTTGTTGTATAATCATTATATGATTTTTGTTATAGGCATAGCAACCTTCTTGTCCACACTCTTAGGCGGCCTCTTCGCTTTGCACCTCAAAGACAGACTGCACCTAGTGCTCGGCTTCTCAGCTGGGGCCATATTGGGCGTAGCCTTCTTCGACCTGTTGCCCGAAGCGCTTGAACTTGCCGGCACGCAATACTCTATTACTCTTATTACCTCACTAATAGGCTTGGGCTTTGCTGCTTATATGCTCCTCGACAGACTCATCCTCTTGCACACGCACAATGAGGACGCGGAGGACGCGCACGGCACAGGGCGCGGGCCTGTGGGCGCGGGTTCAATATCCTTCCACAGTATGCTCGATGGCTTGGGTATTGGCCTTGCTCTCCAAATATCCACGGCTCTTGGGGCCGTCTTAGCCGTGGCAGTATTCGCCCACAACTTCTCAGACGGTATCAATACTGTCAATATGATACTCAAAAATAAGGGCACCCGTGGTCAAGCCGCACGCTGGTTGCTCGCAGATGCCCTGGCACCTACAGTGGGCATATTTATTACCTTCTTCATCAGCATATCGCAGGCAAACTTGGGCCTCTTGCTCGCCCTCTTCGCCGGCTTTCTACTCTACGTCGGGGCCTCCGACCTCCTGCCCGAGAGTCATCACGCCCACCCCGTAAGATGGACAACAATCTCCACCATCTTAGGCATGGTCGTCCTCTACGCCATCATCTCCTTCGCCCAGATTTGACATATACTATGTAGTGTGCTAGTCTTCTCGGTAGCTAGTTCGCCAGACAACTTCCTAAAAGAAAGGAGAATGGCGTGGATAAAATCTCACGTCTCAACCCGGATAAGATGGTCAGCAAGTGGTGCAAGGGACGGTTCATCCTCGTTAGTGGTTTCTACGCCGGTAGACCACCAAGCGAGGGCGATCTCGACAGCCGGATTCTTCAGTCTTTCTACGTCGGTATCCGGAATGACATCGGCGAGGAAGAGGCGCGCAACTTCGTGCGCTTCGTAAACAACCTCAACGATCTCTCCGCCTCGAGCTTCATTGTCGCCTTCCAACGCTTCTGGTGGGGAGGCATGAGGACCGTGAGCGTGGAGCAACGCAAAGAGGATCGTTTCGAACTCTCCGGGCGCGGTAACGCGCTTGCGATAGAGGGCATGGGAGCCATCTTCAGCGCCATGTTCGACAAGAGCACGCCAGCGGAGAACTCTAGCACATCACGGCGAATCAAGAGGCCATTCATCCAAGCCCATCTTGAAGAACTCGCGAAGGAAGATCGTCCACGAAAGCCGGATGTGTACCCTACCTTCTAGGTTCAAGGCCCGAGCGCAACTAGCGCTCGGGCCTTCAGATTTTAATCAAAAATCTAAACGTGTTTTCTTTTTAACGTGCTTGTGTCGTCCTGGCGGAGTATGTTGAGGAAGGAGAGGTCGGGGTGTTCGGCTATTTGCTTGCCGAGAAATTGGCCCACACTTTTGTGAGGGAAAATAACATAACTGGCCCCAGCCTTGTACAACATTGTCGCCTCTTTGTCTGTTTCGGCACGTACAATCACCCTCCCCCGCCCACCTGCCCGAGACGTAAGTTCGAGCAAGGCCAAATTGTCTTCAAAATCTGGCGAGGTAGAGATTACAAGATTAGCTTCGCTTATCCCCGAGGCCTCAAAAATGTCCTCGTCGGTAACATCGCCAAGCAAACAGGTAAAACCTTGCGACCGATGCTCTCTCACCTTGTCCGGATCAAAGTCAACTATAAGCACGCCTTCCTTGGGCAGGTGGCGTAGGAGCGCTTCGCCTGTTCTGTGCGCTCCGACTAAAACAATGGGTTTGTGGTAACCACCCTCGGGTATATTGTTTTCAACCAACTTTTTGCGTTCAAAAAACTTAAGAAATAAGTCAATTTTTCTTTCAATCCTGTCAGCATACAACACAAGATAGGTGGACATGAGGATGGTTGCTACGGCCACGGCGCTGACCAAGGCCACCGCCCCTTCATCAATGTGGCCGACTTTAAAACCTAGAGCAACCAAGATGAGCGAGAACTCGGAGACCTGGGCAACTGTCACTCCCGCGCGAAAGCTAGTGGTGCGGCGATAACCCATAAGCCCCATCAATATAAGTACAATGAGAGGATTGCCGATTAAAACGAAGGCCGAGAGGGCGAGAACTGGCCAGCCGATAGAAGTCAGATTAAATTGAAAGAGCGACGCCCCTAAAATCACGAAAAATACCAAAATGAAGAAGTCGCGCAGAGGTTTAATCTTGCTTGCGATTGAAAAATGTTCAGAAGAGTTGGCAAGGGCAAGGCCAGCTAAGAACCCTCCGATAGCGATAGAGAAGCCAAGTTGCTCGGCGAATGTGGCAACCAAAAGAGCCCAAGCCGTCGAAACTAAAAAGAGCAACTCCTGTGAGCGGGCCAAGCGGTCAAAAAGGAGTGGGAAAACACGCCTGCCTAACCAAAGCATCGCCACGCACAAGAGCGCCCCCTTCCCCAGCACAAGCAAGAGGTGCCACACAGAGAAGGCCTGCCCTGACACCACGCCCGACAGCAACACCAAGAGCAAGATAGCCACCACATCCTGCACAAGCATAAAGCCGACAGCGATTTTGCCGTAGAGACTTTGGAGGTCCTTCTTCTCTGACAAAAGTTTGATGATGATAATGGTGCTTGAGAAGGTGAGCGCGATAGCCACATAAAGGGCCGGCAAGGTATCGAAGCCGAAAGCCCGGATGATGAAGTAGCCGATTATCGAAGTAAACAGGATTTGGCCGATACCAATGACAAGAGAAGTGCGGCCCACAAGGCGAAGCGAAGAGTAATTAATCTCAAGACCAACCAAGAAAAGGAGAAATGTTATGCCCAAATCGGCAAAGACTCCAAACGTGCTCTGGCTGAGCAGATCAAAGAATCCGAAATATCCGATAACGCCGCCAGTGATTAGATACGCGACAATAACGGGTTGCTTGAGTATTCGAGCCAAAGTTCCAAGCACTGCCGCTAGGGCAAGTACCACCGTAAGCTCTAAAATGCCGGCATTCATATTGTTGACACTTCATCTGGTAGTAAACGCACTACGGCAAGCTCGAGAGGCAAAGTAGGTATGTGCGAGCGGCCAAGCTCGCTGTAGGCGGCGAGGAATTCGCGCAATACATTCGGGAACTTCTTGACGCCCGGGTGCTTGCCTAAACTCTGCACAAACTCAAACTCACCCGATGCCAGTTCGTTTTTAATTCGTTCAATGAGCTCTGGGGCAAAAGAAATGAGCATAGCGTAGCGAATATCGCGCATCACAAGCTTGGCGAAAACGCGCGCATCAATATTTTTATCGCCAAGGCCAGCTAACACAGCGAGGGCGGTGGCTCGGTCGGCCTCGGCCAGAGCCTTAACAAACTGCTCAAGCAAGGCCACTCGCGGGGCACCTGTGACCTCCTCCACTTCATCCAAACTAATCTTTTTATCTTTAGAAGTATTAATAACCTTCTCGAGCACAGTGAGAGCGTCACGAAAGGCGCCCTCCGAAAGCAAAGCTACTAGAGAAAGCGAGCCGGCGTCTATTTTGTAACCCTCACTCTTTGCTACGTGCAGAACAAGTTGCTTGACCTCCTCTTCGGTCGGCTTTTTGAAATTGAAAACCTGACATCGGCTAACTATCGTCTCGGGCAATTTGTGAGCTTCTGTAGTAGCGAGGATGAAAATGACGTGGGCGGGTGGCTCTTCAAGTGTCTTAAGCAAAGCATTGAAGGCCGGGGCCGTGAGCATATGCACCTCGTCAATAATGTAAACCTTGTACTTTGAATTAAAAGGCAGAGTGCGCACGGCCTCGCGCAGCTCGCGTATCTCATCAATGCCACGGTTACTGGCGGCATCTATCTCATACAAATCTTCTGGAGCCGTGCCGATATCCTTGGCCAAAATACGAGCCACACTAGTTTTGCCCGTCCCACGCGAACCGGCAAATAAATAAGCGTGAGCGATTGTTTTGTCCTTGATAGCCCGAGCCAAAACATCTACAACACTCCCCTGCCCAATAACCTCGCCAAACGTACTTGGCCGATACTTGCGATAGAGTGACATAAGCGTATTATATCACGCAGAACTAGCCGTTGGGATTCCCCTTTCGGCTATGCTCTCAATACAATTGGAGGTCGAAGTATGACAAGCGCCAAAGACGGACTCATAGTGGCCCTCGATGTTCCACTCAAACGAGCAGAGACGTTGATCGAAGACTTGAGCCCACTAGTCTGGGGATTCAAGATCGGTTCGAGCTTGATAACAAGTGGCACAGCGTGGCAAGCCGCCCTCTACTGCGCCCAACACAGTAAACCAATCATGTGGGACGGCAAGTGGTTTGATCCCGCACGTATTGTGACGATGGCAGCTGAAAGCATGGCTGCCCTAGGAGTGAACATGCTGACGGTATGCCTAGCATCCGGCAGGATGAGTGTACAGGCAGCAGTGGCCAACAGCCGTAGGGATACTCTGGTTCTCGGAGTGACAGCACTCACTTCTCAGGATGATCAGTCGTGTCTTGAGATCTACGATGCACTGCGTGTGGATACCATAAAGCGTCTCGCTGACATCGGCTACCATGCCAAGGTGGGTGGCTTTGTCTGCTCACCTCAGGATCTCGCTATCCTCGCTCCGATATACAAGAGCGTGGGTAAAAAATTCGTGGTCACCGCGGTGAGACCAGAGGGAGCAAACCCGATGGGTCAAGCAAGCTTCGGCACACCCACGCAGTCGCTGGAGGGTGGAGCAGATTTCATGGTCGTTGGTGATCCCATCACCAACCCGCCAGAGAGCATCGGCTCACCAACGGAAGCTGTCAGACGGATAGACCACGAGATTGTCTCCTACACAAAAAGGAGCTAGGGATGACAACTTTCGAACGAGAGCTACGCGACCTTGGTGTCATCCTCACAGGACACTTCGTCTTCTCGTCGGGGACACACTCAGAGCAGTTCGCCCACGGAGAATCGCTGGTTGCCAATCATCCCACCGAACTGCAAATGTTCTGCCGAAGGCTCTACGGCAAACTGACGACGATTGTGGCACCACCAGACGTAGTGGTGGGCCCTGATCGTGGTGGTGTGGTTGTGGCGGCCTTCCTGGCCTCACTCTTCAGCGCCAAGACAGTGGTAGCTCTCAAGGATGGCAAGGGTGGGTACATCATAGACCCGCGCTTCTCCAAACTCCTGAAGCACCAAACTGTTCTCCTAGCCGATGATGTGGGCACGACACTCGGCACACTCCAGAAGGTAGCCAACGCAACAAGGGAGGCCAAAGGCAGAGTTATCGCAAGTTGCGTTCTCTGGGCCTGGGGCGACAAGACCAACAGGGATGCAAAAGGGCTTGGACCAATCGTTGCTCTCGGAGAAGGCCCCCTCAAGCTTTGGACCGCGGAGGGGTGTGCTAAGAGCGGCCATTGCTCTAAAGGCATCAAGATCAATCTCGAGCACGGCCATGGCAAAGAATTCGTGGCTAAGTATGGACAACCAAAGAATTAGAATCCAATCTCGGGGCTTGCACAGGCAGGCCCCGGTTTTTTACATAAACGGCGCTAAAACTTTTTCTACTTCGACCGCACTACTGCAATTCATTAGGGCGAGTTTTATTTCGTGGGCTTGGGGGTGGCCACTCACGTAGGCGCCGAAAAATTTTTTCATAATTGCGAAGCTCTTTTTACCAGTGTACTCCTGCTCAAACATTTGGGCGTGGTGGGTGATGGTTCCGAAAACTTCACGCCATTCTGGTTTAGGTTTGCCAGTGAACAACCAAGGGTTACCGAAAATAGCTCGACCAAGCATAACCCCCTCGAATCCAGAACCCTCGGCTTTTGCTTTTGCATCTGCCATGCCTTCAACATCGCCGTTACCAATAAGTAGGCCCGGGACAAGCTTACGCAAATCTTCTGCAAGTTCCCAGTGAGCAGGCACTTTGCTCATTTCTTCTCTTGTGCGTAGGTGCAAAGTGAGAGCTGCTATGCCCGAATCTACAAGTAGCTTAATCCAGTCAGGGTCAAAACTTTTGTAGCCAATGCGTGTCTTAACTGATACGGGGATACCGGCTTGCCCTGAGCTTGTCGAACGGGCTCCCTTCATTGCCGCGGCAATAATTTCTTTCGCATGTTCATAATTGCGAATGTGCGAGGCGCCACCTCTCTGCTTCTCCACTCCCCTGTCTGGACAACCCATATTTATGTCGACGCCGTCGAAACCTAGTTCTCTCACAAGCGCGGCCGCTCCCTCTATGTTCTCGGGCTTACCGCCCCAAATCTGGGCAACGATAGGTCGCTCTAATTCAGAATATTTCAAATCAATCAGTAGATGTTCACGTCCCAAGGGGTGCATCAAACCGTCAGCTGCCACGAATTCGGTAAACATCACATCCGGCTTCCCTTTCTCCGCAACCAAATGCCTAAAAACTGAATCCGTAACATCCGCCATCGGCGCGAGGATGAAAAATGGTTTCGGGAGTTTAAGCCAAAAGTTATTTGTAGGAGACATATTGGGCAAGGTAGCGCGTTAGAGAGCCGGCAAGTTCGTACTTGGCCCCGCGCGCGTCATCTGTGCCCAAGAGTATTACCACAATTGGACGAATTTGCCCATTCGACAGAGGTAGATCAAAGAAGGCTACGAGAGTTCCCCCTGCCTCGGGGGTGTAGCCGCTCTTGCCACCAATGTAATAGTCAGTGTGTTTAAGTACAAACATATTATTATTGACCCACTTGTCTTTGGTTGGGAGCAAAGTCATCGAGAGTATCTCGGGCTGTTTGGTGTACAAATGTCGCGCGAGTATGAGCAAATCTTCGGCTGACGACACGTTCTTGGGTGATATGCCTGATGGGTCATCGTAGTGGGTGTGAGTCATACCCAAGTTCTTAGCAAAATCGTTCATCCACTGCATAAATGTATCGTGACCAAACGAATCGGCAATCTTGTCGGCCGATACATTGCTCGACTGGAGTAAGAGTGGATACAAGAGGGTGGTACTCGCTAAGTGTTGCTCGAGGGCCACACTGGCCGTAATGAGCTTAGAGAGCGAAGCAATGGGGTAGGCCGCTTCGCCATCCTTCTCGAGCAGAATGTTGCCAGTGAGTAAATCAGCTATGAGGAAACTATCCGCCTTTATAGAGGGAGCTGGTGGCGCGTCCTTGGGCAAATAATATCGGTGGATGGGTGCCACTTCATTACCACTAGCCGCGGCTGATTGGTATAGCAGAGTTCGAGGTACAGATTTTAAGGCCAAAACTTCGGTACTTGCCTTGAAGAGTAGGCTCGTCCCAAACCAGCCCAACAACACAGCCAAACTGGCTGAAAACATGATTTTGATGCGACTTTTGCTCATTTGAATTTGTAGAACATTTTGTTGTCTAAACGCACATCAAGGTAATCGAGCTTGGCCCGCGCCTTGGCGTCTTTAAGGGCCTCAGTGGTAAATGCCCCCTTCACCCTTTGCATTACCTCACCGGCACTAGCATCCACACTCGTGCGCAAATACCAACCCTCCACTACATTATAAACGATATCATCGGCATTTACTTTAACCACTCGAGTGGCAAAACTGCTCGAGGCAAGGCCCAGCAAAACACCACGCACGTTTACAAACACCTCTTTGCTCAAGTGCTCGCCTGAGACAATCTCAAATTTGCCGTCCACGGGTGAACTGGTGGCATAAGCCTGACCCTCTTCGTCTAAGAAACGGCACTCGAGGCTCTCTTCGCTTACGCACCAGATGTAATCTTTGCCATGCAATGCAAGCGACACAATCAGTTCGCCGCCAAGTTTACGAATGAACTCGACCTTGGAGATACCCGGGTTAATAGTGTAAAGATTGGTGGCTATGGCACTTTCGGGATAAACGAACAAATTATCTTTTGGCACTAAACCAAAATATACGCCCGCCAAATTACTTTCGACCACATCTCGGGTAGTAAAGGCGTTCTGCTCGTCGCCAGAGATAGTAACGGTGTGAATGCGAAAGCGATTGCTAGTAAGCAAAAAGGTACCAAATACAAAAAACGTAAGTGCCCAAACTACGAAAGTTATCTTCTTTACTATTTTCTTACGCTCTGCAATCCTCATCACATCAATTCATCACCTCTTTGCCCATATAAGGCACAAGCACCCCAGGTATTTTGACCGAACCATCCGCTTGTTGAAAGTTCTCTACAAGTGACACTAGAATGCGCGGTGTGGGAATAGCGGTTGAGTTAAGTGAGTGAGCGTAGCGAAGCTTCCCTTCTGTGCCCCGGTAGCGGATATTGAGTCGACGAGTTTGAAAATCGTGAAAGTAAGAGGCTGAACCAATCTCGCGATACTTGCCTTCAAGTGGCACCCACAATTCTATATCGTATTTTTTGACCTGCCCCAAACCCAAATCGCCACCACAGTTTGCGACCGTATGATATGGGATACCGAGTGATTCAATAAATTCTTCGGCGTTGCGATTGAGCCACTCGTGCAACCTAACAGACTCTTCGTGGCTTGCCTCACAGAGCACCACTTGCTCAAGTTTGTAGAACTCGTGCACTCGGATGAGACCCTTAACATCTTTGCTGTGTGCTCCGGCCTCGCGGCGAAAACACGGCGAGAAGGAGAGTGCCTTAATCGGGAGCTTGGCCACTTCAAGTGTATCGCCCGCAAAATAACCCATAGTTGCAACTTCGGCAGTACCGGCCAAAAATTCACCATCTTGCGTCTTATACAAATCCTCCTCACCTTGTGGCAGATAGCCGGTGCCGAATAAATTTTCACGGCGCACAAGCGACGGCACTATCATTAGGCTCATCCCTTTGTCAGAGAAAAACTTCATCCCGTACTGCCAAATGGCAAACGAGAGTCTAGCCGCATCACCTTTTAGAAAATACCCACGGAAACCCGCCACCTTCGCCCCTCGCTCAAAGTCAGCCCAATCATGAGCAAGCATTATGTCTAAGTGACTCTTGGGGGTAAAGTCAAACTTGGTTTGCTCGCCCCACTTACGAATCTCCACATTCTGCTCGTCACTGTCTCCCTCCGGCACGCTCATATCTGGGATGTTGGGTACTTGGAGCATCGAGGCTTGCCAGCTTTTCATAACTTCGGCAAGCTCACCCTCTTTCTCAACCAAAACTTGCTTAAGCTTCTGCATATCTAGCAACAACTGAGTTCTGTCCGCGCCGGCTCCAATTTTCGCACTAACTTCGTTTTGCTGCTTTCGCATTTCCTCTACTTCGCCCAAAAGCCTGATGCGCTCAGCATCTTGTTTGAGCAAGACATCCAAATCGAAAGTGATGTGCTTCTTCCGAGCACCTTCGCGCACTAACTCTGCGTTCTCTTTGATAAACTTAATATCAAGCATGCTAATATAATAGCAAAATGGAACGGTTTACGAAACTAACTAAACTCACAGGCCTGTTTAGCCCACTTGGCGAGATACCGGAGCCACCGGAGCAACTCTACGTTGAGGGTACACTACCGCCAGCGGGACACACCCTCTTGGCCGTGGTGGGCTCGCGCA
>DATDSR010000005.1:0-11672 GCA_036517855.1 Minisyncoccota bacterium | reverse complement strand
TCCCCACTTCGCGCCCTGTGCACGTAGGGCTTGTCTGATTGGCTCGGGTCAAGTGACATTATCTCGGCGGCGCCCACTACTTCAGAAGCTGGATACCTCTCGCCCAAGTCGAAGACGTTGCCAATGTCGTCATCATTGGGTGTGACACCCGAAGCAGAATCAACAACGAGTCCGCCCGCTAATTCCGCGTCCGGGCAAGCCGTGCCAGCAGTGATGCACACCCCACCTTGCACGGTCAGTCTCCAATTAAGATCGGAGGTTGTAGTACCAATGGCGACGTCACCAGTATTGCGATCAATGGCGAAATTGGGCAAACTGGAAGTGCCAACAAAGAAGAATGAGTTAGCAGGCATTGTGCCGCCACCAAATGAGGCATTACCGGCGAAGGTGGAAGTGGAAGTGGTGATGGTACCGGTAGCTGTGTAAAATTGCGCCACCACACCCGTTGAGCCAACAACCGAGAGAGCGGCGTAAGGCGAGGTAGTGCCGATGCCCACGATACCGGTGGAACTCGACATGAACACGGCACCAGCGTAGGAGACGATTT
Organism: Minisyncoccota bacterium; assembly: GCA_036517855.1. Taxonomy (GTDB): domain Bacteria; phylum Patescibacteriota; class Minisyncoccia; order Phycocordibacterales; family DATDSR01; genus DATDSR01. Next base: position 11,125 of record DATDSR010000005.1, on the reverse strand, counting down.
GGCCGGGGACCATAGCGAAGTTGGCACAGTTGCCAAAATTGTTGCCCTTATCCACACACAAGGCGCCGGAGCCGACGATGAACGAGGCGTATGGCACATTGGCTGAACCAATGGCGGTTGATGTAGTAGTACCGACGAGCACGCGGGCGGACTTAATACCGCCAGAGCCATCAGCTTGGCCGTAGATGGTGAAGAGTTGGTGAGAATCGATGGAGGCGGTGAAGGCTTGTTCGCTACCCGAGGCGCTTGAAGTGGTGGCAGGCAAGTTGGCCCACTGCACCCAGCCGGCGCCCGGTTCGAAGTCCATCACGCCAAGGTCAAGATTCTCGATCGAAGTTTTGTTCTGGCCAATGTCGTACTGGAGAGCACCGGAATTAACATCAAGGCCGCTTAAGAAAGAGCTAGTAGCATAAGGCCCGCGCGTGTCGATAGTGAAAATAGGTGAGGCGCTGGTAGAAGTAGCGATGCTGTAAGCGTAGTTTTTGTTCGCCACAATGGTGGTGGTAGCACTGTTACCAAAAGCGAAGGTGAGCGTCGAGGCCGAAGAAGAACCAAATTGGAAGAGGTTAGTATCAAAGATTGACGAGCCACCAACTACAGCCAAGTTCAAGTATGGTGTGCTCGTGCCCACGCCCACGAAGCCGGTGTTGGAGTCAACCACGAACATTGGCGTGGTGTTGCCCACACTGAACAAAGCATTAGCAGTGGCTGGAGTTGTAGTGCCGATGAAGACTTTGCCCGAAAAAGTTGAAGTTGCGGTAGTATTTGTAGCAGTGTAGTGCTGTGCCACCACGCCAGTTGAACCAACTACCGATAAGGCAGCGTAGGGGGAGGTGGTGCCGATGCACAGACGGCCAGAGGAGTCGAGCCGCATCCACTCTGTCAAACCCGTTACGCTACTCTTGGTAGAAAATGTTATAGCAGATGCTGGTGTGCTTGCCGCAACCGATGTCAAAATTGAACCAATTCGGCTTGTTGTGGTTGCGGTATTGTCGTCTAAAGATGACCCGAAGATAAGACCCGCCCCAATACCAGCCGAAGGTAAGGTATTGTTGGTGGTTGTGGATAGATGGAACAAGCTAAAAACGTCGCTTATGCCAGAGGTGAGATTGTCCGCAACACTTGCAGATAGTGCCACCCCGCCTAAGGTTGCCGAATTTGTTGCCATGGTAAATGCTCCCGGGCCACCAACATTCAACCCCCCACCAGCATTCAATGAACCCCTCACGTTTAAGTACCCGCCACCAAGGATATCCCCACGCACCCGGGCTTCACCAGCCTCAAGAGAGTGAATAAGCGCAGAAGTTACTTCAATTCCTGAAATATCGAAAATCTTGAGATCTACGGCTCCATCGTCGCTGACATAGGCATAGTGGCCATTAATCACAACCTCTCCAGTGAAAGTATCCATCGAGTACTGATTCACTACCTTGGGTGCAGTGGAACTCGCCACGTTGATGGTATAAAGCGAAGGCGATCCGTTGGCACTTACGTAAACGTAGTTACCAGCGACGTACACACTGCCCGCACTATTGCCCACACCAACAATGCTCGTGCTGGTTGCAATAGCGGGAGCGTTAATGTTGGACACGTCTACCACGATAAACTTGTCTGAATAGGCCAGAACATATGCATACCTGCCGTTGACTGACATGTCCTTAATCTCCAAGGCAGAACCAAGACTGGTGGCCGAGACTTTAATAGGATTTGCCTTGTTGATTACATCGATTATCCACAGTTCGTCATTAGTGTCTTCGGTCACATACAAGTATGGTTCAGCTACCCGCATACTCCCGAATTTGGCTGTAGCAAAGCCAATGACACTAACCTGTGCGGGGGCGGTGGGGTTACGGACATCAAATATTTTCAACTGGTCGGTGTTCGAGACGCTAACGTAAGCGTAACCGCCAGAAACAAAGACGCTTAGAGGATTGTTCCCTGTACTTATCCGGCCAACTACCTTCGGTAATTTGGGGTTGGTAATGTTTACCACAATCAAGTCGTCAGTGTCCTGGCTTGTCACGTATGCGTAGTTACCTTGAACAAATATGTCTGGCCACGCCGCCTCCATCGTTATCGAAGAAATTAGCAATGGATGAGATGGGTTGGATACGTCAATCACCCTGAAGGTGTCGTCACAAGCTCGAACTTGATATAGGTAAGAGCCCAAAATTGCCATCTTGGGTGACGGCTGACCAGAGCAAGAGGCGTCGGTTATGGTGCTCATGAGCTTAAGTGAACTTGTGCCAGCCTCTTGAGTAAAGCTCCCGTCAACCAGGTGCAGCTTAGAACTTGGTGTTGTGGTGCCAATGCCAACAAGACCAGCGAACGTCGATGTGGCAGTAGAGGAAGTCGCGGTATAATGTTGGGCCACAACACCCGTGCTCCCCACCACAGAAAGTGCAGCGTAGGGCGAGGTGGTACCGATGCCTAGTCTCTTATTAGTGTTATCCCAAACAAATGCATCGTCATACGAGAGATTACCGGCTGCAGTCCAGAAAGTAGCGCGGTTTGCCGCACCCGAGCCGGTGACCCCGCCACTACCAACACAAGTACCAGAAATAGCGAAGCAGCCCGCCGAAAGGTTCCAACCGTTTGTAGCAGTACTTGAGGCGGTACCCGTTATGGCCAGATAGCCCGAGCTGGTAGCATTTCTCGCTGTAAAGTTTTGTAAAGTGGTAGAAGCGAGGACAAGAAGGCCGCCGGTGGAAGTACCCAAGATGTCGGAACGGATAAATGCATCAGAGTCTAGACCATCGAGGGTATCTGCTACAAAGGCGGCCGGCACAGTGCCGAAGCGTTTGCGTGGGGTCATCTCGCCGTCCCAGGTGGGCGTGGCCGCCGTTCCACCAATCTCAACGCCCAAATAAAGGTCCTGGTTGTAGTTAAGCGAAGCAAGTGAGGTGACAGAACCAAGCAAGACGCTAAACAGTCCGTTGGTGACAGTGACCTGCGTGCTGGTCGAGCTCCATGACTCTTGCCAAATTTGGCTACCGCCCGTACTTACAGTGTAAAGGCGAAAGGTCATGTTGTAACTACCATCTGAAACAGTGGCCCCGGCCGCATTTGTAAGCTTACCTTGGTAATTGATTTGCTTGTTAAAAGCGGAACTCGCAGAATACACAAACGTAAATGGTAAAACGTAAATGGTAAATATCAAGACAAGAATTTTTGGAAATTTAGACATTGGGATTTGATTGCAAATTGGAAATTGCAAATTTGGAAATTTCACGGCCGACCAGGATGTCGGACGTGAGCACACCTTTGGGCATGTCGACAACTCCCGAGCGATAAACCCTCTTGTATGAAGCATCGGGTTGCTTGGCGTCCACAGTAATGTAATATTTGCCGGGCGAGACAAGCAGATAAAAGCGACCAAATTGATCGGTAACCAAACTCTTAATTTCTTGGTTTAAGTGCGACATATACACTCGCACTATGGCGAAAGAGTACGGCTCGCCGGTGACTGCATCTTTAATGACACTTGCCTTTGACTTCATACTCCAAAAGCGCTCTATCAGGAACAAGGCAACGTAAATCGCGACAACAACGAAGTTGAAAGTGCTAGGAGAAACTAAGGTGGCGAAAAGCGCAAATACAAAACCAACAAAGTACAAGGCACTAAATATTGTTGACTTGATTTTGTCGTTGCGGGAGTAAATACGGAAGAGTTCGGTTTTGGATTTTACAAATTCGTTCCAGTCGAAACTGACCGGGTCAAGGGGTATGTTGCGGGTAACCACTTCGCCCTCCCCTGTGTGTAAGGCCTCACCGTGATAGAGATTATCGTACAACTCATCCCGCTCCTTATTTGCAAGCACCTTGGATGGGAAGAGGTAGTGAGTCTTGTTAGCCTCAATCACGTACTGACCAGAGGGCAAGAGGAAGCCGTACCTGCCATCAAGGTCAGTAATAGCCTCCGCCACAGTCGCCTGGCCTCTGCCCGCTTGCGGTGAGCCAGTCGAACCCGTCGAAGGGTGCACCACCACATAGGCAGGGTCAAGCGGGCGCTTGGTCACGGAGTCATAGACGGTGCCCCACTGTTTGTGTTTTTTACGCAGACCGAGGAGCACAAGCAAAGCCCCAAACAAACGAATCAGAAGGAGGTAGAGATCGTAAAGCGAACCAACTTGGGTGGTGGCAATGATAACTTGGGTTACGCCAGAGATAATGCCGACGGCAGAACCGATTGACAAAAAATCCTTGGGCAAACGTGATGCTATATAGGCAATTGGTAGCGCACTTGGCGCAATAGTGATAGAGCCCTGGATACGAGCAAGCCGTGCATGCTTGTGGTCGAGTACATATATATCTACCGGGTAAACGCCCGGGTCAAGCAAGGGCGCAATTGTAGCTGCATAATCGGTCTTACTCTCGTTTACGCGCAAGAGGAAAGAGAAAAGCTTATTCTTATCTTTGGGGTGACGCAAGGTAATGGCGATGGTCTTAAGCACTTCGGGTAGTGCGGCGTAGTTAATGGAGATGGTGGTGTTTTGCTCACCGTCAAGCGCAATCTTGCTACCACTCCCAAACAGCTGTGCCCTCACGCCTTGAGCGAAAATGAAATCGAGGTTTGCAAGCTCTGGCGCGTCAATGGTCGAGGGAGGTAACTGCTCGAAAATATCCACAGGTGATTCTTCGTCTGGTGGAACCAGCGGCACCTCACCATCTTTGGGCACAGTCTCGCTTGCCACTGCACCTGATGAATAGTTACCGGCTGTATCACGAGCGAAGATTGTGTAGTAGTAAGTTTTGCCGGCCACCACACTGGTATCTAGAGCAGACTCGAGCGCGCCCTCGTATATTATGAGACCATCGCCTGGTTCTGCGGGGAAGAAGTTATCGCCTCTCACAATACGCACCACGCTAAAGTCAGGGTCAGGCGGATTTTGCCAAGTGAGACGTATGCCGGCTTGGGCCTGTTGCCAGTGGGCTTGGAAGTTGAGTGGGTTCGCCGGTGGTGGATCAGCGTCATCTGCCAAGGTGGTAAAGATTTGACCCACAGCACTGGCAGTATTGCTCGCTTTTGCCGCATCGACAGCCTCTATCTTAAAGAAGTATTTTGTATTCGGCTCGAGGCCGGTGATGTTAATAGAGTGGGAGATGCTGGGGTCCGCCTCGGCAATAGAGCCCAATTCGTAAGAGGGCGTTTTGCCCCATGATATGGTGGAGTAAGCCGAAAGATTGGTATCCCACGTTACCATGCTCGTAGTTTTGCTTGGGGTGGAAACGATGTTACTAATCTGCAAAATAATAGGGCCACCTCCGCCACCGCCACCTCCCCCTCCTCCACCGCCCGAGTTTGTAACAGTAAGATTGACGTTGATGGTATCGGTTACCGCATAAGCAGGGCTTATTAAACCGATAAAGACAAAGGTTGTTAATAATAGAGTCTTCATAAAGCCAGCGCTGTTACCGTGATAACCGCTTGGTACGCCCCCGCAGCTTGGTTGGCACTTGCCCCGGCCTCGGCTCTAAAGTTGATGGTAGTGGTGGCTCCTCCCACACCGTCGTTTGAACTCGTGTCACCAGCTATCGTTTGGGGCGAAGTTGAGAAGCCCTGCCAGCAAGATAGCGCGGTGTCAGAGGCACCCGCCGAGCAAACCGAACCGTTATCTTTGAAGGTTGAATCGATGTCGGTCCCCTCTGGGCTAAAACCAAATTCGGATACAGCGGCGCCAACTCCCCAGGCAAAATCCGGAGATCCAGAGTAATCATCAAAGTCATTTGCCCCAGATGTCATGGCAGGCAAAGTGCTAGCCTGCGCTGTCATGGTGTATCCCCCACTATTATCTGTGGTTACATTCCAGCCGGCCGAGCCGTCGGCTTGGCCTCCCACCGCGCCATCAATACTCGGACTCAATGTCACGTCGGCCGGCGAAGTGATACTTATATATGAGTTTGGTTGCTGATAACCCGCTTGCAAGATGTAGCTGGTGCTTGTGAGCCTACCCGTCCCCACCTCACCCAATGTATCTTCTTCAGAATAGTTGGTCGAAGTAGAGAGTTTGCCGCCAAAGTTAATGCTGTCACGCTCAAGCTGATAGTTGGTGGAACTTGCCACATATCCTCGCGCCATAGGCGCGGCGAGAAACAGACACCAAGCACTGAAAATCAAACAAATTAAAATTCGGCTTTTCATAATTTCTTTACTTTTCTCCAGAGTATAAAAATTACAAACACAACCAGGACGGCGAGCAGAGTTTGCCAAGGCAAAATCCAGAGGGTTAAACTTTGCTCTTCGTGGTGACCGCCGAATCCATCCTCGATCTGCAACAAAGCTGTAAATCTACCTGGCATGTATCCCGAACTTACGGAAAGTGTCTGTGAGCGCACGCTCATTGGCAAAATCACAATTGGTCCAACCCGCTCATTCGAGACTTGCTGACCATAGAAGTTCGAAAGAGACACTAGACCAGTTGGCTCAATATGCACATTGCCATCATTTTGGTAGGCCACCTTAAGTATCACCTTACCAGACCAAAGCACATGAGTACCGTTGATCGTATCGAAATCAATCAAGTGGCCCGATACATCTGGCTTCTCTACCGTGCGTACCAATACTGGGACTGCAAGTCTACTACGCACAATAGCACCGGGAACCGCCTCTCTTGCCGATGAACCACTAAGCTCAATAGTAACTGCCCCGTATAGTCCAGGCTTAGTGACACCAGCGGGGACGCGAACAACAAACGGCACAGAACGCGTCTCACCATCAGCCAGAGTAACCGAGCTGTCGGTGCTCAAAATGTAATCTTTAAGCGAGTAACTGCCGGCACTATTGCCAAGCAAAACAGGATCATCTTGCTGCGCACTTGCCGAACCCAGGTCTTCAGCGCCTAGTAAAAAAGTGGCGCTCTTGCCTGTATGATTTGTAAGAGCAAGACTAAATTGCTGCTCCCCTCCTGCAGACACAAAAAGTTCAGCGCGGGTTGGGCTTACTTGAAAGTTACTCATGGCGTTTGACTGACTGGCACAACCACAAATAAATATCTGTCGTCTGTCGGGTTCTTGAAGACTGGAGTAATGATACCTGAACTTCGACTTGCATCGAGCGTGACGTTAACTTGATCCGAAAAAGAATCTTTGACGGTTTGGGTTATGGCCGCGTCACTTTGTGAATTGCCCGATGAAGGTATCGTTACCACACCAGTGTTTAAGCCGGCAGGCCTAGAACTATAATCGATAGTTTTTGCAATCTCCTGATTTGCTACTTCAGTAGCAATGGTTCGTACGTCCTCAACAGATAGCCCGCTAGTAGTGCTTGGCAATTCTTTGATGGTAGTTACGCCCTTTACCACAACCTTTGTTTCAGAAGTTGTATCGCCAAAGAAGGGCGCTAAAATAGCAAGCACTTTATCTCGTAGAGCGGACCAGAGACTCACTAAACTTTTATCAATGCCACTTAGGAAGCCAAGATAGATTGCGTCACTCTTTTGTCCCAACGAGGAGATAGCACTCGCTTGTTCGTCTATGCTAGTCGAGACCGCAAACTCTTGGGGAAGCAAGGATATCATGTTTTGTGCACCACTACGTCCAAGAGGCGTAACGGTGAAAAAGAGCAGAAGTCCAACCAGCATTGCTCCGCCAACAAACAGGTGTCTTGGATCAAGCCCGGGGGCCCCTACCTTCTCAGCCTTTTCTACGACAGGTGGTTTGGGAATTTCAACCGACCTTACTTGTTTGGCCCTATCAGCGTAGGTAGCTATAGACGAGTAGTCGATAAAACGATCTCGACCAACCATCATTGAGGAAATCTTGTTAGATCTGGACAGTTGGCCAACATAGTCATTGGTATAGCCAAATTCAGTAGCAGCTCGTTTAGACGAGATATAACTTTTACCACCAACTATGAGCGGTTTATCCTCCATCAATACTATATATAATATACGAGAACACGGACCTATTTAGACCAGATTTTAGCTATATGGGGATAACTAGGATTAGTGCTAAAATATGCCTTAATGAAGAGCATCAAAATAGTTGAAGCGACACCGGTACTTAGATCCCCTTTTTCAAAAAAGCTGACCTTCTTCAGCCTTGAGAATGAGCTTAGAGATGCTCAGGTAGTATTCATCAAGCTTAGAAACAAGAGTGTTGCTGGTGTGATTAACTGGGTGCATTTGCTCGACGACAAGAGCAACGTAAAAAAACTTTCTTTTCAGATTAAGAAGCTTGGTGGGCAGATTGGCAAAATTTACTTGGGTTCTGGCCTCATGGGGCTGGCTGCCGAACTTGGGAGAAAGCTGATTGTGACCGAGAGTGAATTACTTAGCCTTGTACTGCCTGCGAACGTTGAAAAGATTGCCGAAAATCTTAATCACAAAGTCTCATTTTCAAGCCACAGAAGCGAAACTCGTCCTGACGAGATCCTAAATATAGAGGGCTCTTTCGACAATAGGTGCGCCTATTACATAAATTTGGTACGGAATAAGTTAAGCAAGAAGTCGCTTCTCATCGTCGTCCCAAACCCAACCCACGGGGCTAAGGTGGCACAGCAGATATCAAAGTTAGAGAATGGAAAAGTAATTCGTCTAGATGACAGCCTACCTGCCAAAGAGCTTTACAAGAACATCAACAACCTGTGGGCAGAAGGTACCAAAAACTACGTTGTCATCGCTACCCCCACATATGCTCTCTTTGGGACCAACAACGTTGGCGCCATAGTAATTGAAAAAGAGTCTGGGAATTATCGCCAAATCCGCTCTCCTTATGTTGATACGAGAGTGTACATAGCTACCTTAGCCAATACGCTCGGGGTTAAACTCTACTGTGGCGATGACTACCTAAGTCTCGAAGCCCAAACCAAAACCAAAGGAATTATCAGAGGGCTGGAACAAGCTAGACCCTTACCCCAAAGAAGCCTTGTTGATCTAAAACCTTTAAAGACCAACCAAGGTACGGGTCTAAACCTACTTACGCCGGAGTTTAAAACATTGATAGACAAAGCAATTTCTGAAAAGACTAGCATACTGGCCATCTCGGCTAGACGAGGCCTTGCTAGCGTGACTGTATGCGCTGACTGTGGCCAGAACCTTAACTGTAGCAAGTGCCGAATGCCTCTGGTTTTGCATGAGGCAAACGCTAACCGTTTCTTCCTCTGCCACCACTGTTACTCTAAAAGAGCTGACTTAACTTGCCCCAACTGTGGCAGTTGGAAGCTTACCTCCCTGGGCACAGGCATAGAGGGTCTAGCCTCACAAATACGAAAGGAGTACAGAGAGCTACCTCTAGAATTAATGTCGAGTGACACTAGCACAAGACTAAGTGGCATTAGTAAATTCGTGCTGGTGACCGAGGCTTTACTTCCCCAAATTAAAGCTAAATTTGATAACGTTGTTGTTGCCTATATAGACAGTCTACTCGCCTTACCAGAATTTAGGGTTCGTGAGCGAGTATTTAGGCGGATTACTGAAGCTCGTAATTTAGCCATTAGCAATTTCCTGGTTCAGACAAGACGTATTGATGACCCAATATTTTCGCAAGCAATTAAGGGCGATAGCGCGACGTTTACAGAGCTTGAGCAAAAGTCGAGAAAACAATTTGGCTACCCTCCGGCAATGCACATTATTAAGATCAGCATTGACGGGAGTAGTCTGAGAGCAAAGGCCTTAAAAGAGGAGGTCCTACTAAAGCTGAAAAAATGGAATCCCCTGTCTGTACCACCTAATTATGTTATTATAAGGCAGCCCATTATGGGCTGGCCCAACCCCGAGCTACTCGAAGTACTGCTGCCTTTAAGGACGCAGACAAGGGTTGAGCTTGATCCGGAGTCAATCATATAAACTATGCCGGCCAAAATACTGCAAAAAGAATCCCCCGTCCTGCGTAAAACAGCAAAGCCTATCTCTCTGCGTGAAATCACCTTGCCTAAAACAAGAAAACTGCTTGGGCTTATGCATTCAACACTTGCGGCATCCACAGATGGCGTAGCACTTGCCGCTCCTCAAATAGGAGTTAGCCTACAAATTTTTGTAGTCTCGCCGAAAGCTTTCAGTGAGGTCAAGCCCAGCGAACCATTAGTCTACATTAACCCCACAATCGTAAGACGTTCGCGAAAGAAAGTACCTATGGAGGAAGGATGCCTCTCTGTGCAAAATGTGTTTGGTATTGTGAACCGCCACGATAAGGTTACAGTGGAAGCACACAACGAGCTGGGGAAGAAATTTAGGAGGGACGGTGCGGGTTTGCTCGCGGAAATATTTCAGCATGAAACTGATCATCTGAGGGGCGTACTTTTTATTGATACCGCAAAGGATTTGAGAGAAGTAGCCCGTGAAGAAAAGAATGTCGAACCAAAAGATTAAGTTCGTCTTTTTTGGCTCGGATGCGGTGGCCAAATCTGCACTCGTGGCAATGGCACGTTTTGGTCTAGTACCAAGCGAAAAAGCAGATGTGGCTGTGCTAGTTTCGTACGGCAAAATACTAACCAAAGAAGTTATCGACTCCTTCCCACTCGGCATTTTGAACATTCACCCGTCGCTCCTGCCCAAACTGCGTGGCCCATCCCCTATCAAGAGCGCTATACTCGAGGACCTGGAGGTAACAGGTGTAAGTATTATGAAACTCGACGAGCAAGTAGACCATGGCCCGGTGCTTGCGCAAGAAATAATTGCCCTGTCGCCGCAGGTAGCATCAGAGGCTCAGCTACGTGAAGCTCTTTTTGAAAAAGGTGCCGAATTACTAGCGCGCGTCTTACCCGAATATCTAGGAGGCAAACTTGTGCCTAAAGAACAGGACCACACCCAAGCAACATATACCCACAAATTCAAACCCGAAGACGCCTTTCTCCCGTACCTCGAATGGGCAAGTAAGGCAGGTGAATTTGAGCGTAAAGTAAGAGCCCTAAGCGAGGAGCCCGGCACTTATTCAATCATCCCCACTATTCGCGGCAAAAAGCGCGTCAAGATTTTGAAAGCTCATGTAGAAAGCAACAAATTTGTCCCCGACACAGTTCAACCCGAAGCTAAGAGGCCGATGGACTGGCAATCCTTCCTCCGCGGAAATCCGTTGATGTAACTCACCCCGCTTTCAGCTGGACCTCTCTTGTAGACAAGAGAGGTGGATACGATCGAGCCCACCTCTATTATTCATAAGAGAGGTCGAGACGAAGTCCGGGTGAGTT
>DATDSR010000004.1:0-4354 GCA_036517855.1 Minisyncoccota bacterium | reverse complement strand
CCCTACCCTCTCTTATAGATAAGAGAGGGCGAGACGAAGTCCGGGTGAGTTAGTATTAAAACGACGAAGCTCGAGTGGGGAGGGGATCCCACTCGAGCACGCGATCACAGAGGCCTGCGACGCCCATTCCACCACCATAATCTCCACCAAAGATGGGTCATATTAGAGTACAAGGCAAAATCTAGGTAGCGACTATACACAAGTCGCCAAACTCTGAATGCTGGTGGCTTCCCGCAGTTTCCACGCATTTTCACCTCCAAAATTAAGCTATCATATCTGGTCGAATTATGCTAGAATAGAGCTACATTATGGCTAAGAAAGAGGCTAAAAACGAGGCTGGTGACAAGGGTTCGGGGCATCTCTACGATGCCTCTAGTATCAGCGTACTTGAGGGGCTAGAGCCGGTGCGTAAGCGACCGGGTATGTACATTGGCTCTACGGGGCCTGAGGGCCTCTTCCATATGATCAAAGAGATCTTTGACAACTCGCGCGACGAGGCGATGGGTGGTTATGCCAATGACATCGAGGTCGCCCTCTTGCCCGGCGAGGTGGTGCGTGTGTCAGATAACGGTCGTGGCATACCAGTCGATATTCACAAAAAGACGAAGGTCAGCGCCCTAGAGACGGTGATGACTACTTTGCACGCTGGCGGCAAGTTTGATAGCGAGAGTTACAAAGTCTCGGGCGGTTTGCATGGTGTGGGCGCCTCGGTAGTCAATGCTTTGTCTGAGTGGACGCGGGTTGAAGTTCATAAAGATGGCGACATTTGGATGCAAGAGTACAAGCGCGGAAAGAAAGTGGTCGCGGTTAAAAAGATTGGCAAAACAAAACAACGCGGCACGGTTGTGATGTTTAAGTCAGACCCCGAAGTTTTTTCCGAGACGGTTTATAATTGGAAGCGGGTTGTGGATTACCTGCGCGAGCAGGCGTATCTGTCGAAGAAAGTTAGGATAACAGCCATTGATGCCAGGACCTTTGAAAAGAAGATTGATTTGGAAGGATGTTTATACACGAAGGAACTTAAGCTTGAGTTGCCATCCCACTCATTTTATTTCGAAGGGGGATTGATTTCATTCGTTTCCTTTTATAATCAGACAGAGAAGCCGATACACCGAAACGTCTTCTACGTTGAGAAGGATGTTAAAGCTGAGAATGGCAAAACAGTGAACGTCGAGGTGGCTCTGCAATATGTCGATGACATTACGGCTCGCGAATATTCGTTTGCCAACAACACGCCTACACCTGAAGGCGGTACACACGTAGCCGGCTATCGCTCGGTGCTCACGCGCACCCTCAATAGTTATGCCAAGAAGGGTGGTGCAATCAAAGATACCGACGACGCCTTCACAGGTGATGACGTGCGCGAGGGCATAACGGCCGTTTTGTCTGTCAAGATTCCAGATCCGCAGTTTGAGGGTCAGACTAAGGCCAAGCTCGGCTCGGTAGAGGCCAAGGGTGCTGTGGAGACGGTGTTTGGCGAGGCCTTCAACCACTTCCTTGAGGAGCATCCGGACGACGCGCGTATAATCGTAAACAAGGTTTTGCTCGCTGTACGTGCGCGTAAGGCTGCCAAAGCGGCCAAGGATTCAGTGCTTCGCAAGGGCGCCCTTGAGGGTATGACCCTGCCCGGCAAGCTTGCCGATTGCCAATCACGCTCGGCAGCCGAGAGTGAGCTTTTCATCGTAGAGGGAGAGTCGGCCGGCGGTACGGCCAAATCTGGTCGCGACCGTCGCTTCCAAGCTATCTTGCCTTTGCGTGGCAAAATCTTAAACGTAGAGCGTGCCCGGCTTGATAAGATGCTGGCCTCGCAGGAGGTCAAGAACATCGTCATTGCCCTGGGAGCGGCCATCGGTGATACGTTTAATATTGAAAAGTTACGCTATCACAAGATCATCATCGCCGCCGATGCCGACGTGGACGGGAGCCACATCCGCACGCTCTTGCTCACCCTCTTTTACCGTTACTACCGCCCGCTCATTGACGGCGGATTTATATACATTGCCCAACCGCCGCTCTACAAGATAACGCACGGCAAAGAGATTTTGTACGCGTATTCGGACGAGGAGAAAACTAAAATAATTGGCAAGGACGCCGATGTGATGGAGGGAGGTGATGAACCGGAGGAAGGCACTGAAGTCGGGGATGAAGCAGAGAAACCAGAAGCTAAAAGCGACAAGCCAAAAACGATCAAATACCGTGTGCAAAGATTCAAAGGTTTAGGCGAGATGAACGCCAGTGAACTTGGCGAGACCACTATGGATCAGAACAAGCGCATCCTCAAGCAAGTGACAATAGATGACGCGGCAGTTGCCGACAAAACCTTCGAAATCCTAATGGGCGACGAGGTAGAACCCCGCAAACTCTTCATCCAAGCAAATGCAAAGTTAGCAGAGTTGGATGTGTAGGGCATGAGTTATAAAGTTATTCCGAGTGGACCCACAGTCAAAAACTGGGCCCTCGTGTTATTGCTTGTTGGGGTGTTGGCGTTCCTTGTATCCTCGTCATTTTATCCGATTAAGGACTACGATGAGGCTACCTATGCGCAGGTATTTCACGAGAGTGTCATCTCTGGCAACTTCACAACTTTTACCCGCGGGGGCTCGTCCTGGATAGATAAACCTCCACTTTTGTTCTGGCTAATGCGGCCATCGGTTGCAGTATTTGGTGAATCTGAATTTGGACTTAGATTACCTAATATTTTCTTGACAGTTTTAGGTATCGCCCTGGTATATTTGTTCGCCTTGGAACTTTCTAAACGCAGAGACATTGCCAGTGTATCTGCGCTGATACTTGCTACAACTTCTGAGTGGATATATGCAGGTAGAGAGATACGGTTCGATGTCGCTGTGGCTGTTGCTATCTTAGCTGCGGTGTATTGCTTTGTCCGAAGTTGGGACAAGGAGAAATGGTTGGTAGGCTTTTGGCTTGCAGTTGCTGCTGGCGTACTTTTTAAAAGTATAATTGGTTTTCTCGCAATGCCGATAGCCTTAGTATTCGCTATTGTGTACAAAAAATGGCATTGGTTAAAAAGCCCATGGTTCTATTTGGGTGGCATGGTCTTCCTCTTAGTAGCCATACCATGGCACTACCTTCAGTACAAAGCATACGGCAGCCTATTCTTCACTCAATATCTTGGTTACCACCTACTAAGCAGATTTAATAGTAGTATCTTAGGTTCGGCTGACCATGGATATTTTTACTACGTTAAGTATTTGTTGAAGCTCACACAACCTTGGGCCACGGTTTTTTTCGGCAGTTTGGTATATGCGTTGATAAAGCTTAAGGAGATGTTGCGCCTTGAACAAGCAAGACTTCTACTGTCTTGCACCTGTTCTGCTTTGGTTGTGCTTATCTTCTTTTCTGTTTCAACAACAAAGTTGTTTTATTATATTGAGCCAATGTTGCCATTCGTGGCGATAAGCATTGCCACTCTTGGGTATTACTTAATTGAGCAAGTGAGATTTCTTAAAGCAAGTACGGCAAAGCCAATCTTCGCGGTGCTTATTTTATCCGCCTTTTTGCTCACAGCCATTCAACTATTTGAGATTGGTGATGGAATGAGGTTTGGCGAATATGCAGCGGCAAGAGATGAGAAGAGTATAGCTCTCTTGATTGCCGATCAGAAAGTTAGCAGTGATTTATACACGTCTAACACTGCCAGTTGGGATACCTTTCGCTATTATGGCGCCGTGAAGGGCGTCAATCTGCATATTTCCAAGTTAGGTAAGGATATCCCTGGGGCTACCTTTTATCTAGCAATTCCAATCTCTATTTTGGAGGAGTATTCTTTGGCAGAAGAAATTGAATCGAGATCTACAGAGATTTATAGGGGCAAAGTCCTTGCCCTTTTCCTTGTGAAAGAAGCCGAAAACTAGACTTTGTTTTCTTTTGCGAGTCTGGCAAGGAGGTCGGCGACGGAGAGGGAGATTGATTCGCCCTTGGCTTCGCCATCCTTCGCACGCGATTCGAGAGTTACTTTACCCTCCTTTTGTTCCTTCTCGCCGATGACTACAAGGTAGGGGAGCTTCTCCATTTTGGCGTCACGTATCTTTCTACCCAAACTCTCGGTGCGGGTGTCTATCTCTGAGCGGATGCCAGCTTCTAGGAGTTTGCCTTGCACCTCCTCGGCGTACTTCTTCTGCGTGTCAGTGATAGGCAAAACCTTCACTTGCACTGGAGCGAGCCAGAAGGGGAAGTTGCCTGCGGTGCTCTCGATGATGAAGGCTAGTATTCGCTCAATTGCCCCGATGGAAGAGCGGTGGACTACTATGGGCTGTTGCTCTTGCCCCTTTTGGTTAACGTAGCTTAGTTTGAAGCGGCCGGGCATACAGAAGTCATATTGCACAGTGAAGGC
>DATDSR010000003.1:0-19122 GCA_036517855.1 Minisyncoccota bacterium | reverse complement strand
GAGCTATTATCGATGTATGACAGAGCAGGATGTTCTCAATTTAATAGAGCGCGATAGGTGGATGATGGGCGTGCTTAGGGTTGCTGAGTCACTCAATTTACCTGACTGGATGATTGGAGCGGGATTTGTAAGGAACAAAGTTTGGGACCATCTTCACGGATTTAAGAATGAGGTAGTACCGACAGCGGATATTGATCTTGCATATTTTGACCTGACGAATTTAGACGAGGAGCAAGAGAAGCAATACGACAGAAAATTACAGGGTATTATGGATATCGAATGGTCGTGCAAGAATCAAGCTCGGATGCATCAGATACACGGAGGTGAACCATACATATCAAGTGAAGACGCTATCTCGGCTTGGCCGGAGACTTGCACCTGTGTAGCCGTGAAGTTTGAGGACGGAAAATTGAAGCTCATAGCACCCCACGGCATAAGTGACCTAGTTAACTTGATTGTAAGACGCTCTCCCAACTACAGAGGATCTCTAGAATCATGGCACGCTCGAATTGCAAAGAAGGGTTGGCAAAATAAGTGGCCCAAATTAAAGTTTGTAAAAGAAATGAGGGGGTGAGCTTGCTCACCCCCTCTGCCCACCCCGCCCGCTAAGCGTTGCGAGCGTCAAGGAAAGCCTTGATTGTCGTGTCGATGTCCATGTGCGGCATCACGACCACCTTCCAAACGGTCTGGAACTCCCTGCCCGCTGGATTTGACATGTCTGCCGGGAAATCTTCCTGGGCGTGTGTGATGAACACCTTGTCCATGAGTTTTTTCGAGAGTGGAAACTCTCCTCGAACAGCCACGATGTTGGTGTCATTCTCGAAAACGGAAAGGCCTGCTTCCGTGAGCATCTGGCGAGTGGTGTTCGCATCGCGCACACGCTCGAGCGCCTCCTTCTCGTATCCTGTTCGTCCCAAGAACTTCATGGCTGCCCAACAACTGAAGGCGATAACCCCTCCGCGCGATCCGCAAAGAGTTGAATCTCCGCCTCGAACGTAGGGCGCTAGAGTGAAAACGTTTTTGAACTGTTCCCTCCGTGCCATGATGACCCCACTTCCGTAGGGAGTCTGACCCATCTTGTGAAGGTCAACAGTGACCGAGTCCACGCGCGGATTGGAGAAGCCAATCCTGCGTGACTTGTACTTTTCGAGGAACGGAATTACGAAGCCACCGAAGGCCGCGTCCACGTGGAGGTGAACCACAGCTGTCGGGTACTCGTGCTCCAGTCGAGAAATCACCTCGCACATCCCGGGAATGTCATCCACAGAACCGAGCATCGTCGTACCGGCATTACCGATGACGATGAAATGCCGGAGACCCAGCCGTGCCAAATCCAAGAGCACTCTCCACAGATGCTCCAGATTGATGTGGCCGTTTGAGTCCGTGCCTACCAAGTGGAGACCACTGCCGTCGGACTGTGGCTTTGCTCCGATCCCAAGGAGGTCTGCGGCCTTGACGATGGAGTAATGGGTTAGGAAGGAGCCAACGATTGCCGTGCGCCCCTTGCTCCTGTTGCGTCCGATCCAGCAACCGACGATGTTCGCCTCGGTGCCGCCAGGAGAGATGTATCCGCCCACCTCGTCGGGGCTAGCGTCCATGAGGTCTGCGCACATCCCGATGACTTCTCGCTCCGCCTGTTGCGAACCCTCGAATCCGTATTCAGACGTATCTGGCCGAGGGTTGGTGTGCATGCCGATGTTGTTGGCATGGGCTCCAACGTAGTCGCTGTAAACTTGCTGACATATCGGAAGCGGTGGGGTACCGGGGAAACCGAGTTCCTTACTTTCGAAGTAGTGAATGTTGGCGTCGTCGAACTCCTTGATTTTAGCGAGAATCTCGTTTTCTGAAGTTGGGTCCTGCCACGCAGGCCTCGTGATCGTCTTTTGACTCATCTGACACGTCCTTTCTGTTGGTACCGTCTCTGTAAGACAGCATGTCATTTAACGTACTGTCTAGTCTCAAGTTATCAGCTATGCAAAAAAAGTCCAGCCACTTGCGGTGGCTGGAGCATGACCTTACTTTCGGGCGAGACCTTACGTTGTTTTCTTCTGATCCTTGCCTTTGACGAGCCAGATGACACTAGAGGTGATGACGAGGGCTTCGAGAACCTGGCGGAAGAGGAGAGCCCGGTCCGTCGGCAGTTGTCCGAACTTTTCGACTCCGAATCCGAAGTTGAGGATGCATAGTGCGAGTAGGACGCCCACGATCTTGAGGTTCGATATAATCGAAACCTTGGATGCACCCATATCTGCGTGGGCTTTGGCTCTGGCGTTCCAACCGTTCGTGAGGAAGCTAAATGCCATGAGTATTGCTATCGGCAGGACAGCCAGGTACCACTTGGCACGGATGAGTTCCCAGTACAGCGGCAATTTACCGATGTGCCAGATGTAGGTAAGTGATAGAGTTATGGCGGATGCTCCTAGGTAGAAGAAGCGCCAGACTGTGGCGAGTGTCGCATTGGACTTTTCCGTCGCTATCTTGTCGTGAACCTCCGAGATCCCTCCCAGGAGACCTGAAGCCACAAAGACAAGCAGGAATACCTCAAGCGAGAGTTTACTCGAGCCTTCTCCAACCCATACTCCAGCAATCATGAGAAGCGCCGGTTTGAGGACAGACTTGATGTGGGCGTGGTCTTTGCTCCACAAGTACTCGTAGCCGATGATCCAAAATAGCTGGCTTGAACCAAGGGCAACCAGAGTCGCCGCATTGAAGCCCTTCTGCAAGGCTAGTAGATACAAGCCAGTTGAGGCCGCTCCTGCTGAACCTCCAATAAGGGTGGTTACTTGGAGCCCTCTGTTCCCGATATGGAAACCGTTGAACTTTGGATCGAGCGCCTTACCGAATCGAGTGTGGGCAAGGATAAAGAAAACGGCTGATCCAATTAACCCTGCTAGGGTTAGGAAGACACAGGTCGCTACCACTTCACCATCAGCACCCTCTGCCTTGATGACGTTGTGGGAAATGTAGGCGTCGACAAGCTTCACTGCGATTGATGTCATTGCTGAAAGCAGTGCGAAGAAGTAGATACCCCGGATCTTTAGCACCGATCTTAGCTCTTCAAGGTTCACTTGGCTGCCCCTTTCTACTTGTGATTGATTGTGTTGAGAACTTTTCTAACTACCACAAGCCTAACATATATAAATGGGGGGGGATTGGCTTTCCAATCCCCCTCGTATGACCTGAAACCTCTGGGCCTGCCAAGTAATGGCGCCGGTGACAGGATTTGAACCCGCAACGAACGGTTTTGGAGACCGCCACTCTACCTGGTTGAGCTACACCGGCCCCGTTACTAGTTCTAAGGCTATCATAGCCAATTTTCTTTGTCTAGATAGCAGTTTGACATTGCCAAAGTCGATAGATAGTATGGTGCCAGAGCTTACGCTCTCAAACAAAGGAGTACAAGTGTCAAAAAATCGATGGCAGTGCTCGCACGAAGTTCTCGATCCCAAGCAGGTCCACTATTGCCGATACATCGGCCTTGAGGCTCTGCTCGCTCTGGCCCGTCCACACATTGGAACAGGCGACGAACGAGACTTCATCCACGAGGATGAGCCGCAGTTCATAGCGGCACATCAGATGTCTGAGATCGGCTTTGCCCTGCACATTCAAACGCTGGGCCAACTCATCGGCAAGATCGAAGAGGAGGATTACCCTTCCGCCCTCAAGTTGGTGGAGCGTCTGATTGTCTGGTGTGGAGTGCACGGCAATGTCATGTCGGCGCTCAACACCATGGAGCCGAAGAAGTTCTTCGAATTCAGAGACGCGCTCGCCCCAGCTTCCGGCGCGGAGAGTGAGCAGTACCGAATCATCGAGATCCTCTCGGGTATTGAGCCTGAAGACGCTTACGCAAGCATCCGGGGCATGGACTTCACCTACAGAGCCTTCCTTGATCGTAAGCCTGAAGAAGGTGAGAACAAGCCTAAGGCGAGATGGTGGACGTTGAGGCTAACCGAGCTCTCAGAGGGCCCCACTGTGCGCAAGGCTATCAAGGCCAAGTTGCAGAAGCTCGGTATCGGGCGAGAAGAGCTCTTCGGAGACACGCCCCCTGCCCAAAGCTCGATCGCTTTGTTGGCCCAAGGCCTGGTCGGTTACGACAAAGCCTTTCGCTCTTTGCGATCAGTCCACATGATGGTGGCCGCCCGTCAAATCGGCACTAGGGCCGGTACCGGACACACCGACGGCGTGCCCTACCTCAAGTCTGCGGTGGACAAGGCCCAATTTTTCCCCGAGTTGTGGGACAGAGATTGAGCAAAGGCGACTCTCTCGAACGCATGGCAAGTGTCATGCGTTCTCTTTATTTCTATTTGACAAATCTTGACATTGTTTTATATTGAGGTATTATCTCTAATGGGTCTAACGTTCTCAAACAACCAAAAGGAGGAATCGAGATGAAGCTCGTACTTGACCTCGACGGGACCGTTTACGGTCCTAGCGGTAAAGTTAGAGACGCTGTCGTGCGTCGACTCAAGAGAACTCTTACCACTCTCTCGAATAGCGGAGAGACTCTGGACAAGTGCATCAGCAGGCTGGGTTCCAAGTATGGGACGAAAAGCCTGACAATGATGATTTGTCTAGAGACGGGAAGCAATCAAGAATCAGTCGTTGAAGCCACCTATGTTCCAGAATTTAAGGCCTGCGAGGGTATTGCCCTCCGGCCTGGAATTCGCGAATTGCTTGGGTTAGGCGTCACCACTGAAATCCTGACGAATGCCCCGGAAGCGTGGGCTCGTTATGTCTTGACGTACTACGGTATCGCAGACCGTGTTAGTAAGATCTGCGGTCTGGGAACGGGATTCTTGTACCAGAAACCAGAGGACGCAGAAGTATTCCAGCAGATCGAAGGCGGAGACATCGTCTATGTTGATGATATATTCGCAAACTGCGTCGAAGCGCACAAACTTGGTTGGAACGCTTTCTGGTTCCCAGAGGAAGACTCATACCACCTTGGTGAAGGTCTTGGGGACACACGCGACAGGTCAATCAAACGTATACACACTGCCATAGAGGCGATGAGGAGTGGTGGTTAAGTGTTCAACCGGGATTCGTTACTGGCGCATTTAGCACACCACGGGATTATTGTTGACTTGGGTCGGCAGTATATCCTCGGGAACGTGTGCAAGACAGTGTACGGCGCTCAGGATCAAGAGGGGAACAAGTTAATCGTCAAGATCGGAATCGACGACGCAGGGAAACGAGAGATCAGTCTGAACAAGGGAGGATACGAGGAGTTGAGAAGCATTGGGGCGGAAAGCCTCCTGCCTACAATCCTTCGTTACTTCGAGTTCGACGCTATCCCAGTTATCGTGATGTCAAACTGCGGGCTCGACTTTTGGCATGCGACCAAAGAAGCTCGTGACCCAGACATGCTGTACAGACACCTCGTACGACACGCCTACAAGGTCTACAAGGGCACACGACGGCACACAACAAAATCCTTCGGTGTAGCCAGTAACCTGAAGAGACTTCTACTAAAGGTCTACGGCGAGAGATTGGCGGGGCATGTTACTGCCGATCTAGCAGAGCGCCTTCATGCATGGGACGTAAGGGGTATCCCGCTACTGGAAGTTTGCTTTTCGACCTTCGACTTCACTCCCGAAGACGTCTTCGTTACAGCAAACACGCTAAAGTATGTGGATCCCAAACCGGGCCAACTGGGGGTACCCATCCTTGACCTTGCCTGCTTCGCTGGTGTTGCCAGAGATGCGCACAAGCTCCCTGGCGCAGAAGCCGGCTACGACACTATAAGAGCCTTCGCGCTTCTAGAAGTAGCAGACTTACTAGACATCAGCAAGGGACAGGCTGAGCTACTCTTCGGTCTTGGTAGAGCCTTACAGTCAGGACTATCTGGCTACTTCAGACTCGAGTCTGAGCCAGAAGTAGCTGGAAGAATGGTTGAGGCGGGCGGAACGCTCGTAAGAGAACTCCTGTAACTCTGAGCCAGCCTAAAGAGGTTGGCTCATTTTTTTTGCAAATGGTTTTCTAAAATGTCTTTAACTCCAGCTGTTGCTTCAAATAGGGACGTATGATCAGCGACTTGCTTTAATTCAAGGTCCGCATTTGCAACGGCGAAAAGTAAATCAATTTGTGGCCTGAGTATTACTTCGCTCATGTCGTCTCCGATTGCAACAAGTCTAATATTTGAATATTTTGTTTTGAAAAAAGCCAGTCCAGTTGCTTTATTTATGTTCGGAATCTCTATGGTAATTGTGTGTCCATGATTGTGCGACAAAGCTATCAGTTTGCATCCTTCGTCGTCAAACGATTTCTGCATTTGCTTGGCAAGCTTCTGCGCAAAATCAAAAGAACTCTTTCCATCTATTCTGTGATGAATACTAGCAGAGTATTTACGGTTCTTGTTTAGGAATACGTAAGTGCCGTTTTTGCCAAAGTCTTTCTCGTTTAATTCAACCGTGTCCGAAAATACTGGAGTGGATTCAATCCCCATGTTTTCAAGTGCTTGCTTAGTGACCTCAAAAGCTATTTTAGGAATGTCCTGAATTACGCCCTCAGACACAACTATTTTACCGCCGGGTCCGTCTACAAAGAGTGCACCATTCTCTAGAATAAATGGACCGTCTAGATTAAACATTCCTACAATACCCAGCACATCCTCGTACGCTCTATTAGAGTTGAGACCAAAGCGTACCCCTTTGCTTTGCAATTTTGAAATAGTAGCACCTAGATCTGGGATGGTTGGCTTCTGATCAATGCCTAGTAAGGTTCCGTCAATGTCTAAAAATACGAGTGTATTAAAATTGCTAGGCTCCATCAATCTTTTATAGCAGTTTTTGACATATTTGACAAATCTTGACATTGTTTTATATGAATGTAGTATGGAAATTGGAGCATAGGCCTCCGAAAGGAAGGGAGATTAAGTCATGAGCCAACAGGTTGTAGTTACAGGTATCCGTGCCACCGGCCGGATGCACCTGGGGAATTACCTCGGAGTGCTACGTCGATTGGGAGAGCTTTCCCGCGACCCGGACAAAAAGTGTTTCTTCTTCGTCGCCGACCTGCACACGCTCACCACTCTCAAGGATGCGGCCGACATAAGAAGGCACGCCCCGGAGATCATACGAGACATCATTGCCGCTGGCGTCGACATGGAGCGGTCCGTCATCTACGTCCAGTCCGACGTACCGTCGGTGACGGAGCTCACGTGGATGCTCGCATGCATCACGCCCGACGGGGAATTGGGGAGCCTGCCAACTTTCAAGGACAAGGCCAGGAAGCACTCTGACGACGTCAACGCCGGACTTCGTTTCTACCCGGTCCTGATGGCGGCGGACATTCTGGGGCCACGGGCCAACTTGGTTCCCGTGGGAGCGGACCAGAAGCCTCATCTCGAGATCACGCAACAGATCGCCCGCAGGTTCAATCGCATCTACGAGACGGACCTCTTCCCGTTCCCGGATGCGATGGAGCAGGAGATGGTCAGTGTTCCGGGCCTAGTGGCTCAGAATGATCGGGGCGGTTTCGACAAGATGGGCAAGTCCGAGGACGAGGACATCACCCTCTACCTGTCCGATACAGCCGATGCGATGTGGGAGAAGCTCGCAAAGGCCCCCACCGACCCAGCAAGACGCAGGCGCAGTGACCCCGGCAATCCGGACAAGTGCGCCATCTACAAACTGCATGAAGTCGTGAGCTCGGGTCCAACAATCCAGGAGGTGCGGTCGGGTTGTCAGACCGCCGGCATCGGTTGCATCGACTGCAAGCGCAAGCTCGCTGGCCACATCACCGACACGCTCGCCGACTTTCGGGTGCGGCGAGCCGACCTAGCGAACCGTCCGCAGATTGTCCGGGAGGTGACCCAGGCTGGCAAGACGATCGCCGAGGTTGCCTTCAAGGACACGATCGCACAAGCCCGTGATCTTATGGGCATCGGTCCCATTTCCTAGACCGTGCCCACCACGGGGCAAGGCAATCTTACAGAACGCATGGCAAGGGTCATGCGTTCTTTCTTTTATATAACTTGTTGACAATTGGATGTGCAAGGCTAATATGGCCAAGGAGACGTTCTCCACAATTTTCCAGTAGTCAAAGGAGGCTAGCATGTACAAGGTCAGTCCGTTCTACCCGCATCCTCTTCTCGACATCAGGTTTGCCGAGGGGCCAAGTAGCGAGAGCATTGTCGCCATCTTCATCAGTCCGGAGGGTCAAACCTTCTGCGCCAAGGACGCAACGGCACTTGCTACCGCATATCTGCCGGAGACTGCCAGGAAGCTTTTCCCGAATAAAGCGGGGCAAAGTGCCTTCATCGCTGGGCCGAATATCACCGTCCTCCTCATCTGCGTCGAGCCGAAGGGGCACACTGCCCTCGAAGATCTGGCCAAACTCGGTGGGATTATCGTGAGGTCCTGTCGGGACAAATCCATCGACCGGGTTTATGTCAACGCAGACAGAACGACCATTCTTCTCGAGGGTTTCGAGGAAAACATCTGCTTGAGGGCCTTCCTGCAGGGGATGCATTCCGCTACCTACCGCATGGAGGACTTCAAGACCACGAAAGCAAGTGGGTTGGCACCAGCGGTGGTGGAAGTGTCATCCGACCTCGTCTTCAAAGAGGATGCGCCGAGACTGCTTGCTCTGGTCTCATCCTTGGCCAGTGCCGAGCACTTCTCCCGACGCCTGATCGACCTTCCGGCTCAGCCAGGATGCATGGAGACCGAGGATGCAGTAGCCCTTCTTCGTGAGATAGTGGCCTCGAACGAAGGAGTTGAGGGTACATTCTTCGTCGACGAAGAGCTTCGGCGGGAAGGACTGAACGCAGTTTACAGCGTAGGCCAAGGTAGCGATCATCGTCCTGCGCTGGTAGCACTCCGGTACAACGGGGCTTCGTCCAAGACCCCAACGATCGCCTTGGTCGGCAAGTACGTCGTCTTCGACACTGGAGGTGAAGACATCAAGCCAGCAGACGAATTCGCCAACATGAAGAGTGATATGGGTGGAGGAGCAATGGCACTGGCCGCATTCCTCACCTGCGTCAAGCTTCATCAACCCGTCAATCTTGTTCTCGTTCTTTCGATCGTGGACAACGCACCATCGGGGAAGTCTCAACACCCGGGCACGATCATACCCATCTACCACAGCAAGAGCGTGGAGGTGGGCAACACCGACGCCGAGGGTCGTCTCATCCTCGTCGACGGAATCAGGTATGCCGAGGTCAACCACAAACCGGACTACCTGATATCAATCGCCACTTTGACGGGGGCGTGCGTAGGGGCGCTCGGCCACGACTTCGCGGGTCTGTTCGCCAAGACGCCACGTATGGCCGAGGCTCTCAAAGTTGCATCGGCAAGGAGTGGTGACCTCGTGTGGCAGCTACCTTTGGCCGAAGCACGTCATATCAACCTCGAGAAGGGGCGGGCGGGTGAACTCGCAGATGTTTGTAGCACCGGGCACAAGAAGGTCGGTGGAGCAACGACTGCAGGGAAGTTCATTCTGCTCGAACACTGTCAAACCAAAGAGGCGGCCCACCTAGACGTGGCCGGTCCCTCTGTCCAAGGTCACGACCGCACCGGCGAGAAAGCCGTGTTCTCAAGCGGCTACGGTCCCATCCTGCTCTGGGAGGCGATACAGGCTCTCTCTGGGCAACAATCGTAACCTCAAGACCGGACTGCGTAGCTACGCAGTCCGGTCATTTTTTACTTTAATTGACAAGCTTCCCATTAAAGCTAATATGCCCTAGGAGATGTTCTCCACAATTTCCTAAAGCCAAAGGAGGCTAAAACGATGGAAGCTAAATTAGATGATTCATTCGAACTCTACGATCTTAGAGTAGAAGTCATCGGCACAGAGCGACCAATGGTTTGCAATCACAAAGCAGGAGATTACTTCGACCTGAAGGGTGAAAATCTCTCTCTTCCTGAAGTACAAACATTTACTATCTATGCTCTTGGAGCACTTCTGCCATTACTTGCGGCCAAGCAGAGGATGACTCACCCAAACGATTGGATGACAACAGATGAGATGATTGCTTGTCCGGATCCTCATTGCGGAGCACAGTTCCGCGTTGTTAGGACCGGAAAGCGTACGTTCCGCCACTCAGAGACGAGCGTAGTTCCGCTGCCTTCGTAAGAAAAGGGAGTGGGTTCTAACGACCGGATTGCACCCTCGTGCAGTCCGGTTACCTTTTTAACAAACTCATGAGAGAGACAACTTTTTCTTTGCTTATACGTTGATTGTATTTTGTAAGGTTAGTCTCGTTATTATCACGAGCTCCTTCCTTTAGAGATGTAGAGACGATTGCTCCATTTGCAACACTTAGCAATTCCCGAGCATTATTTTCATCAAGCCCGCTTCCTACAAGGATTGGGAAATTACCCACGCTTTTGCGTAACGAATCAATAGTCTGGGCCGTAGGTGGATCGCCGGTCCACCCCCCGGTAATTATTAGTGCATCAGATCCCTTATCAATTGCCATCTTCGCTGATTCAGCAAGCGTATAGGGGGAAAGTAATTCGGCGTGCTTTACATGGATATCCGCAAATAATGCAACCGGCCCTGATCCAAGTTCGTCACGGTATTTTGCAATCTTATCTGCGTTCCCCTCAATCACACCGTAATTTGTTTTTACTTTATCAACAAACACCGGGATTCTAGCAAAAGGGAGACCAAGTTCTCCGGCAATGTTTAGCGCAGTTTTGTAATCATTCCATAGTACACTCACGCCAAGTGCTTTATTTGCTCTCTGCTTTATACCTGCCCCGACTTCCTTCATGGCCTGATATATTTGCACAGTCACAAACTCTGTGTGGGGTAAATCGTAATTATTTTCAAAAATTGTGGCTGTTACACCACCACCTTCAAACGCTTCCAAATCTTTTAGTGCGTTCCCAATTGCAACATCAATCCCGGGGAAATCTTGATACCCGGGCATAGGAGGGAGGTGGATAGCCCCGATTATAATATTCTTATCAGTTCCAAATATCTTTTCAAACATAAGTATGTTTATGCTAACAAAAAAGGCGGTGGGTCGCTAGGGACCCATCCGCCTCAGGCCTTGGTTGCTTGGGCCACTGCCCGCACCACGGCCATTACGTCGTTACCTTCGAATGCCTCGCGCGCTCGCCCGAAGGCCTCCTTGAGGCTGCCACCTGCGTGAAGTTGAAAGAGAAGTGCGGCATTTGCGAGCACCATGCTTGTTACCTCGCTAGTCTCCTTCCGTTCAAGAATCCGCAGGGAGAACTCCCCCTTACTCATGCCGGCCGGCGGCGAGATCGATTTCGGATCCACCGGGCTCAAGCCGAAGTCACTTGCCCAGATGTGACCCGAGGAAACTTCGCCGTCCTCCAGGCGAGCCACTGCCGTCCCACCAGGACAGAGCGAGAGTTCATCCATGCCGTGTTCTTCACCTTGCACCACGTAACCGCGAACGAAGACGCCCCGCTCGAGTTTGGTGACTCCTCTCTCGTTCATGATCTTGTAGGCTTCGGCGACGACAGTGGGGCTAACCAGGTGGTTGACCCCAAGGACTCGACGCCGCAGAATACTCGGATCCACCGGGTTGGTGATTGGCCCGATCAGGTCGTTCATGTGAGGGAGTTGAGCGACCTTGTGCGTCTGAAGGTGGATATGCTTGTAGCGAACGTCCAGTGCCTCGGTGTAGCCGAAGTTGTGTCTCTCGACGCAAGCCTCAACCACGCTCCTTGGCGCCATCGTGTTGATGCCGAGCATCTCCACGAAGTCAGAGCTACCGTGTCGGCCCTGATCCGCGTTGGCCGGTGAGCCGTGCTTGCACATCGGGATACCAGCTGAGGCTGCGATCAAAGCGGCGATAGTTGAGACGTTCGCCGTAACGATCAAGTCTCCACCCATACCGCAGTTATCCATAACGACGTCTACTGCAGGACGAAGGAATCCAGACTCCGACTTCGCGATGTCCTCTTGGAAGATGGAGGCACAAATTCCCGCAATCATCTCCGCGGCACTCTGTGGGAGGTCGTGGCTATGTTGCGAGGCGTCGTGCTTGTTCCACTGCCAAGAGTAGGTGGCTCGGCTATGTAGAGCGCAGAGCGTCGCGATGCTCTGGATTTGGGCGAGCCTTTGATCGAGCCGTTTGCGTTTTTTGAACATGCGGTCAAAAAACGTCAGTTCTTTGCATCCGCGGAGAGCCATCTGGCCCAGCGCGTACGCCTCGTCGTAACAGAGCGGAACGTTCTGGTACGCGTGAGCTTTCATCAGATGTTTTGGGTCCAAAATGGCCCCTCCTTTCGATTTTTCACCGTCTTGAGGAATCCCTGGTTCTGGACAGATACTATATTATCTTTCCCAATATTTCAAGCTTTCAATTATATTCGCACTAGCACACCGGCGAGAACGCTTTATTAAGCAAATCAGATTCTGTGCGCTACATATAAGGCTAATCCACGGCCAGTCCGCTGATAAAGCGTGATAGAATAGGGACATATTGAATATCTTTCAAGGCTTTAATCCAATCAAGAGTTCTGAAGGTATCCAACTGAGGGAGCAAATGATCAAAATTCCTTGTGATGACTTCTGGGGTAATGGTAAGGACGGCAAAGGGCAAAATCATACGGGCAAAATTCTAGTGAGAATTAGAAAGGAGTTAAAATAATCGCTGGAATAAAGATACAAGCAACCAAAGAAAGTGGCTACCATTCTCATTAAGAAGTCGTATCAACATTCGAAGAGGACTCTATTATAGGCGAGCGTGTTAGAATGTGGCTATGAATTCAAAATACAAGATTGTTTGGCTGTTGGCTCTCGTCATTGTTGTGTTGGCGGCGGTACTTATTTTTGTTGACAGTGATAAATCAAAGATAGACGACGAAGTTGCGGTAAAAGATTTCGCTCCGGGCAATGACATAAAGTTTGAGCAGACACGAGGCAAAGATGGTAAATTAGCTGGTTTCAAATTAACTAGGGGTAAGTACAGTCCATTCACGCAATCAGAAATCAATAATGTGAATAGGATGATTGATGATATTACTGGTGCAAGAAAAATCAGTGCTGATGAAGTTTTGGCTCTCGACAAAAAACTGGGTCAGTATTACAACTTGATTGATGATACTGCTGGCCCAAGACCTTATCACGCTCTTGTGATGAAAATCAAAGGAGTAACTGAAGGGATGATAGCAAGCGTGTTGCCACTTGAATTGCGCTCTGCTTACACAAACTATGCAAAGGTACAGAATCTCCGAAGTGAGTTTGGAAACAAACTCGTGGATGCTCAAGGTGTGCCAAAAGACACCGCCCCGTCATTTATCAGTAATCTAATGGGCAAAAATAAAGAAGTAGTACAAGGAAAGGTACGCCAGTATTCTGATTTACTTGAAATGGATTTGGTTAGGGAGGCTCAAGCAATAGCAGACGCTCAAAAATTACATCTTACCGAAGCCCCCAGTGGCGGACGTGTTTCAGATATTCTAAAAGCCTCACTATTTGGAGGGGGTGGTGGTGCGATTGGAGCCGCCGTGGGCGGGCCGGTAGGCGCGGCAGTGGGTGTTGGCGTGGGCCAGGGAGTAGGTAGAAAACTAACCAGCCCCAGGTCTGTTGGTACTCGGGCAATAGAGGCCACCTTAAAAAAGCCTAAATGACTCTATACCCAACAAGTAAGCCGAGAATGAACCCAGCGAGCATGTATATATACCATTCCATATTTTCTATATTCTACCAAATCAAGGTTAAAATGTCAAGATACTTGTCCACACTTGACAATAAAACTGTACTTGCTATAATTGGCTCACTGTTCGAGTACAGGATTGACTGGCCGTGCCTCGAACAGGGCCGGTCAATTTTGTATAAAACGCAGGATGGTCTCCAAAAATTTGCTTTCGGGGCTTCGCAAATAAAACTAGCTCCGTATATAAGGCAGACTAGCCCTCTGCTCGAAACCACACATCCACCACATACAAGAGGTAGCGGATCTTGTGTGGGCTTCGGGAGGAACTGACGATGAGATTATAGCCGCGTGGTTGCACGACAGTGTAGAGGACACAGGTGTGACCTTGGATGAGATTGAAAAGAATTTTGGTAAAGAGGTTAGACAGATTGTGGCTGGGCTAACAGACCCACCGAGCTTTAAAGTTATGCCGTTACAAGAGCGTAAACCAAAACAGGCCGAGCGACTGAGGAGCGAAAGTAAGAGCGTGCATCGTATCAAAATTGCCGATCAAACCTCTAACGTCAAACATCTGGCCACCGATCCTATTAATAACATGACTCCTCTGGAGTGTTACCATTATATCCGTGGCGCTAAGTTGCTTGCTGATGAGTGCCGGGGTGTGAGTCCGATGCTAGATGAATTGTTTGACCGTATGTACCAAAAGGGCATCGGACGTTACCAGTATCTAGGCCTTCGAGATTGACGCTTAAGTTGATATAAATAATTATGGACGAAAGTAAACCTTATGATGTTGTTTTGATACCGAGCGATGCCATTGCCGCTAAGTCAGTGGCGCTTAGCGAGACTCTGGCGGCTCGTGGGTCTTACTTCACTCTCGATAATGCAAATTACTTTCCACACATTTCGCTCTATATGTTACAACTAGATAGCAGTGGTTTAGACAAGACACGAGAGGTTTTGCCCCAGATTGCTGAGGAGACTCAGAAGGTGGAAGGAGTGGTTACCGATTACAAATATATAAACAACTATCTCGAAGTAGATTATGCAATTAGCCCCGAGTTTGCGTTCTTACAAGAGCAGGTTGTCGCAAAGCTCAATCCCTTGCGCTCTGGGCTACGAGACAAAGAGAAGGCGAGGCTTACTACAAGCACAGGCAGAGAACGCGAGAATATATTGCAGTACGGTTATCGCTGGATTGGTGATTTGTTTAACCCCCACATTTCATTCGCAAGATTCAAAGACAACCAAGAGTCTTGTTTGGTTGATCTGCCTCCAAAAGAGACTTTCGCCGGCAAATTCTCAGCAATTGGGATTTATGAAATGGGAGACCATGGTACGTGCGCGAAAGAGGTTGGCAGATACATGTTACAATCTTAGGCATGGAACTTTTTCTTACTTCAACCATCTCTAAAGCGGCGCAGAATATTGGCAAGGGCTTAGATTTGTCGGTGCGCAATAAGCTTGTCTTTGTCGATACCGCGGCGGAGCCGAAGGAGGAGAGGAGCGATATGCAATGGCTTGCAGACGACAGACAGGCACTGGTCGACGCTGGTTTTGACGTGAGCGACTACACAATCACAAACAAAACAAAAGATAAACTTGAGAAAGACTTAGAGAGCTATGATTTCATATATATGTCTGGGGGTGACACCGCTTATCTCTTGAAACAATCGCAGGATTCAGGATTTATTGATGTAGTGAAAGATTTTGTAGCAAACAAAGGTAAGATATACATAGGCACGAGCGCTGGTTCAATAATCGCCGGGCCT
Source organism: Minisyncoccota bacterium (assembly GCA_036517855.1). Taxonomy (GTDB): domain Bacteria; phylum Patescibacteriota; class Minisyncoccia; order Phycocordibacterales; family DATDSR01; genus DATDSR01. The sequence continues at coordinate 3,762 of DATDSR010000003.1, read as the reverse complement.
AAATTGCCGGATTATTTTGAAGAAGGGGAGTATGGTCTGAAGAATGAGAACTGTTATGGCTTTGTAAATTTTACAATCTTGCCTCATTGGGGCACCGAATATTTTAAGAAAAAGTATTTAGATGAAAGGCTGAAGCTAGCATATAAGGATAATCAACTTCCGTTACTAATACTCACCGATAATCAGTACGTCCACATTAAAAACAAAGAAATGGAGATTGTTTGTATATAATAACGGTAATAATGAATGTTTTAATCACTGGCTCTCCTGGGGTGGGTAAGACGACCATAGGTTTACTACTGCAGAAGGCGGGGTACGGGTTCATAGACGTTGATCACACACAGGGCCTGACATACTGGCAGGATAAGAAAACGGGTGAAAGGGTGACGTCCGACGGCAACAGGGACTTAGCTTGGTACGATGCCCACGACTTTAATTGGGATCAGGTCGCATTAGAAAAGTTGCTCTCGGAGAGAAGCGTTCCCGTTGTGTTTGTGTGCGGTGTTACGTCAAACCTGACTGAAGGCTCGAATCTTTTTGATAAAGTAATTTTACTTGAAACGGACCTCGCTATTTTACGAGTGCGTAGGGTAGAGAGAAGAAACAAAAGTGGTCAAACCGATTATAAAAAAGAGGATATCGAACAAGGTTTCGATGAGCACGAATCGCTCCAGAGCGAGATGCTCAAACGCGGCGCGATCCCAGTAGACGCAAACCAGTCACCTGAAGCAATCGTTAGGGATATAATAAGCAAGCTTGGTCTGATTGTTTGAGGGTGTGTGCTAATATGTGTCAGTATGATTACGGCGGATATAATTGTGGATTTGCAATACGGGGACTGTGCTAAGGGCAAGGTGGCGCACCATCTTTGCAAGACGAAAAAGTATACCCACGTTTTGCGTTACAACGGAGGTTGCAACGCGGGCCATACTATCTATCACAAAGGGGTCAAGATAATTACCCACCACATACCGGTGGGTGTGATGTTTGGTATCAAATCTATTATTGGTCCAGGTTGTGTGCTTGACCCCGAGCAATTCTTTAAGGAGTTGAAAATGCTTGAGGCGGCCGGTATTAAGACTAAGGGCAAAATTTTCGTGGCTAAGAACACGCACATTATCACTAAGCATCACAAAGTTGAAGAAGGAGGTGAAAAAAGTATCGGTACAACTAAACGAGGCAATGGCCCGGCTTATAGAGATAAGTATGCTCGTGTGGGCGTGAGGGCCGAGAGCGTGCCGGCATTAAAGCCCTACCTAATAGACTTGTATCAAGAATTTCATAGTGCCAAAAAAGTTTATATCTTGGGTGAAGGGGCGCAGGGTTTTGGGCTCGATATCGATTGGGGTGATTACCCCTTTGTAACTTCAAGTCACTGCACGGTGGCTGGGGCACTGCTGAACGCCATCCCACCGAAGGCTGTGAGGGATGTGTGGGGTGTGGCCAAGATTTACGAAACGTACGTGGGGAGCAAAAAGTTTGAGCCGAAGGACCCGGTGTTTGCCAAGATCCGGGAGTATGGTGAGGAGTACGGCTCAACCACTGGCCGACCACGCCAGTGCAACTGGATGAATATGGATTTACTCGAGCGAGCCGTCAAGATGAACGGGGTCAACAAGGTTGTTTTAAGTAAAATGGATGTGTTGAAGAAAGTAGGTAAATGGGCCGTGTATGACAAAAAGAAAAAGGTGACATTCACCAGTGAAAATAAGATGAGAGAGTATATTCAAAAAAGATTAGCGAAATTAGGAGTCGTAAAAAATAATTTATTCTTCTCTGAGCACAAGGATAAGATATAGATAATCAAACTTGGATAAGCAGCACGAGTGTTTTGGGCAAAGCCATCGTATCCTGAACTTCTGTGACCATCTGCTCGAACTAAACTAAGCTGGTATACTTATTGTGTATATGACAGAAACAAAGGAACTTTTTGTTTGCTTGATTACTGGGCCTGCTGGTGCGGGTAAGTCTTCAGTAACTAAGGCACTGGCGGCAAAATATGAGCGCTGCTCTGTAATTGGCGTGGACCAGATTCATAATATGATAGTGAGCGGTTACGTGAGGCAGTGGCCTTGGAGTGAAGAAGTCAGGCTCCAGACCACGCTTGGAGCGAAAAATGTGTGCGACTTGGCGAGCAACTTTATGGGCGCTGGTTTTAATGTGTTCATTGACGGGGTAGTGGGAGAGAAACTTTTCAATCAATACGCGGAGTCTCTCGCGGGTAAGAAATTCAAAGCATTTTTGCTTCTGCCTTCGCTTGAGGTAGTTCTCAAGCGTTTTGATGAGAGGGAAGTAGATCCACCCTTGCGCGAACGTATTTATGAACTGCACGAAAAATACACCAAACTTAAGGGCCAATTAAATTGGCAAGTTATTGACTCGACCAACCAAACCCTCCATCAAACGGTGGAACAGATTTATTCAGAGATGGTCAGTCAATCATAATTCTCAACAAATAACATCCTTACAAACTGGAGTTTGTTGGCATGAGGTGTACAATATGGGGATGGCGAAGGGTAAAACAGCCAAGCAGATGGAGCGACACCTGAAGGGGGTGGCTAACCACCACAGGATTGATATCCTTCTTTTGGTTGCCGCTCGAGACACGATAACCTTGGGGGGCATTGTTTCTACTTTGAAGGCAAACCCCAAGACGATAGGGGAGCACACAAGACGTTTGCATAACGCGGGCTTGGTCAACAAGAAGTACCAGGGCAAATTTGTGGAGCATACCTTATCTCCGTATGGCAAGACCTTCGTCACTTTCCTCAAATCATTTCAGGACACGAAATAAACATACTTACAAACTTGAGAAGGTAAGGATGTTGTAAATGAATGATTTGTGAGATAATACACAAGTTATGCTTTATCGAACTGGGCATGCCGCCAAGGGGCGGACGCGAAGTGAGAGAGTAAGGAAGTTCTTCGAACTTACATTCAAGTCACTGGTGATGGTTGTGTTGCCTCTTGGTTCGGCGGTGGTCTTTGGTATGGTCTGGTATTACGTAGCGTATCTGCAAGGACTCCACTTTTCGCCCGAACTTGAGAATATTGCTGTAAGCGCTTGGATACCGATGTTTGGCGTAATCTATGGCCTGCTAGCAACTGTGGCCTGTGGTTTATCAAGGATATACCCAATGAGTGGCTCTCAATCGATGTTGACGAGTATCGCGCAAAATACTTCCCGAAAATTTGAGGAGCCGATTAGGGGTTGCTTGGTGGGTTGTTGTCGGCTGGTGGGAGGGTTACGTTTATATTGGTCCCTCCGTTATCTTCAGCAGGAGCGCGTTTAGTCCAGAAGTAGGCTCCCACTCCTATAACTACTATGAGTATGATAACGGCTACGGCCCAACCCGAGCCACCTTCAGAGCTATCCGAGTTTCCTGGGGTGTTGATTATTGTTGACATGTGATTTAGTCGAAATTACCTAGTTACGAATCTGCTGATTCGCATGCCGCGCAACGTCCATTAAAGCGCGGCGCTATTAATTATTGTTAATCCGACAATTATACAGCCGTTCTGACGAGATTATCATTACAAAGATCGTAGGCTTGTAATATTCACGAGCGTGTATCGGCTAAGAGTGATTATTGGGTAATATACAAATATATGGCAGACGACGTAAATGACCGAGCTAGTAATGTGGCGGATGAGCACGCAGCGCAAGCAGATTTAGCCGAGCAGAAGGCCGTAGTGGCGGACGACGCCCAGGATGCAGCCGATGATAAGAAAGATGAAGCCGCCGAAGCCGACGCCGAAGTG
>DATDSR010000002.1:0-14312 GCA_036517855.1 Minisyncoccota bacterium | reverse complement strand
GATGTCGTAGCTATCCGAGACCACCGCCACCAAACCAGTTGGATACGAAGTGAGCATATTGCGGAAGGCATCCGTCTCGTGCTCGCGACCCCAAGAGGTGATGGTGGAGTGCTCGGCTGCTGGGATAGAGAAGCCGGCCATCTGTTCGTGGTAGTAGCGTTTGGCAACTACGAGCGCGGCCACTGTGTCCGTTCCTTTGAAGTTCACCAAGTGAGCCGCCCCGCCGATCCCGGCTGACTCTACCGAAGTGCTGCCTCGGTAGCCGAAGTCGTGGAGTTTGAAGTCGATACTCTCGGGCGTGCCCGTACGCTCGAGGTAGCTCAAGATGGTCGCCCGCATAGCTCGGCTCTGGGTGCAGACTGTGGTGGGGTACCACACCTGCACCAAGAGAGTTTCGAGGTAGTTGGTGAGCCAGGCCACTCGCGGGTCGGTGTTCTCGATGGTCATGAGTACGTTGTGATTGGGTACCGTCGTGCCTTCGGGTACCGCCCTCACACGAACGGGCAGGCGACCACCGTGTTCGTTCAAGATGTACCGCCAGCCCTGCTCGTTGAAGAGTGTGCGGTCACCGAAGTGAGCGGCGAATAACTCGCGCGCCTCCTCGATGTCGTCGGCAGTTACCACCGCTCCTTCCATGTAGCGCTTCAGGATGTACTGAAGACCGAAGAAGGTGGTGGTAGGGTCGATGCCCCCGCGGCTCTCGAAGAAGGAGTACACGCCGGTTGTGCCGGGTGGGTACTGACGGTGGTGGCTGACCTTGTAGCTATCGGTGGTGAGGATGATGTTGTTACGTTCCTGTCTCATGATTTCACCTCTTTGCTCGCTTCGTGAGCGAGCAGGATGTCGGCCAGGGCCTGATGCTCGGGCACGAGGAACTCTTTCATACTTGTGACGTCCTGCCAGATGAGCACGTCCACGTCGTCTGTCGCTCGTGGCGCACCGAACATGAACTGCGTGCGGAAGAAGGCCGTCTGGATCACGTCGCCAGTACCGCGGTAACGCCAGTCATCGATCTGTCGCGAGCCGAGGTACTCCATGCGGTGCACCCCGATTGCGCCTGTCTCCTCCGCGCATTCACGCGCGGCCGCGACTTCGAGCGATTCGTCTTTGGCGTCAACGAAGCCGCCGATGAAGCGCAGTTTGCCGTCGTCCTCCTTCTTACCCGCCAGGAGCACACGCCCGCGGTCTACCACAGCCACATCGACTGTTTGGTAAACCTGAGGTGCCTTGCTCGCGCTCGCGTAGATCACTCCGCGTCTGAAGTCGGCGCTGAAGTGGCTTGCGATGGAGATGTTGCGACAAGCGGTGCCGGTTGGCGATGGGCATGAGCCCACCTTGCGCTTGTCGAAGACCCCATGGTAGTAGGGGAGGAAGCTGTCGCGTGAACCGTAGAGCACTGCCACCGCCCCCGGGAACTCACGTCCTATAAGGGTGTCGAGCGCCTCGGACCAGAAGACGTCTGAACGGTTATCACGGATGCTTGCCACGCGCACTTCGGGGTACTCGCTTGCGAGCATGGCTGCCCGCAGTTCGTAGGAGAGGGGATTTGTGCCGGTGGAGCGCGTGCGACACTCACCCAAGACGATGAGCACGCGATGATGCCGTGCCCGAACGAAATCGATGAGATGACGATGCCCTGCCGTGAGTTCGGGCACTTGGAAGCGTGCCACGATAACACCAACCGAACTTGCCTTCACTCTCTTCTCTGTTTTCATTTTGCCCTCCTTGTCAAAGACCTCATCCGACTCACCTTGAGCCGGGCTGGGGAGGATTCACGCTTCCTCGTTGGAGCACCCCAGCTTTGCTCAACTTTGATATTGTATTAAGTACACTAAGTAATGTTAAAAAAATATAGATGATTAAAGGGGCTCAATTTCTTCGACCTTTGAACTCTTAAAGCGATACAGGAGTGCCGGACGATGCCTGCCACCCACACTTTGCTTGCCCGTGCTCTCGATAACCCCGATGCGGCTCACCTTCTTGCGGAAGTTGCGCTTGTCGATCGCGCGATTAAGGATACTCTCATAAGCATTCTCAAGTTCGGTAAGAGTGAAGGTGCCAGCCAAGAGTTTGGCGATAACCGTTGTGTACGATACGCGTGAGGCCAATCGTTTGGTTGCCACTCTCAAGACTTCGTCGTGGTCGTAGGCAAGTTTGGGCGCCTTACTTACTTTGTGCCAGTACACTTCTTTCGAGTCTCCCTGTTCGCTCGCGGTTAGGCTCTCCCAAGGTACAAGGGCAAGATATCCCACAGCTACTACGCGTCCGCGAGGGTCACGATCAACTTTGCTGAAGGTGTAGAGCTGTTCGAGGTGTACCTTACTTGGGTTAACCAGGGCTTTGTCTTTGATAATACGCGTGATTGTCGCCTCGGCCGTCTCGCTTGGATGAACCAATCCGCCAGGTAGGCCGGGTACTCCGTCGAAGTAGGGGGGACGCTCGACCTTTATAAGGCGCACCACCAGCTCTCCCTCGCGGAGGCTAAAGAGAGCCACATCCGCGGCCAGAACCGCGAACTTATATTTCTCTAGTTTTGCACCTTGTTTCATAGTGTCAAGCATACACTAACCAAAACCCGTGTCAAGCCCCCTCCTGTGGATATGCTAAACTGCCATGGAGTTTCATTAAACAATCATGGCTGAGGGAACAAATCTGGAGAATAGAGAAGCGAGAGAAACTCTGAACCAATTGGAGGACTATTTAGCACGCGGGTATCTTCTTCATGGTTCAAAAAGCAAGGTTGAGATATTAGAACCAAGACAGGCCCGGGATGAAGACCCGAGCCGCAAGGTCCTTAATTTGAATGGGGTTTATGCCGCTGACGATATTCGTATTTCGGTTCTCATGGCTCTGTTTGATAAAAAAGATCCTACTCGAGAAGACACAAGTTTCTTTTACCACTTATGGGACAAGGGGGAAATGAAAGCTGGGGGAGTGAATGCTACGTTCACACCTGGGTTAATCTACGTGTTGCCATCAGAAAAGTTCCAAAAAGTGCAAGACAATGGAGACGAGGATATGGTAGCGTTTGAGCCTGTTGTGCCCGTTGATATTATAAGTGTGACCCCAGAAATACTAGCGCTCATCCCTGGCATTACTTACGACATGAAATAAATTTTACGATCCGAAAATGCAAGAAGAATTGATTGATGTTACGGATGAGCAAGGCAACAAGACGGGTGAGGTGCGTGCTAAGTCTCAAGTGCACAAGCTTGGGCTTTGGCATCGGACGATATTTATATACATTATGAACTCGAAGGGCAATTTGCTTTTGCAACAAAGGGCTTTGGTGAAGGAGAGTTCGCCCGGGTTTTGGGATGCTCCTGTGGCCGGCCATATTTCGGCAGGGCAAACAAGCATCGAGGCTGCGAAGCGGGAGGCTTTAGAGGAGTTGGGTCTTGCTCTCCTTGATAGCGAACTTGAGTATTTTGGTGTGCACAGAGAGCAATCGGTTCAAAAGGGTGGCGCTTATGTAAACAACGAGTTTCATGATTTGTATTTGGTGCGCAAGGACCTACAAATTGGGGATCTTAAACTCCAAGTGGAGGAAGTAGCCCAAGTGCGATGGGTTTCCCTCGCCGATTTGCACAAGATGGTGAGTGAGAAGGACCCGACTCTGCTTCACCATAACCAGTATGCTCTACTATTTGCTAGACTAGACTTAAAGCAGTGAAAACTAATAAAGGTTACGGTCTGGTAATTTTAATTGTAGTTGTGGCGATTGTTGCTTTTTGGGCTGTTAAAATAATTGGCAAACCAGCTAACACGGCCGATACTGCTACCAGCACATCCGAACAAGAGGTTAAACAAGCCACCACGCCCACAGGTATAATCCAAACTAAGGCCAAAGCCCAAGCCGCCGCCGACCAAGGCAGTGCTTATAATAAAGAACTCAACGACGCTCTCGAACAATAGTTGCTTTCTGCTACCAACTTCTGTATTGTGCGGCCAGGGAGGTGACTACGATGAGTGGTCAATTCGATCGGTCGGCCAAAACTCCGGACATGGCGGTGGACGTCTCGCTCGGTGACTTCCACGACACTCACGATCGCGCACAGGTGTACGTGGATCGACTCAAGAAAGGTCCGCCGATGAACAAAACCGAACTCGAGCAAGCACTTGTGGCCTTGGGCGAGGCCCAAGGGCTCACAAACGCCGAGACAGGCATCGATGCTATGTACGCCATGCAGTATGGTGAGTACATCGACAAAGTGCGCAAGCTTCTCGCCAAGACCAAGAGCTAGGCTTAAATGTCACAAGCCCGGTCCCCGATGAGTGGGGCCGGGCCGTTTTCATTTTGTGCTAAACTAGCCGGATGCAATTACTCTTTAGTTATCTCAAGCGGTATTGGAAGCTTTGTGTGGGGATTGTGGTGTTAGTCTAAAAGAGTCCCTACTATGCCATGTGGCGCCAACAAATCAGCGAGCGTACAGGCTAGTGGGTGTGGACATCCTAGCTGAGGTGTGTGGCCCACAATGATACACTTAATCTAGTTAATAAATAAAACGTTTACAATGGAAAATAAAGAGAACATGTCACTTTTCGCAAGCGCCATCTGTTTGTTGGTGCTCGGCACAGTGGTTCCTGGGATGCCTGTTTACTGGGCTTGGCCACTTTCTTTCCTCGGGCTTATGCTTATGATGTTTGTGATTGCTCCCAACGTACATCACCGCAAGAAATAATTTATTGGGCAAATGAAAATCCCTACTCGGCACTCGCCTGGTAGGGATTTTGTTTTGGGCTTGTGCCCGCTAGTCGACCGTGATGGTCCGGGTCTTTGCCACCTCAGTGGAGGCGTGGGGCTTGACCACGAACTCCTCCTTCTGGGTGAAGGCGAGGCCCGCCACCCGCGGCAGATCCTTGCGATCGGCGAGGAGCTTCTGGCGGTCGAGCTCCTCCTTGACGCGCACGTACTCGTCGAGTCCGCGCCGCTTGAGGTTTGCGATCATCTCCTCGTCGTTCTCTACCGAAACGGCCGGAGGAGTCCAGCGCCACGAGATGGTGCCGTTGGTGAGCTCCACCGTCTTCTTGCCCTCCACGAAGATGAGAGTGGCCTTGTTGGCGGAGGCGAAGGTGAAGATGCCGGTCATCAGGTTGTTGCGGCGCTTGCGCACCGGTTCGCTCTCCTTGCGCAGGTTCTCACGGATCTGGCGGATCTCTGCCTCCGCCTCGAGCTCGAGGGCATCGAGCCTGGCCTGCTCGTTACCGAGGAGTCCGACGAAGCGGTCGGTTTGCTCGAGGTTCTGCGGAGTGTCCGTGGTGCTCCTCTTGACTCGCGTAGTGGTAGCACAACCGTTCATGATTTACCTCTTTACCCGGTGCTTCGGGCGACTTGCTTTTGTGTTCTACCCGTCTGACAAATTTCTGGCGGGTTCTTGCCAAATAGTAATAGAGGAGTATGATACTGTTAATATGTTGTCGAAACTCGACAAAACGCTTAGTCGGCTCGGTTTCTCTGGGGGGGCCATTCGTGTGTACGGCGAGCTTATTCGGGTTAAAGAGGCGAGTGCTGCGCACATTGCCCACCTTGCCGGGCTCCCGCGTACCAGTGTTTACGATTATCTCAAAGAGCTCACTCGAGCAGGGCTTGCCGTAGAGCTTGATGTAGATAACAAAAAGATCTTCCGCCCAGACGACCCACGCAATCTCTCCGCCCTTCTTTCAGCTAAGCTACTAGAGCTTAAGGAGGAGGAGACACATTTGCGCCAAATATTACCGGAGCTTAGTAAACACGTTGGTGGTAGTGAGCCACGAGTTAAGTTTTACTCTGGCGAAGGGGGTTTTGTGGCTGTGCTTGCCGACGTGTTGCGGAGCGGAGTCAAAGAGCTTTTGTTTATTTGGCCAGTAGGTGAGATGACGAATTTGATTGGTGAAAAGCAGATGCAAGATTTTACTTACCGGCGGGCACGAGCGGGCATGCATATCAGATCAATCTGGCCCCACTTCGCCAAGGCTTCGCGGGGCAAGCCAAATTTTAAACTCGCGCTTGAACAGGCGCGAGTCGCACCTAAAAATTTGTCTTGGCAGATGGGCGCTTGTATCTATGGCGACAAAGTAGCCTTTATCTCCTCCCGTGCCGAGCGTTTTGCTTTCGTAGTTACAAGCCACGACTTTGCGAAGCTCGAGCGTGCCCACTTCGAACTCCTGTGGCAACACTCCAAATCTGTAAGTTAGCCTGAGGGTTTAGGATTTCTGCCTAATATGCTACCCTTTTGGATGTAGTAGTAATTACATAATAATTTCACGCCATGAATAGAGAAAACAACATACCGACTGGTGGCCAGGTCGCGGAAGCAGAGAGAATGAACGCTTGGCTTGATGAACTAGTTGCCAAAGGTCACGCCGCCAATCCAATAGAGGCTCTGAAACACATGCACGAGCTGGCAGAATCTGTCTTGAGCCCGGATTCAAAGATTAACAAACTGATAGATCAAAAAGTCGAGGAGGTATTGCAGACGAGCATGGACCCATTTAATAAAGAGCAGAGAGAGCGGATTATCTATACGAAACTTACAGAGATTTTCCAAGAACATCCTGAACTAGCCGGAGATAGAAAGTACCAAGGAGAAAACTACGACGAGAAGCTTATGCGAAGGGCAGGCCACCAGATGGCGTATGCTTTCACCGTGAAAGCACTTATGGCAATCGCTACTAAATATGAGCCTGATGAAAAGCGTCGAAAATTCACAAGATTAGTGTGCGATGCGAAGATACAACACACCTTATCTAGTCAAGTCGAGGCAACTTTTTTGCAGGGTGGGCGAGACCCCGTGAGTTACGATAAATATGGGAGTTTGAATATTGGTGAAGCAAGAAGAAATTGCCTTGAGTACCAGGGAATACGAACTGAGATTATCGATAGCCTAAATCATCTCACCCCAGAACTTGCTCTCAATGTATCGCGCTCAGTTAACGAAAAAATTAGTCAGATCGCCGCTTATCAATATTTGGTAAAGTTTTATCCGTTTCTAGATCATATCGACCACAAAGAAGGTGGCGATGAGGCCCATAAGCTTGCTTCGCATGTGGCAGGCACATCAACCATTTTTGACCTGAATATAGATGTGGTTGGTGTTGTTTTTAAAGATCTTCAGGAGGTTAGTAAACTGTTATATAGATATGCAAGGATAAATGGTGGTATGAACAAAGTGGGAACGCTGATGACTAAAGAAGATGGGCTAGACGAAGAAGGAAAAATAAAAGTGTCAAACGAAATTTTGGCAAAACTGGAGGCCTGGCGTGACGAAAAGTAACCGCGTATCTAACGTCCTAATGACGCGTTCTTGTCGCGGTAACACTCCAAAGCGATCAAATAAAGCTATAATAAATGTATGACCACTGCTCCTTCTTTACTCAATACTTTAGTTCGCACGCTTGCTTTGGTTACTCTCTATCTTTTTGCCATTCGCAAGTTTACCAAGCAAGTTGAGCAACTCGAAGGTGAGCATTTAAGAGGTGCTCTCATGCGCCTCACTTCTACCCCCACGCGTGGGCTCTTGCTCGGATTTATCTTTTCAGCACTTGTTCAATCTGGTTCGGCCACCATCATTGCTCTGCAGTCGCTGGTGGGCGTGGGCCTCCTTACCTTCGCAAGTTCGGTGGCCATCGTCTTGGGTGCTAACCTCGGCTCGCGTTTGTCTATCCAACTAATAGCGTGGAAGCTTACCTATGTAGCCGCCTACTTAATGATAGCCGGTGTGTTGATAGGGCGGGTGAAAAGTCACTGGAGTCGCTACGGCAAGCCCATCTTCTATTTCGGCCTGACCTTCCTCGCTCTTTCGCTCATTAGCATCGCCGTTGCCCCCCTACAATCTGACACGCGCGTAATCGATTTCCTTTCTGGCATTTCGTCTCTACCTCTCGCATTTCTAGTTGGTTTGGTTGTTACCGTTCTTTTTCAAAATAGCAGTGTCATAACTAGCCTTGCCATAGTGCTTGCAACGCAAGGTCTCTTCTCTTTTGATCAATGCATAGGCTTACTTTTGGGCGCAGGTCTTGGTTCGACCTCTACCGTTCTTTTCGCCGCTCTCTCGGCACCGCTCGCTACCAGGCGCGTTGCCATTTCTCACGTGCTGTTCAACGCTTTGTCTCTGCTACTTGCTGTGCCCATACTCGGATCAATTTTTAGCATCGCTCAAAACTTAGGAGGGGGAGTGGCCCAACAGTCAGTCAACGCGTATTTGATCTTTAGTTTGGCCAGTGCGCTTGTCTTCTTCATCTTCCTCAAACCCTTTACCGCCCTGGTCAATCGTTTAGTCCGGTAGGGTATAATGGTTCCATAATGGAAGGAGCACCAAGGAAAGAGAGCAGAAACAGGGAGAGACGTAAGGCTTTGCTGAAACAGCTCATGCTTGCCGGCTTGCTCGTTGGGGCATCCGCTAAAGCAGAGGCACACGAGGGTATGACTGGTGATGGCAGACGCTTTAGTGGGGGTGGCGGGGGAGAGGTTAGCGCTGATGTGGGCACCCCTCAATATGGTGACTATTATGCTGATCCTAGTATCAAAGCCGGCACTGGATTTGGCGCGGGACCAATGCCCGAAAATGCGCCACAATTGGCGCAGGATGAAGTGACAACTCCTGATTCGGTCGAGCCAGCGTCCGAAGAGATAGTAGAAGCGAAGGAGGAGAGACAGATTATGAGCGACGAAGAGCGGGAGCGTTTTGTGCCGCAAGAGTATTTTAAAGCTATTGATGGTTTGAGAGTGGTAAGCGAGAACTCGGCCCAAAACGCGATTGAAGCCGAGGGTTCTATACGTGAAATTGCCAGAGCTTTGATGGAGGCAGTCACTTTGGCTAAGCCCGCCGATGATGGGGAGTTTGTGGGCGAAGCGGGTGGTACCGTGGTTGAGGAGATGCCGAACTTTTCGAGGATGTCGCTTGAGGACTTCTTGACCGAGGCAAGGCCGAACCCAAGTGAGTTCGCTGGCCTCGTACGAGAGTACGATGACAAAGATTTGGCCGAGGCGGTACGTGTCTCACATCTCTACGCCCGCTGGGTACGCGATAAGGCACGTTATGTTTTACGTCGCTTTGATAGTGTGAGCGACGTAGACTATCATACTCTTCGAAATTTAAATTTCGACGTAGACGAGCTACTTCTCAATATTATGGTCAAGAGGAGAGTCGGAGGCAACTACTTCACTTTGGGCAACATGATCGAGCTCGCCCACAGATATGAGCCGCGAGGCGAAAAGCCCGAGAATAGTTTGGGTCTTATGTTTGTGGAGTTAAACAGTTTGACCGGCAATCCAACTCACTTTGAGTCTGAAGGGCTTGTGTACGTGGATAGTACTGGCAGTGCGAGTGTCTATTGCGCACCTGCACCACCAGATTTTGCCAGGGTGCAAGTGGGTGAAGTGTTGCGGGATGGCTACAGAGTTGAGCGCGGGGTGGCGATAATAGACTTAGGACGCCTGCCCCTCTATGGCACCTTCCTAAATATGGGCGTTGTGACCTTTGGTATGGAGGGGGTGGAGTGGCAAAGCAAAGAGCCTAAACTTGATTAGAATTGTTTTGCCCCCGAGCCGTCTGACGGCTCGGGGGCGTGCTGGACATCAGGCTTTCGCGACGAGGCGGAGGTGGTGCCTCCTTGTCTCCGGGAGTTTGCCAGTTTCCTGAAACTTTTTGGCACGTTGCACTCGTTGGAGGAGTGCGATTACCTCCTCGAGCGTGCTGTTCCCAAAAATTACGTGCCATTGAAAATGGCGTTCTATGTCAATCAGCAGTTCGTTGCTCTCGCTATTCTTGCCGCCCCTAGAACGTGGAGTAAGGTGATGAAGGTTCCTCCCCTTGCGCCTTCTCTGTCTACGAGGTTGTTTGCGACGCTGGTGATCTTGCTGCCGTCTCCAACCCATCCGTAGCCCTCCCTCTTAATAAAATACCACCAGTTATTTTTATTACAAGGGTTGTTTTGGGAAGCGATGGGTGGTCTAATGTTTGGGATGGGTCGCATTAAAGCAACATTCAAAAGATACGGCAGGCACTTATGGCTCTCGGGGCTTGTGGGAGGATTTGTTTTCGACATTTTCACTATTTGGCGCATTGATTTGTGGCAGGAGGAATTGATTTTCATCATCTACCTTGTGGTGGCAGGGGCGAGTATCGCTTATATGAGTCTGCGAGAGAGCAAACTCTTACCCACACTTGCTCTGCAGTTTGTGGTGGGAGGTTTAGTAGGACGATTTTTGATTTTCTACTTTCTCTCCGGGTCGCTTGCTCGTTCGTGGCCCTTCCTCCTCTTCTTGGCTGTCCTTTTTGTGGGCAACGAGGTCTTGCACGAGCGCTACAGCATTTTCACTTTTCGCTTGACTGTATATTTTGTTATTCTTTTTTCTTTCTTCATTTTCTACATTCCGATTCTTATCGGTCACATCGGGACCAGCTCTTTCGTGCTTGCCGGAGTGGTGAGTCTTGTCACTGTTACGGCCTTTGCTCGCTTCCTCTTGCGTGCTTTAGGAAGTAAATTCGATATTTCTATCTCAGCGCTGGTTGCTAGCATTATAGGCGCCTACTTGCTGATCAATATTATGTACTTCGCTAATTTTATTCCGCCACTGCCCTTGTCGATGCAAGAAGCAGGTATTTACCACTCTGTTACTAAGACGACAAGTGGTTATCTGGTGACCGTTGAGCCCGAGCCTTGGTACGCGAGCTTGCGGAGTTATCAACTTGTTCACGCTCTGCCCGGCGAGACTATTTACGCCTTCTCCTCTGTGTTCGCCCCGACTAAAATCAGCACCACCATCTCTCACCTGTGGCAGTACTACGACGAGGGTTCAGGACGTTGGGTTACCAAGAGTAGGCTCTCCTTCCCCATAGTGGGTGGTCGCGACGGTGGCTATCGTGGCTACTCGTGGTCGAATAACTTGACCCCTGGTCGTTGGCGGGTGGATGTACTCATCGAGAGTGGCCAAATAGTTGGTCGCATCAAGTTTGAAGTTGTAGTGGTAAGCTCAAGCCCGGCTCTTGTCGAGCAAAAGCTTTAACGTTTTGATATAATATGAGGGTGAAAAATCTTAAATATATAATCGTAGCAGCTGTTGTGATTGCGCTTGTAGTCTTGTGTTGGTTCTATACTAGCAAATCGGCCACTCTCTCAAGCACAAATGGAAACAACGATTCCGGGAAAGCTATTTCGGGTGAGCGCGCTTGCTCTAACCTCGTATCCGCGAGTGAACTTAATTCGGTTTTTGGCGTCAACAACTTCAGTCTCCAAGTTAACAGTGGTGTGAATTGTATTTGGGCAACGGGGGATATCAAGAGTGGCATAGGTAGCAACATCTTGGCCCTCTCATTGAATGTGGCCAAGATCGGCGCGAACGCTGTGTCTCTTGGCGAAAGCGCTACAGTCAAAAACGGGGGTACCCCTATCTCGGGTGTGGCCCACGCGTATACCCTAAGTCAAAATAGCGGGGTTGTAATGTTTATCGGTGATTATATGTACGCCTTTGGCACTAACGACACGACTCACACAGCCGAACTCACTGCCCTGGCTAAACTTATAGCCGGCAAAAACTAGTTGACGCAAGTACGTAGCTTTGGTAGTTTGGCCAGCAGACGCAAATTAAGGCGGCACGGGAGAACGGGAGGCAGTGCCGCGAGGAGCCTATCTAACCAATTAGTTGGGGTCTGGCAAAAATATCCCCACCCTGGCCCTCCCCTTACAATTAAGTGGAGGGTCTTTGCGTCTCATCGATTATGTTGTCTATCACCTCGGTGATATTTTCCGTCACCTCGCTATTCCAGAAGCGGAGGGTTCGGATATCGAGGCTACTTGGGTAAAGCGCTCGCTCTTTGTCGTACTCAACCAATTCTTTTTGGGCGTGTTGCTTGCCGTCGAGCTCAATAGCTAAACGCAACGACGGGCAATAGAAATCTAATATGTATGGTCCAGCACCGTACTGACGACGAAACCGGTGGCCGTCAAGTTTTTTGTCGCGGATATGCTCCCAAAGAATTTTCTCGGCTGGCGTTTGCGCTCTTCGCAGATCCCGTCGCCTCCCTTTGAACTTTGGGTTATTGTAAACAAAATCCATTGTATTTTTGCCCCCTCTTGATTGTAGGATGGGGTAGGGGGGAGGTATAAATACTAACACGGGATTTGCTCGCTGGCGTGGATAAAAAATAAATGTTAAGATTTTGGTATGAAGGAATCTCTCCCATCAGAAAATGAGCCGGAACTACTAAATTACGTGGAAGCACAGGCACTGGTGAAGGAGATTAATGATCCGCTCCTGAAACTTCACCCGGAGGGCTATTTTGAAATAGGGGGTTTGGTTATTCAACCACAGCGTTTTATTGAGGTAGAAGGCAAGGACGTCCCGGTAAAAGATTTTTTAACATCAGTTCTTGACGCACAAGAGAGTGCCCAGGCCGCTTAGATACTGAAACGATGGGCAGAAAGGTTAAGAAGGCGGCACATTCTACGGCGTTTGAACTCAAGGAGGTGCTCTTTGAAGCGGCGGACATATTTTATGAACTCCTTGGTGAGGCTTGGCATATAGCTCATTTTATACTTGAGAAATTTTGGGAGCTCTTCGAATTTGTGTTAGGCGAACTGCCAGGCAAACTTTCAAAAGGTCTATAAATCGTTTCAGGGGCGGCGCATCGTCGCGCCGCCCCCTCGAACTCAGTCTCCATCACCACCTCGGTGGCAGGCGGTTAACCCCTTACCTGCGATATCGCACCTGATGGCGATACCCACGTTCTTGGCCGTATCCCGCGCGGCTTCCTGGGGTGTAGTTTGGTTGATGGGGATTGGGAAGCTGATTTCCCTGTTCTCTCTCCTCAACACGGTTATGTACACGCCGCCATCTCGATCTATGGCCAGTACTTGTATCGCGTAGTCTGCCGCTGGTGGCAGGTTCTCTGCAACTTGCTCGAGCAGCGGGCGAAGTTCTGTGACCATCTTGACCAACTCGAGTCTGTGTATCCCGTAGTCGCTGTTTGCAGTGAGCTGGATTTTCGGCACTGCAAAAAGGATTGCGAGAACGAGTGTCCCCAGCATCGTGCCCTCCCTAGGCCAGCCTCAAAGAGCGGCCTAAGGTAATCTTATGCTACAATTACGCTTATGCAAGCGAACCAAGGAACAAATGTGCAAGATTGCGTCTTTTGCAAAATCGTGTCGGGCGAGATCCCTGATTATCGCGTTTGGGAGGACGATAAGTTCGTCGCCTTTCTCGATATTCACCCGATCAGCGATGGTCACACACTAGTTATCCCCAGGGCCCACACTGACTCTGTTTTCGACTTGGTTAATCAAGATTATGTTGCCTTGTTTGAGATAGGCAAATCGCTCGCTCCAGCAATACAAAAGGTAACAAAATGTAAACGTGTGGGGATGGCCCTTGAAGGGTTAAGTGTGCCACACGTGCATTTGCATCTTGTGCCTGTTAATAATGTAAATGATCTTGACCCAAACAAAGCCCACTCTCTTTCCCCAGAATCGATGGCAGATATGCAAACCAAACTTAAAGCAGCACTCTCATGACGATTATCGGCGTCACAGGCACTATTGGCGCGGGTAAAGGTACTATTGTTGAGTACCTAAAGAAGAAAGGTTTTAAGCATTTTTCAGCCGGTGAATATTTGGAAAGGGAAATTAAAAAGAGAGATTTGCCTGTTAATCGCGATAACATGACGAGCGTGGCAAATGAGTTGCGGGCCAAACACGGTTCGGACTTCATAGCCCGCGAACTTTACAAGCAAGCGCTAGCAGCTGAACATAACGCAGTAATAGAATCGATTCGAACCGCAGGCGAGGCGAGATATCTGAAAGGGCGTGGCAAGTTTGCCCTCTTTGCTATCGACGCCGATGTTAAGAAACGATATCAGTGGACGGTTGCGCGCAAGACTGCTACTGACGCAATCAAGCTCGACAAGTTCCTGGCCGACGATGAGCGCGAGATGCACTCTGACGATCCGACCAAGCAAAACATTGCCGCGTGTATGAAGCTTGCCGACTATAAGTTTGAGAATAAGGGCACCAAGGAGGACTTGTGGCTACAAGTCGACGAGGCTCTCGCCAAGGTCGGGGCATGACTTTATTTCCGTTTCGTGTATTCTATTAATCCAGAGGCTCGTACTTTCGAGCTTAAGGAGGGCACATGCCCCCGTGGTATCTTCCGCAACGTCCAGACGAGCCCGAGGACCCGCCACCCATGCCACCTCGTAAGGGGGTGGACTACGTTGAAGTTGCGAAGGACGGTGCTCCACCAACATTGTACGCACCGGGGAACAACCCGAACGTACCAGTGAGTGGCTCGGGGACTTAGCTCGTTTTGGGTTTCGAGGGTCGCATGTGCGACCCTT
>DATDSR010000001.1:0-21964 GCA_036517855.1 Minisyncoccota bacterium | reverse complement strand
GGCAACACCACCAAGGCAGTGACCAAGGGTTACGCCATCGCCTCCGCCGGCATGGCCGCGCTTGTGCTCTTCAGTGCCTACACCGAGGAGCTCGCCAAGCTCGGCAGTTCCACATCAATGGACCTCGGTTCGGTAAAAGTTATCATCGGCCTATTCATCGGTGGCATCATCTCATACCTCTTTAGTTCTCTCGCCATGGGTTCGGTGGGCAAGGCCGCCGGCTCTATTGTGGAGGAAGTGCGTCGTCAATTCCGCGAAATCACGGGTTTGATGGCAGGCACAGGTAAACCCGATTACAAAAGAGCCGTGGATATCGCCACCAAATCTGCTATTAAAGAAATGATTTTGCCTGCTCTCCTGCCCGTACTTGTACCCATCGTGGTCGGTGTGGTGCTTGGCCCAAAGGCTCTAGGTGGTTTGCTCGTGGGTTTGATTGTAACTGGTGTCTTCATGGCTATTGCCATGACGAGCGGAGGAGCCGCTTGGGACAACGCTAAGAAGCATATCGAAGACGGCCACCATGGCGGCAAAAAGTCCCCTGCTCACCAAGCCGCAGTTACAGGTGACACCGTGGGCGACCCCTACAAAGACACCGCAGGTCCTGCTATTAACCCAATGATTAAGGTCGCCAACATTGTGGCTCTTCTCATCGTTCCATTTATAGTTTAAACTGCAAGCATGCAAACAAACGCTCAAAGAGGCAATGGCTCAACAATAGCAATAGTAATCGTAGTGATAGTGCTCATCGCAGGTGCTATTTATATGTGGCGCAACCAAAGTGCAAGCCCAACTGACGAAACTGGGACAGCTATTGAAAACGACCTGCCAAGTGACGAGAGCGCAAACACAACCGAGGCAATGCTAAACCAACAAAGTAATTCAGACGATATAAATTCTATCGAAGCCGATCTTAGGGCAACAAGTTACTAGAGGGGGAACGTGTGGTGGTGGTAGCTTTAGGGCTATCGGTTGTAGTGGTAGCGCCTATTGTGGAGGTGGGGGTTAGAGCTTGCGACGATTCGGCTGGAGGATTTACCGGCTCTACTTTGCTGGCTGGGGACACAGTGGAAGTGTCGCGAGGAGAATTGGGCGTGCTTGAGTAAGGAAGTTGGTTGGCCTTGTCACTGGCCGGAGTAAGCACTGGCGAAAACACGCCTGGATTATCGCTGGTCACCGACACAATCCCAGCGCCCACCACAATCAAGAAAGAAGCAACAGCAAGCATGCCAAAATGTTGACCGAAGAACTGCGAACCCGAGAAAGGTTCGGCACTAGCGGGAGCTATAACGTTAGGGATGGGATTTGCTTTCACAAATTCGCCAAGTTTGGCGCCAATGCGGGCCTTCTCGCTCGGATCGAGTTTGACCTGGCGAGCCGCTTGCGTAAGTTTTGATAAAAATTCGTCGTTCATATAAATTTATTTTTCTATCTGTAAGGCCTCCCTTAACATGACGACACCGCGGTTAATCCTTACCGATACGGCATTGGCACTCTCTCCTACTATCTCGGCAATCTCTACAGGCATAAGCTCGTCGATGTAGCGCATACTCACTACCTCACGATACTCCTCGGGTAATTTATCGAGAGCCTCGCGAATTTTACCCACCTCCGCTCCTATACTTGGGTTATCGCCCGAACGAGATGCCACTTCGTAACCTGTCTCTTCGGTCATAGCGTCAAGCGACACACTCTTGTGCGAGCGATACTCATCGATGACTAAATTGCGCGCCACCTTATATAAGAAGGCTCTCATATTCTCCACCTCCTTGCCATCTACTATCGCCTGCCAAGTGCGGGTGAAGCAATCTTGCAACATATCCTTGGCTCGCTCGCGATCCTTTATGCGCATAGCGATAAACTTAAAAAGCGCGTCCGAGTATTGTTCGTACGCCTCACCAAATTCCTTTTCCTTGTTGTTTGCTTCACTTAGCATATAGACGCTTGGCAAGCCTTACTCTTACCAAAACACATAATACCACAAATTGTAAGAGTTGGGGTTTTCCCCAGTCTTCTATCTCGGAGGGACAACAAACCATGAACACGAACAATAGCTGGCAGTCCGAAATCTCGAGCGCCGCCGCCATCCTCTCTTTCGCTCAAGTAGCATTCGGCCCCGACGTCGAAATCCTCGAAGTCACCAGCGTCAACTGGTAACCCGAGCTCAGAGCTCGCCCGCCCAACCCCAAACTCCTCGCCCGTGCGAGGAGTTTTAACTTTGAATTTGCAAAGTGGGTGAAAATGGGTAGACTGGTGGGATGTCACACAAAGTTAAAGTAAACAAAGTTTCGGATACTGAAGTGGAGATTGAGGGCGAGATAGAGGCTACTCACTTTGCCGGACATCGCAAGGGTGCTTTGGCCAACTTGGGGAAGAATGCGGAGTTACCTGGGTTTAGAAAGGGTATGGTGCCGGAGGAGATACTCGCCGAACGCTTGGGTCACGGGCCGATACTTGAAGAGATGGCTGAGCTTGCGCTATCGGAAGCTTATCCGAAAATAATCGAGGAGCATAAGATAGACGCCGTCGACCGCCCGCACATCCAGATTACGAAACTGGCCATGGATAATCCGCTCACATTTAAAATACGCCAAACAGTTTTGCCAGATATTAAACTACCAGATTATAAGAAGCTTGCCGCAGGTGTTCTAGCCAGGGAAGATAGAGAGAAACGCTGGATTGGCATTGCCGAAGCTCTGCTTGAGCACACCACTGTGCCTGTACCGCCAATCTTGGTTGAGCGACAGGTTGAACAATTCCTCGCGCATATGAAGAAGGAGGGACCAGATGCGCGAGCCGCTATCCGTCCAGAGGCCGAGAAGTATGTGCGCATCCAACTCATCCTCTCAAGCATCGCCAAAAAGGAAGGAGTCGAAATCCCCGCTGTAGTTGAAATGTTGGAGAATGTGAAGTAACCTAGTACCTAATGCCTAACAACTAATACCTATGCTAATACCAACTGTTATCGAGAAGTCACAATTTGGAGAGCGAGCTTATGACATCTTCTCTCGTTTGTTAAACGACCGCATCATAATGCTGGCAGGGCCTATTGACGACAATATTGCTAACCTCGTTATCGCTCAACTCCTCTTCCTCGAGTCGCAAGACCAGAAGAAGGACATTCACCTATACATCAACAGTCCGGGTGGCCACGTCACTTCGGCACTTGCCATATTCGACACCATGAATCATGTGCGGGCTGATGTCTCCACTATCTGCGTGGGCATGGCAGCTTCAGCCGCGGCCGTTTTGCTTTCATCGGGAGCAAAAGGTAAACGCTTTATCTTGCCCAACGCCGAAGTGATGATTCATCAAGTGATGGGCGGAGCCGAGGGCCAAGCCTCTGACGTAGAGATTGCGGCCAAACACATCCTACGCACTAAAGAAATTTTGAACAAAATCCTAGCTAAGAACACAGGCAAGACCCCAACAGAAATTGAAAAAGATTCAGATCGCGACCGCTTTATGTCTGCCGAAGAAGCCAAGAAGTACGGCCTCGTAGACGACATCTACTCGCCGAAGAAAAATCCCAAGTAGCCAAAGTTCAAAGCTCAAATAGGAAAACGGGGGAGGGGCACGGGCCGTCGAGCCCACCCCTCCCCCGTCGCTCGACGCAACGGAATGCCCGTCGAGTTCTTGAAAAACTAGAGTCCCGGAACGTGGGACTTGTAGGCCTGCCAAGCCTTGCCAACACTCGGGATGTAAACAGGAGACCCCGCGCAGGTCCACTTTTGGACAGTGGGTCCGATGGGCTCGGGGGCGTTAGAAAGCCCGAGGAAGATGTCGAACTCATCAGCGGACAACCCCTCTTTGGCCCGAGCAAGGGACTCGAAAGAATCCTTGATTTGCCACAGGGCCAAAACGAGGCTGTTCCTCTGACCCTCATACTTTAGCCGGAGCCTTGTCTCTGTAGCAAGCTCTCTTGCCGTATTCCGCCCCGACCTTTTGGTTACTGGCATAGTCACTCCTTTCGGACCCAGATGGGTCACCTGTCTGAAAACTAGCACCCCAAGCCCAACTTTGCAATGCTTGCGGGGGTTTGATATAGTGGGTTCGTAAGCCATTAAACAATTAATTTACCCTTGTTGCTTTGGAACTTATGCACATTCGTGACGGCCAAGAAAAGCTCGAATCTACAACGCGAAAGCGCATAACTCTTCTGCCAAGGGTCTAAACCCATTATGAACTTAACAATCCTCACTCTCTCGCTCTTTGCGGGCGCTGTTTTCGTTGCGGGCGGCATTATAGGCTACTTCCTCCGTGTACTCCTCTTGCTTGGCAAGAAGGGCTCGATGGAGCTCACCATCAAGGCACGAATGATGGAGGCCGAGACTAAAGCCAGCCATGTTGTAGCCGAAGCCACAAGCAAATCAACCCAGATTTTAGAAGAGGCTAAGAAGCAGATAGCCGAGAAGGAGGCAACTCAACGCAAACTTGAAGAACGACTACTTAGCAAAGATGCCCTACTCGACAAACGCCAAGGTGACATCGACAAGGAGATCGAGGGTATCAAAGTAAAAATTGCCGAACTTAAAGAGATTAAAGAACGCATCGAAGGCACTAAAGAAGAGACAGAAAAGAAGTTGGCCGAAGTGGCCGGGCTCTCACGTGATGAGGCCAAGGCCAGTCTCTTTGCCGCTGTTGAAAAGAAGGCCGAGGAGGACATCATGGTGCGCATGCAAAAGCTTGAGATTGGGGCCGAGGAGCGTCTCGATCGCAGGGCCAAGGACATTTTGGCTACATCTATCCAACGCCTGGCCAACTCTACCGCGAGTGAAACAATGTCGACCAATGTGCCCATCCCATCGGATGAAGTGAAGGGTAAAATCATTGGCAAAGAGGGACGCAACATCCGCGCCTTTGAGCGCGCGGCTGGGGTGGAAGTACTTATCGATGAAACGCCTGGTTCGATTGTACTCTCGAGCTTCGATTCAGTTCGTCGCCAAGTGGCACGCCTCGCGCTTGAGAACTTGATTAAAGACGGCCGCATCCAACCAGCTCGCATTGAAGAGATGGTGGCCAAAGCCAAGGGTGACTTGGATAAGATAATGAAAGAGAAGGCCGAAGCGGCGCTCGTAGAAACAGGCATCTTCAACCTCGATCCGAGGTTGCTCGCTATCCTGGGACGACTCCACTTCCGCACATCTTTCGGTCAAAACGTGTTACAACACTCCACCGAGATGGCCCACATCGCAGGGATGTTGGCAGAGGAGCTTGGGGCCGACGTGAGTGTGGCTAAGGCCGGCGCGCTCTTGCACGACATTGGCAAAGCAGTTGACCACGAGGTGCAAGGCACGCACGTGGAGATTGGCCGCAAGATATTGCAGAAGTTCGGCGTTGATAACAAGATTATCCAGGCCATGCAAAGTCACCACGAGGAATACCCCTACGAAACAATCGAAAGCATTATTGTGCAAACAGCTGACTCCATCTCAGGTGGCAGACCTGGTGCACGCCGCGATAGTGTAGAGAACTACATCAAGCGCCTCCAAGACCTCGAGGCCTTGGCCAACAACACCCCGGGTGTGGAGAAGAGCTACGCCATAGCCGCCGGTCGCGAAATCCGCATCTTCGTTAATCCAACGTTAATCACCGACCTAGACGCCCTCAAACTCGCCCAAGACCTAGCCCGCCGCATAGAAGCCGAACTCCGCTACCCCGGCGAAATCAAAGTCTGCGTCATCCGCGAGACCAGAGTTATCGAACACGCGAGATAAACTACTTTTTCTTAAAGATTTTTTTGATTTCCTCTCGGATCTCTTGAGCGCGAGCGGCATTGCGCGAGAGAGTGAGA
This sequence comes from Minisyncoccota bacterium, assembly GCA_036517855.1. Classification (GTDB taxonomy): domain Bacteria; phylum Patescibacteriota; class Minisyncoccia; order Phycocordibacterales; family DATDSR01; genus DATDSR01. The sequence goes on along the minus strand of DATDSR010000001.1, from coordinate 16,173 downwards.
GTAGTTCTCGATGGCTCACTGATGAGTCGCTCAATCTCACTCGCCTTAAAGTCTCCAATCCCTTTGGCTGTCTCAAACATCTCCTTAATACTGTTGAACACGTAACTGGGTAAACTTGTCTCGAAGATGAAGTCGCCTAGCACTGTAATGTGGAAGTTCTCGGAGTCGCTACCGTAACCGGCAAGCTTGTCATAGAGCTTGAAGTGGAAGCTCGGCTTGCTTATCAGGTTAGGTACCAAAGAATTTAGGAGTGAGTGCGAGCCGCTGGCCATATACCAGTTAATCTTCATTTGAGAAAAAGAATCCACAAGCGCTTGTTCAGTGGTGTTACGTAATACCTGAATCCAAGAGAAATAGTTTTTGCTATAAGCATTTTTGTCGATACGCTTATCGTTTTCGTAATGATATATGACGGTCAAGAGGGCGTGATCCCAGAAGTCATCCATTTCAGTCACGCGATCGAAGGTAAACGTCTTCTTCTCCCCCTCTTCCAAAATAATCGAGGTCTTCACTGTCTCAGAACTAAGGTAAGTACGCTTCACCCTATCTGTAAACTGCACCAGGCTCTGCACCCAACCACTGTTTAAAGAAAGTAAGCCGTTGTTCTTCACTATCACCCTATCGAGCATAAGTTGTCTGACCATTTTATAGAACCCTTGCACGGACATACCCTTATCGTACTTAGCAAGGAAGAACTCCCTAGCCTCATTACTAGTCAAACGCGCCTTGCGTGAGAGAATCTCGAGTAAAACACTCTCGGGACTAAGTTTGTGCGCGCGTGGATTTGGTATCATTTTAGCTAGTTAAACTGTTTGTTTAATATAGTATCATATTAGTCTAAGTGTTTACAGATGTCAAGTCCCCCTCTATAATATGCCCAGAACGGTCGAGAAAACACCGATAGAAGGAGAAACGCTATGTTCGGCAAGGAGCTAGATCTCATTCACAAAGCGGTGGCAACTGGCAGCAAGGTCGCCGCCGACGATAAGTTTTGGGCCCGGCTCGCTGACAGTGAAGATCTCTTCGCAGAGATCGTCGAGCTGGTCAAGAACTCACCCACTTTCCACGGGAATCGTTGCATCAAGGACGTTCACGTCGGCGAGGTTGCAACGGCCTGGGCCGCCTGTCAGGCGGAACTCTCGTGGAGTGAGGAAGAGTTGAAAGTTGGAGGCTGGCAGGCCCTCGGCTTCAAACCCCAAGCAAGAGACAGTTACGTCTTGCCGATAGTTGACGATAGGAGTACGTTCTGTGACAGTGCTCCACTCAACAGAGTGCTTACCATGATGGATCGGGCTGGGTACAGACCCCTCCACTTCGAAGAACTGCTCGCAGCCCGTCTCGCAGACAAGAATTTCATGGGTGACTGCGAACAGGTCTACGCCTATGGTAGTGTCGGGGTGAACAAGTACGGTCGCAACGTCGTGATGGGCTTCGTGGAAACCAGCTACAGGGGCGAAGCCGTACTAGTGACAAGACCCCTGGAATTAGAGGGTCACATCAGTAACATCGTCGTCGTGAAGAAGTGAAACATGGACACACGAGAGCTCGCTCACGGTTTGACCGGGGTGGGCTCTCTTTCTTTTCAAATAGTGTTCAAAATCCTGCTCGAAATTGCCCGCAATGTTGCATAAATATCGAACGGGCCCGAATCCATCGCTGGACCGGGCCCGTTAACTTTCGCGCTAGAGCGGATAGCTCCCGCAAGTGCTGTTCTCGTCGCCATCTCCCGGGACGGGAGGAACTTCGTCTTCGGCCTCCGAGAAGTCACTTTCCTGGGAGTTGACCTCCGACTCCTCATCGACCACCTCGCTCACTTCCCTGGCAAAGCGGTCGTCCCCACCAACCAAAGTCACCCACATGGCCCAGTTGCCGATGACCATCAGGGCAACGAATATGACAAAAGCCATGCCGTCGACCACGAACTCCAGGACCTCCATGCCCGGATAGGGTGGGTGCATGGTCTTCAGCCTGATCATGAGCACGAAAACCCCGACAGCGCACCAGAACGACATGCAGCCAACCACCCAACAGACAGTACGCGAAGGCCGGTGCTTGCGGAAGCCCAGCATGGCGGCGAGGAGGAGGATGCAGTAAAGGACCAGCGCTCCTGAGATTTGGGAACCCATCGGGTCACCCCCTTTCATTTCCTGCTACAAGTTAAGCACACTTTAATCTAAAAGTCAAATTAAAACGTAAATAGGGCCTAAAATCTATATCCACAGGCAAGCCACGGCTCTATTGCTTGCATTTTGGCAAGGAGTATAATGGTTAGTAGGGAGGAAAATGTTATCAACCTAATAAAAGTCTAATGAACAAAGCACAATTGGTTGATGAGCTTCACAAAGTTTTGGGCGGCACGCGCGTGGCGGCCGAACAAGCTATGGAGAGTGTCATCGAGGCCATCGTGGGCGCCCTAAAGAAGGGCGACGAGGTCTCAATCGCCGGTCTTGGTATCTTCTCTGTTAAACAACGCAAGAGTCGCGTGGCTCGCAACCCTCGCACAGGCGAAGCTATCACCGTACCTGCTATGAAGGTCCCTAAATTCCGCGCCGCCAAGGGTCTCAAGGACGCGGTGAAATAGTTTTCTCTACGAACTACGACGAACAGAGGCCAGACCTCCCACGAGGAGGACTGGCCTCTGTTTATTTGAGCTTTGAACTTTGAGGTTTGGGACTTATACTTAAGCTGTGTACACACTCATCACTCTGCTTTTGATACTGGGCATCATCGCCGTTGGTATACGTAACCAGCGCTTGCACAGACATGTGAAGCAACTTGCCCATGAGTTTGACGAAACATCGGTCATCCTTGAGAGTTTGGATGATGGATTGATAGAGTGCGACCGCGATATGGTAATAGTGCGGATGAACCATCCCGCCGAAAGAATCCTCGGCATCGAAGCGGCGAGTGTTGTTAACCGAAGTTTCAGCGACAAGGCCACTCAAACACCGACCGAAAAGATTCTTGTGCAAGTTCTTAACCCACCCAAGGAGGCGGTTACCCAAGGCACGAAGTCCTACAGTTACGACGTCTTCTTGCCTGCCCCGAGCGCAGTCGAGGGGGACATCACTAAACTGCGCATCTACACCATACCCAAAACAGACCCCTCATCTAAGACACTCCTAGGCTACATCAAGATTGTCCGTGATGTCACCATCGAGACGGTGCTTGAAACGCACAAGAACGACCTCGTCTCAATCGTCTCCCACCAACTCCTCACCCCGCTCACTGGTACCAAGTGGATATTAAAGAGTTTGCAGGACGGTGATGCTGGAGCGGTCACGCCCAAACAAAGCGAGATGATTAAGAAAGGCCTTGCCACAAACGAGCAGATGATTGATTTAGTCTCCAATATCCTTGATGTCTCAAAAGTTGAGCAAGCCAAGTTTAGTTACAAGTTTGAGCCAGTAGATATTGGCGCGCTGATTGTACAAATTATCGCCGATCATCAAGAGAAGGCGAGCACGCGACAGATTCGTATCGAACAAAACACAAAGACCCCGGGCAAAATGATTACTCTCGACAAAGAGCGCATAGGCATAGCCCTATCCAATATTATCGACAATGCCATTGATTACTCACCGTCTGGATCAAGTGTAGCTATAACCACCCAAGCAAGAGATACCGGGGTAACTATCACCATAACCGACCACGGCATCGGCGTACCACAAGGTGATCAAGCTAAGTTATTTGTCAAATTCTATCGGGCTGAAAACGCCAAGCGCGTACGTACTACCGGCACCGGCTTAGGATTATACATCGCTAAACACATAATAGAGGCCCACGGCGGCTCCATTACCTGTGTCTCTAAAGAAGGGGATGGGGCTACATTCACCATCAATTTATCTGACGCTCCAAGAGATAATGATGGCAAATCACAGCCGGCATTTGTATAATACTTACAATACCTTTACAATAGTAACATGGGACAAAAAATCTTGATTGCCGAGGACGACGTCATTTTGAGAGAGATTTTGATGAGTAAACTCACTGGCGCGGGGTACACTGCCCTTGGGGCCGAAGATGGTGCCAAAGCTCTTGAGATTATCAAAAGCGAGAGACCAGCCCTTGTCTTGCTCGACATTTTGATACCAATTAAGAACGGACTTGAAGTGCTTGAGGAGATGAACAAGGACGCGACACTTAAACTAATCCCCGTTGTTGCCCTCTCTAATTCAGACGATGCCGAACAGATCAAAAAGGCTCGAGCTCTTGGAGTGCGCGACTTCCTTATTAAAGCCATCTTTGACTCAAGTGACGTACTCGAGAAGGTTGCCGAGGTTTTGCGCGCAGGTAACGTGTCCGTATCTACAGCACCCACAACAACTAACCCCCCGCCGGTAGCCACAACGCCGACACCAGTAAACCAAACTTCAAATTCGAGTGCGGCAACACCTGGCGCTCGCAAGAGCATACTGATAGTTGAGGATGACCGCTTCCTTCGCGAAATCGCAGGGCAAAAACTAGAAGCCGAAGGTTTTGTGGTAAAGAGCGCAACCACAGGCAAGGAAGCACTTGGCCTACTCGAGACCGGACCACGTCCAGATATCATCGTACTCGACCTCATCCTACCCGGCATGAGTGGCTACGAAATCCTAGAGTCAATCAAGAAACAAGAGCGGCTTAAAGACATCCCAGTACTTATTCTATCCAACCTGGGTCAAGAGGAAGACATCGATAAAGCCAAGAAGCTCGGCGCCACTGATTACTTAGTCAAAGCCCATTTCTCCTTCGCGGAGATCATCAAGAAAATCCGAGAGATAGTAGGCTAGTCTTCACACAAAGTAACGGGGTAGGAACGGGTTGATGCGAGTGACGAGTTCGTAATTTATCGTGCCGGCTTTCGTGGCCACTTCTTCGGCTGAAAGTTTAGGACCGATTAATGTGACAACGTCACCGGGCTTAAGACCGGGAACATTGGTTACATCAATCATCATCATGTCCATACACACGCGACCTATCACTTTGCACTTTTTATTTTTGACCAGGGCTACACCGCCAAGATGGCGATCGCCCGAGCCCGACAGGGCTCTAGGGTAACCGTGCCAGTAGCCCACTGGCACTATCGCAATTTGCGAGTCTTGCTTAACTCGCTCGGTGAGGTTGTATCCAACCGGTTCGCCTTTCTTCACCTCCTTTACTTGGGTGACGATTGAATACCAAGAGAGGGCCGGGATCAGAGGTCGGACCTTAAGGGATCCCAAGGTCCGACCTCGGGAGAGGGGACGAGAAACTTCGGATGTTGGATCAAGGCCATAAAGCCCAATGCCCACGCGCACTAAGTCATAGCGCGAACGGGGTAGCCAAACGGCCGCCGCTGTATCGGCCATGTGTTTTATCAAAACTGTGCCAAGCTCGGTTTCGCACAGTTTAGCCATACGCTCAAAATTATCCATCTGCTTGTTGCAATAGTCTTTGTATTTTTTCTGATCTGCCAATTCCGCCGCGGCAAAGTGTGAATAGACTCCTTCGATTTTAATCTTTCGGTATTGCAGTCTTTTGCAAAACACTAGCATAGAGGCAAGTTCATTTTCTGTGATTCCTTGACGATTCAAGCCAGTCTCAAGCTTGAGGTGGATTTTTAATTTGCTCCGCCAGCTGGCGGATTGCAAACAATGTCTCAATGATTCAATACTTGAAACGGTAAGGGATATCTTATGTTTCACTGCCTCTGGGAATCTGCTAGAGAGCGTGTAGCCTAATACGAGTATGGGCAACTTAAGACCTGCTCGTCTAAGATCTAAAGCTTCGTTTATGTCATCAACCCCAAACCAACTCGCGCCCGCCTGTGTAAGTATCCTTGCGCACTCCACCATCCCGTGGCCATAAGCATTGCTCTTAACCACGGCCATAATCTTGCTCGTTCGAACCACCTTACGAAATGCACCTAGGTTATGCTTGAGGGCTTTCGTATCAATCTCTACCCACGACCGCGCTTTCATAGACTTGAGAACTTGGTGGAGACGCCGGAGGTTGCTATAAGCTTCTCTACCATACCCACAGTTTCCTTGGCGAAGAAGGTTTGACGGCCGAAGAGTTCGTAGTCCTCTCTCTTGTGCGCATCAAGTGAGGGTGTGCCAAGGGCACCAGTTCTCTCAACAATTTCGGTAACGGCACGTCTATCAGCACGCATTTCATCTTCGCCGCTTGTGCCATAGGCGCTCAAACCCCACACGGTTTCGACTCCATCAATTACTTTGTCGCGCAAAAGTTGCTCGAGCTTTTCGAGAGGCAAAGTCTTTTTGCTCGTATGCCAGTGAGCGATAACGGCCACACCACCAGCATTGCGAATCAAAGTTGCCGCTTGTTCAATCGATGGCGAAGCATCGTAGTCCTCGTAAACGCCCGCCGCAAAAGAGTTCTTACGTAAAAAGATTGGATACACGAAACGCCCAAGGCCAGCTCGCTGACTTCCTTCCAATGCTTCTGTGTAATCACGAGCTAAATCGGTATCCGTTTTGGCTGCCTCTTCCATTTTTTTTATAAACGTTCGCAACAGTGCCACATTCTTTGACTTGCTCATAAGCACTTCTACCACGTGAGGCTTGCCCACGGAACCTTCACCCGCCAAATCAATTATTTCCTTGGCTGTTATTTCGAAACCGAGCTTGGCCAAATTGCTTGCCACATTTTCCGTTTTTTTAATTCGCGTGTCTTTCATCACTCGCGTGTGTTCAATGAGCGCACCGTTGCGCGGATCCACGAACAAACCAATCATATGCGGGTCGGTGGTTGATATCTCAATCCCCATCACCCACTTGCAGGCGTGAGCGCGCAAACTCTCAAGTTCAGCAAGTGTTTCGTCATTCGGCAAAACATCGTGATCGGTGAAAGCCACCACACTGCACCCATTGGCGAGAGCCACATCAAGCGTCTCCCGGTGTGTCATCTTGCCATCCGAGAGCCAAGTATGGGTATGCAAATTTTGCGAATTTTGAATCATGCGCCTACTTTTTCGCATCATCCTGAATAAAACCGATTGGTGAGCGAGGCCCTTCTTTGGGTAACATAAGCATATAAATTGCTTCGAAGAGGGAGCGAAATTCTTCCACTGCTTCGAATACGTTCTTAAAGTTCCTGCCGTATCTGCTTTTCAACTCCTCGACTTGGTCCAGCAAGCCTTGTGAAGCAAGCACCTTACGCATCCTTACAAAGCTACGCATTATCGCAATGTTTACCTGAACGGCCCGCTTACTCCGGAGCACGCTGGAGAGCATGGCCACCCCTTGCTCGGTGAAGGCGTAGGGTGCCTGCCGAACCGACATCTTAGCTCTCGGATTGGATATCACAATTTGTGACCTCCAATTTCGAAACTCTTCTTTCCCCAGTCGGAACATAAAGTCCGTGGGGAAGCGTTCGCGGTTGCGTACGACGGCCTGATTCAAGGCTCGTGTCGGCACGCCATAGAGTGCAGCAATATCCGAATCTAGGATAACCTGCTGACCACGCACAATGCGGATAGATCGGTTAACGCTGTCCAAAGAAACAAGGGCCAAAGATTTTCCTGTTGGCTTTTTCATAATACATAAAGTCTACCACACGCCTTGATTTATCGGGCCAGGCAGAATCGAACTGCAGCCATACGCACCCCATGCGCATAGACTACCACTATCCGATGGCCCGCAAACAGAGCCATTCTACAATTTTTATGTTAGGATAGCCACAAGTTAAGGTTACGGGCCTGCCCGCCGTAGCCTTGGCGAAGGCGGGGCGTAGTATACCGGTAGTATATCTGCTTTGGGAGCAGACGGACCGAGTTCGATTCTCGGCGCCCCGAATGATAAGGAGCGGGATTAGTTAAATGGTATAACTCCAGTTTTCCAAACTGGTGTCACCGGTTCGATTCCGGTATCCCGCATAAAACCTATGGTGAAAGGGTAGACGATGTTATACAATACCCCCAAGCCTATAATAACCAATATGGAAACAAAAGGTAAAGCGACAGCGGAAAGAGGCGCCACAAGAGAAGAAGAGCTTGATGATTTGCTATTTGTCATTGAAAGCAAATTGAAGGCCCATGAGACTGACCCCGCCACAAGTGGTCTGGCCCTAGAAGGGTTAATCTTATCCTACGCTCAAGTGTTAGGCATAGTAAAGGCCGGGGCTAAGGGGACGGGAGAAATAAAGACCAGATTGCATGCCGCGGCTGTTAAACTTGCAACTTATTCAGAACAATGTGGGGTTGATAGAAAAAAATTTGCGGGACTAAGCAAGGCAGCTAGTGAAAAAATCGGTGCCGGCATAGATCTAGCTAAAGTGTTGGAATATGTCAGAGAGCAACTTACCGAACAAAGCGCAGAAGGAACATTGTACACATCACCCCCAGCGCAATACCAAGAAGCTGTAGTCCAAAAAGCAGGTGAAACCGAAACACAGGACGAACTGCTTGCAAGATTCACTAAACTTTTGGATTCCATAGAGGAGGACCTGACTGCCGACGAATCCGGCCCGGGCGCGTTAACTCTATCGGCGTGCGCCTTATATTATGGTCAAATTCATGATTTACACTTAAGAATCGAGCTTAATCAAACACTCCAAAATCGTTTTGACATTGTTACCCGACGTCTGGAAAGTTACGCTAGTGATCAGGGGATGAACAAGACAAAGTTTATCGTGTTAGGGAAAGAGGTCGGGGCGAAAATCGGTGGAGGCGCTACGCCAATGGCAGATATAAAACGGCACGTAGACAGGGAATTAGAAAAGGAATTAGAGGTTAGCAGAGCCGAGGTGGCCGCGGCTAGCGCGCCGGTGGGTGAGGACGAGGGTCAAAAGGAGATCGAGATAGAACCGGGCCACACTCGGGCCACGATAGCCAGGGCATTGGAGCGTAGAAACAGCGCAACCGAAAACAGCGTGCTTATAAATCTTGATGCTCTGTACGAAATCAAGGATACAAATGAAGCAAAGATTGCCAGAATCGCTGAGCTGCAGGAAACAATGAAAGCCTCATCTTCAACAAGCACCGAGAATATTCGGCGAATTCTACAAGCGGCTAAAGACGAGTTTGTTGCGAAAGCTCGTGAAGAGAGGATAAAGGAGCTGGAGACACTCGAAAAAATGGAACTGGGCGGCATCACCGATGAAGACGTTAAGGCTATCAAAGAGGCCGAGGCCAAGAAACAAGCGGAAGAAGCGCCGGCCGTGGCTAAGGCTGTTAAATCAACTCCTCCGCCAATCGTGGGACAAGCTCCCAAGCCACAACCAGCGCCTAAGAGACGCCGAGGCTGGGGGGGGAGGTTGGCCAGAGCCGCGGCATTTTTGGGAGCTCTGTTCTTAACAGACAGTGCCAGCCGTGAGCCTAAAAGTGTCTCTCCTGTTAAACCAGCACCTATTGCCTCCGGCACTCTGCAATCCAAGCCGGCAAAACCCGAAGTTGTGCGTGAACCAATTACCCCCGCCGAGTACCCCTGCGAGGTGATTGGCAAAGGCGACAGCCTGTGGCGGGCGGCTCGACGACTCGTGCCACATGGTCAAGATACAGAGTTCAGTCTCGCTTGGGAAGACCCACGCTCGGTCGTTATGATTGATGGCAAAAATGTCCCACTTTATCGAGTTAGTGTCACCCACCCCGGCGACACAGTAACGTATTGCCCGGATGGTAATGGCCGGACTGGTTATTTCCTCTACACCGCCGAAAGCAATATCGCTCCGGACTTGGACGTGCCGGATGAAATTACTAAAGCAGACGTCGGACGATAGCCCGTCCCCCTTCGCATCTAGCTACGCGAGCTTCGGCGGGATGCTCAATTCGATAAATCGAATTGGCAAAAGAAGGCCCAGGACGCATAGCGTACCTGGGCCCGACTCGTTGCGCCCTTGCAGGCTACTTGAGTCTAGTTATCGGTTCAGAGGTTAGCGGCCAGGGACACTGGCCTTGGTAGTTGTTGGCGTCTCGTCGGCGATTTGCAAGCCGATGTCGCGGGCGGTTTTGAGACCCACGAGCTGGAACATGTCCATGGCAGGGTTGCCCCCACTCGGACTGTTACCAGCACCGTTGCCGGACATCATGACCTCCGGCACCCAGCGACCGGTGTAGCCCTTGATCGCGTCGGCGTAGGCCTTGTTGACCTCCACCCAAGCCGCCAGTCTCTGGTCGAGTGCTCCGTTGGCCTGCATGACCTGACGTTTGTAACCGGCGTCAGCTTCGGCCTCGAGAAGCTTCTTGCGCTTGTACTGCTCGGCGCCATCGGCGTCGAGCTTGGCCACGGCGAGCTTCTGCTCGGCCTCCGTCACCGCCTGTGCCTTGAGGACCTCCTGCTTCCACTTTGCCTCGGCCGCCGCTGCCTGACCGTTCTTCTCCGCCGTAATGGCAGCCTGTTCGGCCTGGCGAGCGTTGGCAATAGCTGTCTGGACTTGCATGATCGCCTGTTGTTGAGACTGGATTTGCTTCTCCACCGTGTCATCGTAGGCGATCTCGTTGATAGAGGGGTTGAAGGTGTGGATACCGAATTGGTCGAGTGGTGACACATCACCTCGTGACACCTTGCCGTCTTTCTCGACAATCTTGACGACCGTAACGGTCTTCTCGTTATTTGTGAGAGGGTCGACCGTGCGGACGGTCTCGGTGTCAGTCTCGTAGACTCCGTTCTGCACCTGGTCCACAATGTAGTGTAGGAGCTCGTTGCGCCTTTCGGCATACGACTCTTTGCTCGACATCAGGGGCCCGGTCATGTAGACAGCCTTCTCGACGACGGTGCGGATGAGTTGCCCCTCAATGCCCTCCTGGACGCCGTACTTGGCGTGGATCTCTCTCAAGTTGGGCTCGTTGGTCGGCATTTCCCAGGCAATGGAGCCCGAGATGGTGGCGTGGCCGCCGTCGTTGAAGCGGATCTTGATGGCGTTCTCTTTCTCGAACTCGAACTGGGTCCGCTTCTCGTACTTGGTGACCTTGCCGAAGAGCTGCATCTTGACCCCGGGCTCCATGTGCCATGTCAGCTTGCCACTGAAGGGCGACTGGACGACGCAGATCTCGTTGGCATCGACGTTTTCGACGATCGAGCCCGACATGTACAAGACCAGACCGAGGGCGAAGATCGCGAATACGAGCGCGACCATGCGACCGATTGGGAAACCTTCTGACGATCTGCTCACTGGGAACCTCTTACTGAGCGAGTACCTCGCTCGGTTTGGATTTACTGTTGCTGTGCGGACGAACTACTACCGATCTTTCTCTGCCTCCCTCCTTCTTCGTTCGAGCTCTTCACCGAGCATGTCCATGGGACTTGGCTCGAGTTGTTTGCGAAGTTGCTCCACTTTTTTAGTTTCTATCTCAAGTTCAAGCCCAGCAATCTGATCCTCGAGCTTGAGCTTGGCGAGTCGGGCCATCCTGTTTTGGAACTCGCGGCGCAGTTCCCGCTCCGGATTCGACCGAAGTATCGGGAAGAGCGGGTCTCCCTTGAGAATGGGCGCTATGACCTGGGTGATAACGCCCGCGAGAACCGTGGCCATCACCAGGTATTCCAATGCGAGGAGTAGCATCGTGGCTTCACCTCCTTCTTTCTCTGAACCGATGTCAACGTTCGAACCTGTGCAAATGTTATTTGAAATTTTGCTTAGGGTATATTTAAATTTGACACGAATTTATACGGTGGTAATATGGCTCTTAAATAAAGAATATTATTAACTTACAATTTAATGACAAAATCAGGTGATATCAGTACGGTGACGTCTAGTCTTAAGCTAATGGGCCTAAATGGCTCGCAAATAAAGGTGTACCTTTATTTGCTGGCCGAGGGCCTCTCTACCCCGCCGCAAATTTCGAAGGGCACGGGCATTGCCCGCACTAATTGCTACAACATCTTGCGTGAGCTTGATGATATGGATTTGATTGATCGCGAGCGCAACAAATCTCGCTACGTGTACCTGGCTCAAAATCCCAAATCGATAATCCGCGCCATTGAAAAGCGTCGTGATGCTGTCGAATCAGTAATGCCCGAGCTCCACGACTTGTATAAGGCACAACGCAACAAACCATCAATTGAATATTATGATGGGCTAGATCAAATCGAAGACATCTTCCTTCAAACTCTCGACGCCACAGACGTGGTCCTCTCGGTTGAATCAACCAAGTTGCTTTATGAAGTTAATCGACCATTCTTCGAACGCTACCACACCTTGCTAAAGAAGCGCCAAGTCTTCACTCACGACTTGCTTAGCCGCGACTCGACTGAAACAATAGCCAAGGAGGTGAAGGATCTGCTCGGACCATATTATAATTACAGACTTATGCCGCCGGCGCTCAAAACCCTTAAAAGCCAAACATTAATTTGGAACGACAATGTGGCTCACATCGCCTTCGAAGAACCGCGCTTCGGCACTATCATAAAGCGCCCCGCCATCGCCGAAGCCATGCGGACCATCTTCAAGATGGCTTGGGAGGGCGCCACCGAACCAAACGTCTAACTCCAGGCGGCGAGGAGACCTCCGACAATTAACATATTCGCCAAGTGGTAGCCGGCCACTATTGAATAGTACTTCCACGGTTTGCCCTCCCAGAGCACCATGCCTATCATAGCCGTGGCTACGAAGCCGAGCCAGAGCCAAAAGCCGAGTTGGGCCCCAGCGCTGAAAGTTACGAAACTCAATAGCGATACAAAGTGCGCAAGCACATAACTCATTACAAGCGCGGCCACGATTTGGATAATGTATTGGCTCGTCATTGATTTGCCCGAGACCTTCATCTTGGCGAGCATCTCATCCATCGATTTGCCTTGAGCCCCTATCCAAGCCGTACCGAAGACTTTGGGGTTATACCAAATCATCCCCAGCACCACACTAACGATACCCCCCACCAAAACCGCCCAATAATTTATGACGATATCCATATAATTAGTTAGGTTAGTAATCGTTACTAATTATACATCACGGTGATATACTTGCGGCATGAAAAGCTCGAGAATTATCCCCGCGATTATTATTATCCTGGTTTTTTTGGCCCTAATACTGGATGCCACTGCTCTAAAATATGTACCTTTTCGAACTGTCACGGTTGCCCCCGCGAGCAGGCAGCAGCAGAACGACAACAAAAACGCCGAGTCGGGGGACCCTGGGGAATCTCTTCTGAAAGCGCAAAACGAGTTAGACTCTTTGCTGGGACCAAATGTCCAACGTGTCGAGTGGTCAGACATAGCGACGACCACAAGCAAACCTGGTGTTGTGCACGGGAGGGAGATTAACAAAGAACTAAATCTTAGAGGACGCGAATTCGAGTTCTGGGTTGATTTGGAAACTGGGATAGATAGATATCGAGACTCTTGCGTGCCAACTGGTCCGGGGAATAGCTGTCGCTCACTTGTCTATATTACAAAGGGGAACGTATATGGCGGCAACAGATTGGCGCTTTATACCGACCCATCAGAACAAAGCGCCAAATGGCTCTTTCAATGTGGCGAACTTGGCGAGGGTACTTCGCTGTTTATTCCGCGCTATAATCCCTATCAATATTTTATGGATCTCTCTTCAGACTACCCTGACCCTCGAACTATCACCCTGGAAGGAGAAACGCTCTACAACAACAAAAAAGCCTACGCGATAAAAGTGAGTGACGCCAAGGGTTGGCCAGTAACGCCTTATTTTGAGTTGGTGATGTACGACGCAGAAACGTTTTTGCCGCTTATTCGCTACTTTTACCACGGAGGGGACCTCAACAAAACCGAGTTTGACCTTAAAATCGAACCCCGGGAATCATTCCCCTCTGACCTGTTCGATATGAGGGTACCTGCCGGCTACACTCTCTACGACCCCTGCACAGGTAAAATCCTTCCCTCAAACACTCCGGCCCCAAACAAATAGTCACAACCCAATGTCGGGAAGGAGCTTGACCCGGGCACGCCGAGTTTCAAAATCGAGTTCGACGGTTAGGACGTCTACCTGCCATTCTTTGTCGTCTGGCACATTTCTTTGGAGGAGGTAGGTTTGGATGGCACGAGATAACCGCTTCAATTTCCATGGGTGGACATTTTCCTCTGGGTCGTAATCGGGTTCTGAAGTCAGGCTTCCGGGCCCCCTCGAAGCCAGGCTTCGAGGGGTGAGTCGGACCCCGCGAATAACAGACTTGACCTCAACGAAGTGAAGGACTTTGTCCTTTTCAGCCACCACGTCTATCTCTCCCCACTTCTGCCAATAGTTGCGCTCAATGATAGTAAAACCGTGCTTTTGGAGGTACTTGCAGGCCGTATCCTCCCCTATTTTGCCTACCTGCGCCCTGTCTGGCCTATCGGTCATATGTCTTTTTGATTTCTATATTTAGAGCCGTTTTTGACTAATTGCGATGTCCGTTATCCCCTCTATCCCCAGGGTTATCCCCAGTTCTTCGAGGTCCTCTAGGATCTTAACCTGCTCTTTGCACCATGGAGAATAGCTATTTTTGTTTGCCTCAATGTGAGCCTTAAATTCGGGCCAAGAGAGCCACAAATACTCCTCTACTTCGCTCGGATTGGGCATAACTTGGTCGTTAGTTCGAGCAACAAAGATAGGGCAAATCTCGTTTTCGACCACTCCATCGAGCTCGAAGCGGTACTGATACGGGGCAACCTGTTTGAGGTTGTAAACACTAATACCAAGCTCATCTTTGGCTCGTCGCGAAACGGCATCGATTCGCTCCTCGCCTGGGCGAGGGTGACCACAACAAGAGTTGGACCAAATTCCACCCCAGGTTTTCTTGCTTTTGGCTCGTCGTTGCACCAAAACCTTACCCTTTTGGTTAAAGATGTAACTCGAAAAAGCCCTGTGCAGGGGCGTGTTTGCATGATGCACCAAGGCCTTAGGGCAAGTGCCTATTTGGTTGTCATCATCGTCAACTAATACAACAGGTTCTTCGTTCATATGCCCTCGGCCAGAATCGAACTGGCATCACCTCCTTCGGAGGGAGATATCCTATCCATTGAACGACGAAGGCAAATCATCTTAGTGCGGGTAGCGGTAATCGAAACCGCGTCTCTACCTTGGCAAGGTAGCGTTCTACCACTAAACCATACCCGCAAGTTATCAATGCTGTGCTAGTATATTGGATATTGAGCATTTTATCAATAAACATTGCTCCCGTGGTGAAATGGATATCACGACAGGCTTCGAACCTGTTGTTGGGGGTTCGAGTCCCTCCGGGAGCACCACTCCGCTAAAGCTACGCGGTGCGAGCACAAATCATGAGTCTTAAACTAAGCATCCCCAACGAAATCTCTAACATCTCCACCAAGCTTAAAGAAGCCGGATATGAGGCGTATTTAGTAGGTGGTTGCACACGTGACCTCTTGATTGGCCGCAAGCCTAAAGATTGGGATTTCACTACCAATGCTACGCCAGAGCAGATTGTGGCTACTTTTGGCAGCGATGAAACGTTCTACGAGAATGATTTCGGGACTGTAACTGTGAAAAATGCCGCCCAAACCAGTTTCGGCGAGCCTCGCCCCGAAGACTCGGGGCGGGAGAATGATCCTTCGTTGCAAAATGTTGAAATAACGCCCTACCGCAAAGAGGGCAAGTATACGGACAAGCGCCGACCAGACGAAGTGACTTGGGCTAAAACTTTGGAGGAGGACTTAGAGAGGCGAGACTTCACCATCAACGCTATTGCTTACGATGTCATATCGGACAATCTTGTCGATCCGTTTGGTGGTCAAAAGGACATAAAGGACAAACTCATTAGAGCCGTGGGTAACCCGGTAGAGCGCTTCGAGGAGGATGCCCTGCGTCTCTTGCGAGCCTTGCGTATAGCCACGGAACTGGGTTTCGCCATTGAGAGTGCCACAGCAGCGGCCATCCACGGGGCGGCGGACTTGCTGGCCCATATCGCCAAAGAAAGGATTCAAGTAGAGTTCACAAAAATTGTGATGTCCGCCTCACCCCTAACCGGCATAGCCCAGTGCGAAAAACTTAACCTCTTGCCACACATCTTGCCTGAATTGCTTGAAGGCATTGGCATCGAGCAAAACGGCGATCACATCTACCACGTGTGGGAGCACAACCTCCGTGCCGTGCAACATTCGGCTGATCGCAATTGGCCCTTGCACGTGCGCATGGGTGCACTCCTGCACGACGTGGGTAAGCCAGCTACCCGCAGATGGAGCGAGGAGAACAAAGATTGGACCTTTTACGGCCACGATGTGGTGGGGGCCAGGATGACTAAAACGGCTCTACACAGGCTTAAATACTCAAGCGAAATTATCGAAAAGGTGG